>CAXMNC010000227.1:0-4104 GCA_964194625.1 Acidiferrobacterales bacterium
CCACTATAGCTTTTTGTGCCGCCGCTTACCCCGACCAGGACTTTTCGGCACATCCTGGGTAGTCGTCACCCAGGCGCTATAAAATGGGGCAGCACTGGCGCTCCTGACGCTATACCGATAGGTGCCAGCACCGGGCTGATCGGTTACGCTAGCGTCGGTGGATGACGGTGAAGCGATGATCGTCGTTCCGGTCCAATTGCCTTTCGGGGGGTGTTCCGGGGACACCCATTAGCCAGCCTCTGTCAATAGCACGATCATGTCCCTGCTACCAGAAATAGCATACTTCATTGATCGCCATCGATTTGATCACTGTCGCACCCGTTATGTCTTAAGTCTTTGGTGTCGGATTAAAACGATCCGCACCAGTCACCCATCTGGGTCAAGGCCGAACGCGTCCTTGTTGTTCTGCCCCTGGTAGTTACTACCCCACACAATCTTCGGTTCCAAACCGCGTCCAGTCATTTTCACACAATCTGTGGTTCAGCTTTTGCTGTCCAGTCCCGTCATAGCTCACGGTTTGGGCGAAACGGAAAATCGATGGTCGACCGAGATATCCAATCACAATAGGTGGTTTTACCACTCCCCAACCTGGTTTATCCCGGTCAACGCAACTTAACTGCCAAACATCAGTTTGGCCTCATAGGGGGTGTTAGATTTAAGTATCATCCAGGTGGCTCTGGCCAACTTTCGGGCCACAGCTCGGATCGCGATGATACCGTTTGTCTTTGCTTTCTTGCGGTCATAGAATCGTTTCGCCAACGGCTCATAACGCACCATAAAGTGGGCCGCTTCGGAAAAGGCCCAGGACAGATATTTATTGCCCGCCTTGGCATTGCCTGAACCCTTTGGTTTACCATTGCTGATCCGTGTTGCATCCACACAACGACAATACGAGGCAAACTTCCCTGCACTGGCAAATCGATGGATGTCGCCCACCTCCAGCATAATCGTTAAACCCAATACCGACCCCACACCCACAATGGTTTGTAATAGTTTAAATTCGTCTGATAACCTGACCGCTTGCAGTGCACTACCTTCAAGCTCCTTGACTTGCTGTTGCAGTGTACGCAATACCGTTAGCTCTGATTCAACGCCTTGACGGATATAGCCTTTAACACTATCAGGGACATAATCACTTCGACGTATCGTATTACAACTCACCCGTACACCCGTCGAACGCCACAGTTGATTTTGTATGCTGACTTGAGTACTACTTGCTAGTCGCACTAAAAACGCTCTACGTCGTAGCAGATCTCTTATCCCACGCTGGGCTTTGGGGTAGATGTAGCCGGTCGGTAATATGCCTAACCGCATCAGATGTGCCAACCAAAATGCATCGTGCTTGTCATCGCTATACTTCAATCCATCATATTGTTTGACCGCGACCGTATTGACCAACTTCAAGGAATACCCAGCCTCCTGTAGACCATCCACCAACCAATACCAATTAAATGTCGACTCGACGGCAATGCCGTGGAGCGACGTCTTGAAAGACGCTAAAGCCAGAAGCGTCAGTGAAAGATCATTGGCTAGGCGCTTCTCGTAAACCCGATTATCGTTATCGTCAATCACCACTACAACGTGGTTATTTGAATGTAAATCTATACCGCAGTAATATGGCATGTCAGTCTCCTCAAATTTAAAGTGAGCGGTCAGTTTAACAACTGGCCACGAGGAGGCTGGCTAGAGGATTATCACAATACATAACTCCGTTCAAGTCCAGAACATGCTACTTAACTTGTTGCATTTTAAGTCGAACTTTCAATTAAGTATTGTGTCCCCGGAACTCCGGAACTCCGAGAACTCGTTTCTCGCACCAAAACCTCGGATGAGGTATGGTCACCCGCATGGGTAACATCCGGCAGTGGCTCCACTCACTCGGCTTCGGGCAATATGCCGACGCGTTCGAACAGAACGCCATCGAGTGGCGCCATCTGGCAAAATTGGACCAGGCCGCGCTGAAGGAGCTTGGTGTTCTCGCTATGGGTCACCGTATGACCCTTCTGAAGGCCATTGAGTCTCTCGATGATAGTGCTGAGAATGGACCGCGGTCAGGATCCGCCACTCCCAACTTGCAACCCAGTCTCGCCGGGGATGCCGAACGCCGCCAACTCACGGTAATGTTCTGCGATCTGGTCGGTTCCACGGCTCTGTCCGAATCGATGGACCCCGAGGAGTACCGCGAAGTGCTGGCCGCTTACCAGTCGTCGGCGAAAAAAGCGATCGAGCAATACGATGGCTATATTGCCCGGTACATGGGCGATGGGCTACTGGTGTACTTCGGATTTCCCCAGGCCCATGAAGAAGACCCTGAACGTGCGGTCCGGGCGGGCCTGGACATTGTCGAATCGGTGAGTTTACTGAAGCCGCTGGAGCAGCTCGAGCTGCAGGTACGCATCGGTATTGCGACCGGACTGGTGGTGGCCGGTGACATCATTGGTGAAGGGGTTTCGGAAGAACGGGCCGTGTTGGGTGACACTCCCAATCTTGCCGCACGTCTACAAGGGGTTGCGTCACCAAACAGCGTATTGATTGCGGAGAGCACCCGGCGTTTGGTCGAAGGACGTATCGAGTTAGAACCTGACGATGTACGCTCGCTGAAGGGTATCAGTGAACCCGTCACCGCTTATCTGGCAACCGGAGTGAAGGAGACGACGAGATTTGAGGCAGCAAGCGCCGATGGCTTTGGTCCGCTGTTAGGGCGGGACGAGGAGTTGGCGATACTGTTGCGACGTTGGGAGCTGGCGAACGCCGATGAAGGTCAAGTCGTGCTGCTCGGCGGAGAGCCGGGAATCGGAAAGAGCCGGCTGGCGGAGGAACTGAGGGAGAGGATTCGCGCAGACCAACACACCTTGCTTCGCTATCAGTGCTCGCCGTATCACGTGAACTCTGCGTTCTATCCAGTCATCGCTCAAATCGAGCGAGCCGCAGGATTTGACCGAAACGACGAGGAATCAGAAAAGCTCGACAAGCTCGAAGCACAATTTGGCGACGCAGCAATCGAGCAAGGGCTGTTGGCGGCGTTGCTATCACTGCCCACGGATCGATACCATACCACCGAGCTGACGCCGCAAAAACGGAAAGCCGAAACGATCTCAATCCTGGTAAAACACCTTGAAACACTGGCGCTTAAAGCGCCGGTACTGGTTATTCTCGAGGATGTCCACTGGATCGATCACTCGACTCGAGAGTTTTTCGATGCGGTAACAGATGACGTGGCCCGATTGCGGGTGTTGGTGGTGATTACTCACCGTCCCGAGTTCGAATCGCTCTGGACTGTCAAGGGACACGTAACTCAGCTGATGCTCAGTAATTTGGGCAGTCGTGACGTGAATTCGCTGGTTCGAACCGTAGCAGGTGATACGGCTTTGCCGGAGGAAGTAGTCCAACAGATTCACCAGAAAACCGATGGGATTCCACTGTTCGTCGAGGAATTGACGAAGACCGTGCTCGAATCGGGACTTATTGGTGATAATTCCGGGTCATCTTTCAAGCTGGAAATCCCGAGTACGATCCAGGATTCACTGGTGGCACGCCTGGACCGCCTCGGCCGGGCCAAGGAGGTGGCTCAAATCGGCGCGACACTCGGACGAGAGTTTACATACGGCTTAGTCGCAGCCGTATCTCAGAGTAGCGAGGAAACTCTGCGAGAAGATCTCGAGCAGCTCGAAGATTCAGGGTTGGTGCTTCGGCGGGGCACCCCACCCGATGCCTCTTACACCTTCAAGCACGCGCTGGTACGAGACGCTGCCTACGCAACTATGCTCCGGGAGCATCGACGGGAACTGCACCGACGGGTCGCTGACTCGATGCTACAGCAGCAGTTGGAAACGATCCGGGTACAGCCAGAGCTGCTGGCGCATCACCTTACCGAGGCGGGAGAAATCGATGCGGCCCTGGAGCAATGGCTGTTAGCGGGACAGCTTGCCTTCGGCCGCTCAGCCGGGTTGGAGGCACAGGCGCATCTCGAGAAGGGTAAATCACTAATAGCGCCCCTTGCCGACGACGAGCACGCGCGGCGAGAACTCGAGTTCTGCGTGGCGCTCGGGCCAGTCTACATGACGACGAAAGGTGCATTTGCGGAAGAGACCGAGCAGGTTTATG
>CAXMNC010000228.1:0-3291 GCA_964194625.1 Acidiferrobacterales bacterium
CTAGCATCGGAGGAGGGCAGTCGCGCGGAGCTGGCTGAGGCTAGAGACGCCACATAAGCGAAAACTAACATCGGCACGAGCGAGCCTGCTGGAACTCAACGATGTTGTTACGTCCGCTTTCTGGTCTTCCCCCACTGTAACGGACCACCCCAAAACGCGATAATGCGCAGTGAGCCATCAATAACAGCATCAGCGGCGCGTGACATTATGAAATCGCGTCGCAACGCCAATTTCGATTTTAAATAAGGTTCCTAATGGGGAGAATTTCGATGACGTTTTTTACCATGCCAATGCGGTCATTTTTAATCCTCGTTCTGCTCAGTACGGCCGTGCCTGCTATGGCGCAGAAGCCAAGGATCGCCATCTTCTCGGGGCCGACCGCCACGATCCAGAACAGCGAGTCTCTCGTTACGAGCAATAAGGCTCGGGTTAAGCACGGGTTGCCGCAACTGACCAATCCTGACGGTACGCCGATTCGGTTCGACGCAATTCGGCCCCAGCGATTAGCGGCACCGGTAACCGTCTACATTAAGGCCCTTAGCGCGCATCCATTGGAACAGGACATGCAGGAGCTATACGCGCCGCCCGACGGCTTCGTCGATCCCGAGACCGGTGTCTTCAATAAAGATCGCCGTAGCTCGAGCGACGTTCCAGTTCACGAGGTGCGACTGCTGCCCGAAGACGGTCTATATCCCCTTCCTTATATGGCTCGTCAGGCCGACGGCAGCGCTTGGGAAGGCCATTGTGCCACTCCGGGCGCTCCGCAAGAGGAATGTCGAGTGCCCTTCTATCCGGATGCATCGCGTATCGTCGAAGAGATCGATCGGCTCGGTATCGGCAGTGGGGGACGGAATAATCTTCTCGGCGCCAAAGCGGACTTCGATTTCTATCGACCTGCGCCGTCGGGCGGCTACAGAAAGGGCCTGTCCGTGAATGAGCGCACCGATGTCGGCGATGGCGACATTCCAAAGGAGGTCTGGGGTCGCGACTTCTTCACGTATACGCCGAAATTCCAGTCGCCCGCCATGCCCACCCTGGCGCGCCTTACGAACACGGTGCAGCGTGCGCTCGCGACCGGAGAATTTGCGGGATCAATCTGGCTCGAAGGCAGTCCCACAACCGAGGAAACCACTTACTGGCTCGGGTTGTTGATCGATACTACCGTACCCATCGTCGGCAACTCCTCGCAACGAACCCACGGCATGCTCAGTAACGACGGGGATCGCAACATCGTAGATTCCGTCGAATACATCGTGTCCGGGATCTGGAAGAACGCAGACGGCAAAGACCGCGTCGGCGCAGTAATGATTCAGGAAGAACAGATCTTCACCGCGCGGGATGTACAGAAGGGCGACGACCGACCCGGTGGGTACGTTGCAACCGGCGGTCACGGGGGAATCGTCGGCGGCATTAATCCCATTGCCTTGACGTTTGTGCCGACCAAGAGACACACGCACACGTCGGAAGTAAGATTAACGAAGCTCCCAACACAGGTTACCGGTGTTGGCCGGGCAGGGGAGCACGATGTTCGCATCAAGAATGACCGGGGCGAGCTGCTCGCATCCGCCATCCCCAAAGTTACGATCATCAAACATGCCAGGTACCTTCCGGACGATTATTCCGATGACCCCGACACAGTCGTAGAAGTCCTCGGACGCATCGAGAAGAATCTCGTCGATTCGCCGCTCTCGGGATTCGTGCTCGAGGGAAACGCGCCTTACTCATCGAGCGATGAGCCGACGATTGCCGCGCTCAGGCGTGCCGCACTAACGGGCATGCCCGTCGCGCGCGTCGGCCGCGGCAATCATCAAGGATTCACACCCGCAAATCCGACTGATCTTTTCATCGAAGGCAGCAATCTGACGGCGACGAAGGCACGTCTTCTGCTCATGGCCTGCCTGATGAAGTTCGGGAGCCTGCCGTTGCCGGCGGATCGCGATCATCCGAATGACGCTGAGTTGGACGCAATCCGTACGAAGGTCGCCGCGTATCAGGCCATTTTCGATTCTCACTAATCACCATGAGCGTAATGACAAACTCAAACGCGCGGCACCGCCAGCATAGTGATTTGAAGAACTGGTTTTTGGGCCGAAGGTGGAGAATCGGGAGGTAGAGTGCTCAGTGCCAGGCAACTATTAGAGGGAACTCCAATACGGCAATGGGCTCCGGGGCCATTGCTAACGTACAAAGCGAGCCCCCGCTACCAAAAAACCAAAAAAGGCCGACCCTGTTCGAGGGCCGGCCTTTTTCGTTTTCGCTATCGCGCGCAGGATCACCTGCGAGGGCTTCAGCGCGGCGACACACCATTCACTAAAGGTCAGTTCGCACCAACCAATTGCTCTTGGATCGGCAGCGTAGGCGAACTGGGATTCAAATCCTGCCCCGCACCAAATAAATAATGGCGGTCCCGGTGGCGCCATTATTGCTGAGACGAAGTTCCTGATTTGCGACGTTAAGGGAACCGCTCGACCGGGTCTCGTGTCGAACCGCAGACAAGCGGTAAATCGGAATTATTGATCGGGATTACGGGTAGCAAAATCCCGAAGGAAGGCGATCGAAATGCCACAATTTGAATTGGTATTACGCACTGCGGCTGTCTTGACTCTGTTGCTCTTCGCCACACTGATGTTGCGGGCCGGTCGCCGGGATCGCACGGGATGGGTCGGCGTGCTCTGTTGCCTGGCTGCCATCTCGTTCGTACTCACGTCTGCGTCGAATGCCGAAAGATTCCTCGGCGTATTAATCTACCCCCTCACTGGCCTGTGTGTGGCTAACGCTGCGCTTTTCTGGTTATTCACCAGGAACCTGTTTGCTGAAACGTTCAGAATCTCGCTGCCGGACGTTTTTATGGTTGCTGCAGTGATCGTGTGGGGTCTCTGGCAACAACTCGTATTCATCGAGCGCCACCGACTAGGCGACACATCCGGCTGGGAAATCCTTTCGAGCGCGGGATTCGAAGTGCTTATGATTATGTTCGTGCTGCTTGCCTTGGCTGAGGCATATCAAGGCCTGTCCACGGACTTGATCGAGACCCGTCGAAAGACGCGCATCCTGTTCATCGGTGGCGTCGGTGCATATCTCGCGGCAGCAGTGCTGGTTCAGGGGTACAACCTGGCGTTTGCAACGGACACGCCGTCAATCATCGTCACCGCAAATTTGGGGTTGATCTCGATGCTTGCTGTGCTCGGTTGTTGGAGCTTAGTACGACTGCGCGAATACAGCTGGCTGGAAGCTGCGGCTGCCGGCACCGCGAGACGGGCGCTCACCGGGGCGGAACAAAGTCTGCTGCGC
>CAXMNC010000229.1:0-2161 GCA_964194625.1 Acidiferrobacterales bacterium
AACAGGCCAAGACTATACCTATCAATTTAAGGGTAAAAGTACTTGGAATGGGGATTGTAAAGCAAAAAAGGGAAATTCGGAATTTGGCATAATTTCAGCCGGATTCTATGCTGATATAAACTGTACTTTCGTTCCAATAGATGTGTCGTTTTATCTTCCTCGTTATCGGCACTCCCTGGATCCTGATGGTGACTGGCTGAGAGACTCTTTGAGCCTTTGGCTGCCCCCGACTACTTCAGAGCCCTATGTCTTCACTGATGTAGCGACGGGACAACGCAGCCTGAGCCACGCGGCGTATGGCCAGAACGAACGCCGCGGTTCGAAGGTTCACATTCTTCTCTTTTGCGATCGCACTCACCGCCGCGTATGCCTTGCGCATGATCTTCGATAGCTCATCGTTGATGCGCTCGAGCTCCCATCGGAACTGTTGGATGTTCTGCGCCCATTCGAAGTAGCTGACCGTCACCCCGCCGGCATTGGCGAGGATGTCCGGTATCACGAGCACTCCCCGTTTTTGCAGGATCTCATCGGCCTCCGGCGTCGTCGGGCCGTTCGCGGCCTCGACGATTATGTCAGCCTGTATCTCACCGGCGTTTTCCTTGGTGATGGCATCCTCTAGCGCGGCCGGAATCAAGACATCGGCCTTCCAGGTGAGCACCTCGGGTCCGTCGAAGGCATCGCCGCCGGGAAATCCCTTTACGGTGCGATGTTCGCCCGCCCACGCCACGAGGGCTGGAATGTCTAGGCCATTGGCGTTCGATACACCGCCCAGATGATCGGCCACCGCCAGCACCTTGGCGCCCCGCTCGACAATCAGCCGTGCCGCGTGACTACCCACGTTGCCGAAGCCTTGGATTGCAACCGTGACATCGGCAAGCGCCTTGCCTTTTTCTTTGAGTGCCTCTTCCAGGGCGTACATGACGCCACGCCCCGTTGCCTCTTCCCGCCCCTCTGAACCGAACAGATGCAGCGGCTTTCCCGTTACAACCGCGGGTGAGAACCCATGGAATTTGGAATATTCATCCATGATCCAACCCATGACCTTCGCGTTGGTGTTCACGTCCGGCGCGGGTATATCGAGGGTAGGGCCGATGATTTCCTTGATGTGCTCGATAAACTGCCGGGTGACTTCGTGCAGCTCCCGCTCACTCATCTTGGCCGGGTCACAGTCAATACCACCCTTGGCGCCGCCGTACGGAATATCCACCACCGCGGTCTTCCAGGTCATCAGATTGGCAAGGGCCGTCGCATGGTCTTCATCGACGCTTGGATGATAGCGAAGCCCCCCTTTCATCGGACCTCGCACCGGGCTGTGCTGGACCCGATACCCGCAATGGTGCATGAGCTGCCCTTGGTCATCTTCGGCGACAATTTCGACTTTGACCACTCGATAGGGGGTGAGCGCAATGCGCCTGACCTTGTCGGATAATCCAAGCACGTCCGCTGCCTTATTGAAGTAGTAGTGGCTTTCTTCCAACATAGCTCTTGCTCTTGGCGGGTAGGTCTAAACTTTTCTTGAACCTTATTGGTAACACTGTTCCACCTTAGCTTCGTTAGTTGTTGAGCGTGGGACAGTTTATGGATCAGCGATAGGCTACCGTGATCCTGAACTTAGCACAACGCGGTCAGTATCTTCTTCTTCGGGGGTGCTGCGTGAGAGAATGAAACGTAGGGGTGCGAACGGTCTGCGGCATGCCCAGGCTCGTCATCAACGTCGTGAACAAGGCCATCGGATATTACGCCAACGATAATCCCCCGACATAAATCCTCCTGGCAAGCCCTCGACGAGACACTTTCCGCCATCTGTTACCACGGACAGGTTTAACAATGGTGTTTTCCGGGCGCGACTGGCTGCTTTTGGCCGGTTGCTGCCTGTCAAGATCAGGATTCCATCAACGCTCGACCGGCCGCTCCTAGGCGATAGCGGCCATTGGGACGCTAGCTCAAAGTCTCACGTTTATGATATTCGCGAACGTCAGCAAAGGGTCCGGAAGCGGACATTGGTTAGTCTGGCCCCATAAGGGGATCTAAAGCCGTGTTGCAAGACTTGCTGGTGACTTAATGGTGACTCAGGGTTTCGCGGGTTGCGGGGGGAGCGCGTAACTCGTTGATTTACTGGTGGGCCGTGCAGGAATCGAACCTGCGACCACCTGATTAAAAG
>CAXMNC010000230.1:0-69311 GCA_964194625.1 Acidiferrobacterales bacterium
TCAAAATCAAGAATGAAGGAATCGACGCGGTAATCAATAGTCTAGCGCACGTCGATAAGCAGGTGTCCCAGTGAACGAATTGATCAAGCGGGGACCTTCGCTACCAAATAGCAAGCGTTAACGTACTCGGGCAGTAGCCAGGCAGACTTGGAGTTCGGAGATTTGGTTGAAGTCGTCTTGTTTGGGGGTGAGGTAGAAGGGCATGGGGCTCCCGTTACTCCACCAAAGCTTGGCAATATCTCGCCGCGAGATCCGCATCGACACGTTTTTTCAGTATCTCGCATAAAGACAGACATAAAGTTTCGCCAGGCAGGAACCCCCACACGCGCTTGGTTTTACATTTGTGCCTAAGGTTAACGCCATAGCTCCAATCCATTTTGCGTCCATAACACCCGCTCAAACTCTATTTTTTCGTTTAACGAATATTGAACGTCTCAATTGCAGTATATCTCCGCTCTGCGATCACGTCGTCATGCCGAAAGGCTTTGTAATTCGATAGATGGCAATGGCACGCGAGGCAGAAGCGGTTGGGATTGTGGCCGGACAAGGATCCTATGCCGCCGTGGGAGTGACGGCGGTTGAATAGATAGCATAGCGGCCTTGCTGGTCCCACATAGGAGGCGTAAGCTGGTTTTCGCGGCACGGCATGAAGTCACGACCTCTACGCTCTAACATGCCTCGGACAACAGAATTGTTGGAGGGTGCCATGAAAAAATCCTTTCTCGTTTTGCCCCTGATCGCTGCGCTATTCGCTGTTAGCGCGGTGCAGGCGGATTCACCGACTCAGGTTGAGGGTGCCACCACGGTTGACGCGGCCACGGCGAAGGCCTTGTTTGACCGGGGGGTGCCATTCGTTGACGTGCGTGGCGGCTCCTACAGCGATGGTCACGTTCCTCGTGCTGTCCACCTCAATTTGGCCACGGCGTTCGGCGAAGCCGAGCTTGCCGAGGCCGCGAGCAAAGACCAGGAGGTCGTTATTTACTGCGGTGGGCCCACCTGTAACCGTTCATCCAGAGCCTGCGAGATGGCCGTCTCTTGGGGTTTCAAGAAAGTTTACTACTTCCGAGGTGGGTATCCGGGCTGGAAGGCCGCAGGCTATCCGGTAAAGGAAAATCCGCTTTAGGCCATGGGCCTCACGGCTCTTGAACGCATGGGGCGACGGAGAAGGACGTTATAAGAAGAACTTAGTAACCAGATCTGTTTTATACATCCACCCCGCCTTGTGCGGGGTTTTCTTTGTCCGGCATCGTGAGGCTTTGGCGTAGCCGATCGTCTAAACTCCTCGCATATATGACACTGGACAAGAGCTCTATGATGACTGTGTTGATCGGGTTTGCAAGCGAGCCCTATCAGTACAATCGGCAGGCCAGCATCTGAAGGGCAGGCATGAGGATTGCCATTTGGACGGGTATTCTGATCGGCTTAACCGGCTTGGCCTTCTTGATGGCTTGGCAGGGCTTCACAACAATCGCCGACCGGCTGGCCGATGCACATTGGGCGATATTTCTTGTCGCTGTCTTCGCTTTGCCTGAATTGCTGTTAGGGACGGCCGGCTGGCGCTATTTGTTCGCTCCTAACAAGGCACCGCGATATTGGAATGCCCTCGTCGCAATGTGGATGGGCAGCTCAGTCAACCTTCTGTTGCCGGTAGCCACCATTGGGGGTGACCTAGTCAAGGCGCGCCAGTTAATACGCTATTCGGTCGCCGGCGCCGACGCTGCCGCATCGGTCGTGCTTGATAAGACAGTTCACCTTATCTCGATCCTTCTTTGGACGTTGATTGGCCTCGGCGCTCTCATTTCGATCAACCCATCACCTAGGTTAATCATGGCAGTGATTATCGGTTGGGTTGTGTTTGCGCTTGGGCTCGCCGGCTTCATCGTGGTGCAGCGAGCCGGTGCCTTCGGCTGGTTTGCCCACCTCGCTGTGAACGCTGCGAAGAGAGATCGGTTGCAAACTTGGGTCGAAGGCGCAACAAACGTAGATGCCAGGATACGTGAGGTATACCAACGCCCAAAGGCTATCCTCAAATCTAGTGCCCTTACACTCGGCGCGCGTATGGTCATGACCGGTGAGGTTTGGCTGGCAGCTCATCTGATGGGCTATCCCATCGGCCTTGATGAGAGCATTATGCTTAAGAGTTTGAGCATCGCATTGCGCAACGCGGCTTTCGTCGTGCCGGGAGGACTTGGAATCCAGGAGGGCAGCTATATCGCGTTGGGGGCAATTGCCGGCTTGCCAGCTGATCTAATGCTGTCTGTGTCACTCGCGACGAGGTTGCGTGAGCTGGTCGCGAGCGTACCGGGGTTACTTGCTTGGCAATATGCGGAAAGCCGCATGGTTTGGCGTGGGTGAGGAACGTTGTCTAGAATGAGTAATCCGACTTGGGAACATCGACAGCTCTATAGGTGAGTCCTACCAGAGTGATGATGTTTTCTAACGGCTTCGGCATCAGCGGCGCAGCTTGTCTGCGTCCAGGGCAGCGCCTTGTTCGGTTGGTTGCATGAAAGACTTTATGTGGCCTATATAGGCCTCAGGCGCCTCTAGTTCAGTCGCACATCTTGCCAACTCGTTAACATAATCGGGGGCTGCTAGTGAATCCTGGATATCGAATGATATGTAACAAAGCGCTGATTTCAAACTTCCATCTGCAAGTTCTGCAATCACCGGATATGGATAATAAGTAATACCGAACTTGTCATTTAAATCACTATAGAGTCGCGAGATGTCTTGGTGTGAAATATGGGCCAACCCACCATATGAAACACAAGACTCATTCTGCTTCAGATTAACTCTAGGCCGAATTGAGAGTTCATAGCCATTCAGTTTGGCAGGGATGGTCGCCTCGCAATTGATTCCATACTCTCGGAGAATCTTGGCACTCATGAATGTGCCATAAAAGAAAACCCATACGTGTTCCATAGGCAGTGTTCCTTTGTCAGCCGAACGATCATTGAACGTGTTATGCTCACATCGCAGCCACTTTTGTTGAAAAATCTTACCTAGTTTCCTGCAATAAGTCGCCAAAACCACCCCAAGGACCTTTTCCTTGATTCATATTAAGCTCACGGGCGTATACTAGGGCTCTATTGATACATTCCCACTAGCCTGAGCCGCCCAGGCCCACGGGAGGGCAACATGACTAGACAACAATCTCAGTACCCGAACGGACTCGACATTACATTGACCAGCTTTTCTAAGTCTTCTGGCTACACGCCTTTTGGCGTCCAGCCGTGCACCGTCTTCTCCGGAAAATGATGACAAACGTCGGGAGTGAATCCATGAAGCTGTGCAGAAACCTCTTCGTTCTTCTGTTTGCAAGTACCGGTTTGTTATCGGCCCCGTTTCAGGTATCAGCACGAAGCACGGTAGTGCTAGATTTCGAGAGCTTGGCGCACACGGATGAGTTTATCTCTGTACCATCGCCGCACCGCGAATTTGGCTTCGCCGTAACGAGCAGCGTTACCGTTGGTTCTCCTACCTTTACTGTCTTCGGCCCCGACGATTCGCGCTTCGCGGGATCCGCTAATTTGTTGTCAATCAGCGTGTCCGAATGGAACCCGCGGGGTTGTCGGAATTGCAATCCACCGTGACGCACAGCTTCGTTCTCGATCAGGTATTCGGCTATTAGCAGCCGCCATCACCACAACTGGGCAGGTTGCGCTTCTGCATAAACACAACTACATCAGAGATACCGAGACAGGGCTTGATTGGCACACTCTGCGGGATCGTCTGTAGCGGCATTGCCAGACAGTCCGTTAGACCAGGCAACAAGGAGAACTGTCGAAATGGAGAAGCGAATAACTAGTGGTATTTCGCTTTACAACTTCGACCCCAAATGACCAAAAAGGCAGTTACTGAAAGGAGGTAAGCCGAAATGCATCAACCGATGATGATGGATTAAATGATGGGGTGGACACGACCTTGAGTTATCGGGGTCATTTCTTCAACGCCCGTGAGTTGCCGAGAGCGATGTGGAGCAACGCGGGTTCGCAGTAAAGGTCACTAGATCGTAAACTATCCGCTGCTGAAGTACGGAAGGCCGGCGCTAAGACCCTTTTGTGCGAAAGAAGGAGCGGATGAAAAGTTCGGTGAAGATATCGTTGGCGGCGAAGCTTCTGACTTTGGCCCTGATTTCTAACTTCTGTGTCGGGATCGCTTCCGCAGGCCCCGCTAGCCTTGACGAGCTGCGGAGAAACCATGCCGCGTACCAATTGTGGAAGCAGCGAAACAATCCGGATATCCAGTTCTTCTTAGAGACGACGAAGCTAGAAAGTACGTTCGTAGCCCGAATGGGAGTTGAGGCGGCAGGGCGCTCGTTGGTCGAATTGGCTCTGATACTGGGCGAGCCGGGCGCATGGTGTGAATTCATGCCGCTGCACTTGAACGTAAAGGCATGTGTATCAGTCGCAAACGGCAGTGATCGAGAGGTAACATTATACTTCGGCAAGAAACACTACCAGCGTCCCAAGAAAGCCAAGCCCCTGACCCTTAGCTTCAGCAGCAAACATACGGCAGATTTGTTTAGCGTCAATCTGTACGCAGAGAAGGGGCCTTATGGCACCTCCGATTATCACATTGAGCTCTACGTCATACCGACAACTGACGGCGTCTACGGTGAACTCAGGGTTTCGCAGCGATTCGGTAAGTTCGCGAAGAGACTCGGAAAGTTGTATCTGGCGACGATCGGTCGACACAAGGAGGGATTTACCGTGCTCGATTACGACAGAGACGGCGAGCCGCAATATGTTAGGGGTATACGGGGCGTTGCCGAGCGTAATATCGTCCGCTATCTGCTGGCAATCAAAGTGTTTCTCGAATCCCAAGAGTTGGCGGGTAAGGAGGTCTTTCAGCGCCGGGCCGAACTATGGTTTGATGCGACCGAAACTTATAAAAGACAGTTGCACGAACTCCCTCGCCAAGAGTACCTCGATAACGTGCGGCGCGAGTACGATAATCAAGTTGCTCTACAGCAGAGCCTGTCGCCACAACTGTCGTCACAATGACCTGAAGAATGCCCGCGGCGCAGATCGCTCAGGCTGACTGTTTACGCCTGCCAAATTTTAGGAACCGCGTTTGCTTGACTTCTATAGCACCCGAAATATCTGCCAGTGCGGTGTACCGGATACGATATATGGTTCGATGTCCTTACTCCATTGTTTATGGGCTTCTATCGTACCGAGCTTCTTCCAGGCCGCGCCGAGGTCAGCGAGATCTTCAATCTCCACGTCCGACTGAATGGTTGACTCCAACGCGCCCACCGCACCAGTCAAAAGCCGAACCTTATCCGGCGTCCAGCCGACTTGCGACCCAATTTCCTCGTTCCAGCGCTTCAACATATCGATAACAGTCTGTTTGTGACCAAAACGGGCTTCAATTTGCCAACGTGCAATCATCATGGTGTGTCTCCTCATCCATCGTATTTTAACGAGGCGAGCAATGCGCTTGGGCCATATCAGGGGTGTCGTCGCATCTGTCCAACGCTGGGAACACCCGCCCATCTCGCCACGGCAGGTTCAGCTAATGTGAACGCTACCTAACCAGTGCTCTGAACGTCCGCTAATAAAACTCTGCTGACGTAGTTTAAAACTTTCCACTCGCTGTTCCTAATTAGCGAAACAGCTCGGGGACCTTCGGGTCAGTCTCCGCTGGCGCTCCTTGCCCATCGCATGTGGGCTTCTTCAAGGATGATTCGAACTCCTGACGAGGGCCAAGAGGACAAAGCTCACTTTGTGTGGACTTTTTCTTTATCATCGGTGCAATGAAAAATCTCTGGGAAGCTACCGCGGAACCGTCCCCCGAGTCCGAGCCGCTGGCCGGGAACCGCAGCGCAGACGTAGCCGTGATCGGCGCTGGATTCACCGGTTGTGCGGTGGCGCTACGTTTGGCACAAGCCAGCACCGACGTCTGTGTTCTTGAGGCGGAGGATATTGGCTATGGCGCATCAGGGCGTAACGTCGGGCTAGTGAACGCGGGCTTGTGGGTGGAGCCGCAGAAGATAGAGGTTGAGTTAGGTCAGGAGAACGCACAGCGTCTTAACGATATGCTGATGCGGGCGCCGGACGTGGTTTTCGATTTGATCGAAAAGCATAGTATTGCTTGCGAGGCGACACGGGCGGGCACGCTGTACTGTGCGCATGCGCGGCGTGAGTTTCGAAAGCTTGAGCGGCGAGCAGAGCAACTCATCGCAGCTGGAGCACCGATTAAGCTGCTCTCACCGGATGAGGCGCGTGAGAAGACGGGGTCCGACGCGTTCCACGGTGCACTATTAGATCCCCGTGCTGGCACCATTCAGCCGCTTAGCTACGTCCGCGGATTGGCGAAAGCGGCGAGTAAGGCAGGGGCCAAGCTTTACACCCGCTCGCGGGTCAACGCACTCACACATGATGGCGAGCAATGGCGCGTCGCGACCAATCAAGGTTCAGTAAGCGCTAAGTCGGTGATTCTCGCCACCAACGCATACACGGCGTCGCTAGATTCGGCGACGATGCCATCGTTCGTACCGGTTCACTACTGTCAGTTTGCTACTGCGCCTTTAAGAAAAGATCTGGCTCGCACAATATTGCCGGAACGTCAGGGGGCATGGGATACGGCGACGGTAATGTCGTCATTTCGATTGGATAACAATGACCGACTGATTGTTGGTGGTGTCGGGCGGCTCGACGGACCCGGCGCGCGTGCACACGCAGCATGGGCGCGTCGAAAACTGAAGAGCCTCTTTCCCGCGGTGCAAGCTAAGCACTTCGAATTCGGATGGTCGGGCCGTATGGCGATAACCGGTGACCGCTTGCCCAAGATCGCAAGGATCGGGCCTGGCGGGTTGGTGGTGCATGGCTACAATGGCCGTGGCATCGGCCCGGGGACGATCTTTGGGACCGCTTTGGCTGATTACATTCTGGGTGCCGACGAAACAGTATTGCCGCTACCTGTTCTGGATCGACATAGTGAATCGTTCCGGTTGCTTAAGTCGTGCTTCTACGAGGTTGGGGCGACCGTGTTTCACTTGTTGAGTGCGCGGGTTAAGTAGGTGCTGCCATGATTGATGATCACTGTCTTCGACAGGAGGTGGACAAGATCCGCGCCGAGCTTAAGCACCTTGACCAACTCGAAGATGTGCTCGACGAGGCGCGTGGTGAGTTCGAGCATGAATTGCGACGAGCGGGGGACGCGCTAATGAGAGCGGGCGGGCGTTCCTGGGGTGCCGAAAAGCGAATTAAGGAGTTGAAGGGCAATATTGCGCTCAATCGCAAAGACCTGGACGAAAATGAAAAGCGGCGCCAAGAACTCGAAGCTCGTCTTAAGAATATCGAGCAAAAACTCTCCTAGAAATCGGTGGGCGCACCACCTTCTTCTTTGCGCTTGATGACAAACGCCTCAAGCTCCTCTCGCAGGCTCTCTTCCATTGTAGGTGGTGTGTATTCTTTGATGAGCTGTTTCCAGAGTTTGTTGGCACGTTCGAGCACTGTTTCCGACCCTGCTTCTTGCCAACTCTCAAAATTACGCCAATCGGAAAGAAACGGACTATAAAAGGCAGTGCGGTAACGGCTTTGCGTATGATCGCAACCGAAAAAGTGTCCACTGGAGCCCACTTCTCGGATTGCCTCGAGCGCAAGGTCATCATCGGTGGTGGAAATCTGTTGATGGTAATAAATAAATTGTTGTAGGACTTCGCAGTCCATGACAAACTTCTCAAAGCTTGCCGCAAGCCCGCCCTCAAGCCAACCGGCAGCATGGAACATCATATGCGCGTGCCCGCTTGTGCTACCCCAAAGCGAAAACACACTCTCCCACATGGCCTGCGCGTCGGCACAGTTCGCGGCGTTGGCGTTGGAGGCGCGCAACGGTAGCTTGTAGTGCCTCGCTAACTGACCCGAGATCTGCATCGCGCGCATGTATTCTGGCGTCCCAAACGCGGGCGCCCCCGACTTCATGTCGACATTCGATGTAAAAGCGCCGTAAACCACAGGCGCCCCGGGCCTTACCGTCTGTAGCAATGCGATCGCGGCCAGGCACTCGGCCGTTTGTTGGGCCAGGGCGCCGGCGAGTGTTACCGGGGCCATGGCACCGGCAAGCGTGAACGGCGTGACCACGACGCATTGGTTACGTCGGGCCAGACGCATGGCGCCATCGAGCATTGGCCAATCGTGCTTTAACGGAGAGGAAGAATTGATGTTGGTAAACATTCGCGGCGTGGCCTCAAATTCTTCATGTGTTAGCCCAGCCGCGATTCGAAACATTTCTATTGCATCCTCAACCCGTACCGTGCCCAAGGAGTAAGCATGCGATGCCTTGTCGGTGAGCGTCAGCTTGTCGTATAGCGCATCGAGGTGCCGGGTCGACGCATGGATATCCACCGGTTCGACTGGATAGCCACCGATCATATGAAGGCAATTAAAGGTCTGCGATAGCTTCAGAAAATTCCGGTAGTCGGCGCGATTACCCACGCGGCGCCCGCGGTCAATATCGGTTGCGTTCGGTGGGCTAGATACCGGGCTAAAGGCGAGCTTGTCACCGCCAATAAAGATTTTGCGAGAGGGATTGCGAGGTGTAATCGTAAACGCCGACGGGGCCTTGGCCACTTGTTGCATAACGAAGTCCCGACCCATTCGCACCCGATCGGAATCCGATGCGACATCACAGCCGGCGTCTTTCAGAATTGTCTTTGCTTCTTCGTTGAGGAAGTCGACGCCTATTTCCTCGAGTACGCGCATGGCGGTGTCATGAATGCGCTCGATGCCGTCGGCGTCTAGCGGCTCGATGGGCTTATCGGCGTATTGCAGCTGCTTCCACTCGAGTTGTTCTAGGGTGGGTCGTTGCTGCTGGACACCTTGTTTACGACGCCGGCGTCCGCGTTTTTCGCCAACCACTGATTCCTCAACCATTCATCCCCTCCACGTGAGCGAACCTTCATTCCATAATAGAAGGCGCATTATATTGAACTTGAGTTGCTGGGTAATTAGGGCCGTTTGGATCTATCAAGTCGATCGTCGGTGTATCGCCAGGGGACCAAATGCTTGGCACACTGGCATGAGCTGGATGGTATCGATGTTGACATGGGGTGCGCGCGTGACCGCCCAGTGGATAGCGTCGGCGATGTCATCAGCCGTTAGAGTCGTGGTACCCGCATAGAACGCATCAACTTTGGATTGATCGCCCTTGTGTCGTGTAGACGAGAATTCGGTGTCGCTCACCATCCCAGGCACGATCTCGGTAACGCGAATAGGCGTACCAAGCAGGTCTGCACGCAAGTTGGTGCTGAATCGATCGACAAACGCCTTGGTGGCCCCATATACCGCGTTTCCGGGGGACGGATACTGACCCGCTACCGAGCCGACGTTAATGATGTGACCACGATTGCGTTCGATCATGCCCGGCAGAAGGATATGGGTACCAAATAGCAGACCCTTCACGTTCGTATCGATCATGGTTTCCCAATCCTTGTAGTCGGTGTGATAGACCGGGTCTCGGCTGAGCGCTAGCCCGGCATTGTTCACGAGCACGTCGACGGCGGCGAAAGCCTCTGGCAACTCTCGAATGGCGGTTGCATAAGCAGTGGTATCGCGGATGTCAAAGGCGGCGGTATGCACTCGGCTCGAATCGAGCTCGTTCTTCAGGGCTTCAAGCCTGTCACTACGGCGACCCGTGAGGATCAACTGCGCACCATCAGACGCGAAACGTCGGGCTGTGGCAGCACCGAAACCAGAGGTTGCACCAGTAATAAAGACAGTCAAGTCCACGTTCCAGGCCCTCCAACTTTTTCATTCTATGGATTGACTTCCCGACCTCAACTAGAATATGGTTAACCATATGGTTAAATATAGAGAACAGGCTTTGGATCAGGTGTTCCAGGCGCTTTCTGATCCAACGCGGCGAGCTATCGTTCAAGCGTTGGTAAAGCGCGAGCACACGGCCGGTGAACTTGCGACGCCGTTTGATATGTCATTGGCGGCGGTATCCAAGCATCTCAAGCTACTCGAAGAGGCAGGCCTAATGACACGCAGGATCGAAGGTCGGACCCACTATTGTCACCTCAATCCCAGGGGACTCGAACGCGCACAAGGTTGGCTGTCTTTCTACGAACGCTTCTGGTCGGAACGACTAGACAAACTAGCTGAAATGATTAACGAAGATGGATGAGAGGCGGATATGAACGATGCGGACACCCGATTAGTCATTAAACGTACCTTCCAGGCACCGGTGGACAAGGTATACAAGGCCTGGACGACACCTACCTTGATGCAAGAATGGTTTGCGCCTGGCGACATGACGGTTCCGAGCTTGGAGGCCGATGTGCGTGAAGGTGGCTCGTATCGCATCACGATGCTAGAGGCGAGCGGCGAGAAACACACTACTTACGGCACCTACAAGGAGGTCGTCCCGGGAAAGCGTCTCGTTCACACTTGGCAGTGGGAGGGGTCGGAAGAGGAAACACTGGTGACTATTGAATTTCAGGCGCGTGGCGAACGCACCACCGAGCTTGTGGTCACAGATGAACGCTTTACGACCACGCAAGCGAAAGAGGCCCACAACAAGGGCTGGAACGGCTGCCTACAAAACTTCGAGTCCTGGCTCGAAGGCGGATCTTAGACCCCACGACCTACAGATGTTTTGGTAAATCCCATCGCTGGCGCCCAGCGGCGGCCGCCGGCACCGGGTACGGGTTGGGACCACGCTAGGCCACGTTCTCAGCTATACTCTTGGCAACGCTCAAGGGTTTTGTTCCATGGACTGGGGGTATGGGTCGATTCCATAGCGTGTACGTTCAACGGATGATACTGAGCGTCGATCTACGTTACCCAAGGGCATATGTATGGCGCATAGCCCAAGCCTGGCCCTGTCCCCAAAACCCTCTTTCTGGAATAGCATGCGCTAGACGCGCGCAATCCGCTTGCTCAAGGATGAGGCAAACTCATGAAAAAGAAGATTGATGTCCGCGACTTAAAGGCGGGGATGTATGTCTACGAGTTGGACCGGCCATGGCGCGATACGCCATTCCCGTTCCAGGGATTTCAGATCGAGAATGACGAAGCCATCAGCCAGCTTAGACAGCACTGTGAATATGTCTTCATAGATCCCGATCGTAGCCTCGCAACAGTCTCACCGATTCAAGCGTGGCGGGCGCCGCGGCCAGTGCGGGCAGAAGGGAAAAAAGGGCCCAAAGCCGAGCTCCACGAGGTTGTCGAAAAGACCACTGCCCATCGTCCAAGGCGAGTTTATCAAGATCAGACAACGGTCGAAGAGGAGGCTCGATTTATCAAAGAAGCCCACGAGCAGGCTAGCAGCCTGGTTTATTCAGTCATGGAGGACGTACAACGCGGTCAGACCTTCGATGTTGGCACCGCTAAGAAGGTAGTGGGTGACATGACGCAGAGCGTGCTGCGGAATCCGGATGCGTTAATTTGTTT
This sequence comes from Acidiferrobacterales bacterium, assembly GCA_964194625.1. Lineage (GTDB taxonomy): Bacteria > Pseudomonadota > Gammaproteobacteria > Acidiferrobacterales > SPGG2 > SPGG2. The sequence goes on from CAXMNC010000230.1 coordinate 11,406, forward strand.
TACCCATTTAAAGAAAAGACATGAATACACGGCCTTACATTCGCTACGCGTGTGTATTCTGGCGCTCGCGTTCGGACGCCACCTGGGATTCGATGAAGAGGCATTGAACGTGCTCGGTATCGGCGCGCTACTGCACGACGTCGGAAAGATGAAAGTGCCGCTGGAGATATTAAACAAACCCGGCAAGCTCACTGAGCATGAGTCGCGCATTATGAGGAACCACGTGCCATACGGGGTTGGTGTGCTAGAACGAGCTAAAGGTATCGCCAAAAAAGCCATTGAGGTCGCACGTCTACACCACGAGCGCTGTGACGGGACCGGATATATGGACAAACTCAAGGGAGACCAGATCAGCGAGTTTGGATTAATAGGTGCGATCGTCGATGTCTACGACGCAATCACTAGCGACCGACCTTATGGTCATGGCATCGCGACCCTCGATGCGTTGAACAAGATGTACGCCTGGCGACAAACACAGTTTCATCCCCGTCTGGTGGAGCAATTTATTCAGTGCATGGGTATTTTCCCAATCGGCAGCCTCGTTAGACTAAACAGCCATGACATCGGTGTGGTGAAAACGATGAATCGTGCCCAACGGCTTAAGCCACAGGTGGTGCTCGTCCTCAAACCCGATAAAACGCACCACCCCTTCAGAAGAACGGTTGACCTCGCCCATGAAACAAACGGTCGAGGCCAGCCCTACGAAATAACAAAGGTTCTCCCCGCTGGCTTATATGGGGTCCAGCCGGTGGACTACTTGCCGATTGCGGCCATGGCGCAACCGTCGCCGACGCCCGTCGGGCAGCATGGGGCACGGCAGCGAAGCATCTAGGACCGAAGCCGCTTTAACGCGTTGTCGCTAGGCAACCGCGTGTACGGCGTCATGTCCAGGGGGCATAATTGCAACTTGGATGGAATGCGGTGCAGGACATGATGCTAGCGCAAGAAAAGCGATGAACGACGAGTCGTCGGGTTGGAGGCAAACTTCTATGGGGGGCGGGTTGCAGTGTCAACCGTTGGTGTCAGCGATTGCGCCGCATGAGTTAGGGGTTGCAACACTAACACCGGTTGGAGATTTCGAGGCTGGTGCCTACCAAACCTTTACCCTTATATACACCGCGGGTAAGTATGGCATCGATGACTCGGGGTCACTTCGGGTATGTTTTCGTTTCGCGTCTGACCAAAGCCGCCCCCAATTCGAGGATCCTGCTCGCGTCGGATACACGACGATTAGTGCTTCCAATGATGCAGTTTTGCAGTATCGCTATGATCCCAAAGGCAATGTGCGGCCTTGGGATCGAACGCTCTATATCAAGGTCGTCCATGGCTTTTTGCGCGACGGCGATACCATAACGATACGATTCGGTGACACCTCCAAGGGATCGCCGGGCATGCGCCTGCAGACCTTTTGTGAAGACACCTTCCAGTTCCATGTACTTGTGGATCCCATCGCCACCTATAGCTATCAACCCTTGCCCGTGCAGTCGTCGATCCGGATCGTGGCGGGTGCGCCCAAATGTTGGGTGGCGGTATTACCCACGCTGCGTCGTGTGGGTGACGCCTTTGCACTTAAGCTCAAGGTCGAAGACAAGTGGGGCAATCCTTCAGACAAGGTCGATACCGAGATCTATCTCGCGTCAAACCTTGCGTTGCAGGGTCTACCGGAACTGGTTCGCTTTAGGCCGGGTGAATTCGCCCATGTTGTCGACGACATCACAAGCCAAGAACCCGGCGATCTCGTTATTACCGTCAAGCGTAAAAATGGCGATCTTCTAGCAGAAAGCAACCCGTTGCGACTCGTGGGCGCTGCGGATTTGCTGCCATATTGGGCCGATTTGCACGGCCAATCAGAAGAGACCATCGGTACCAATAGTGCCCGCCAATATTTCGAATTCGCGCACGATAAAGCCTTCGTAGACGCCACGGGTCACCAAGGTAACGACTTCCAAATAACGAATGAGTTTTGGGCCGAACTCGACCGGCTTAGCGCCGAGTTTAACGAGCCTGGCCGATTTGTGACCTTGCCCGGCTACGAGTGGTCCGGCAATACCGGCCTTGGCGGCGATCGTAATGTTTACTTCACCCAAGAAGGACGACAAATCAGGCGCTCTTCGCATGCGTTGGTCCCTGATCGTAGCGATCTGCACACGGATGCAAATACTGCTGGCGAACTGTTTCAGGCATTCGCACGAACCGACGAAGACGTGGTGTGTTTTGCGCATTGTGGCGGTCGCTATGCCGACGTGAAGCTCGCCCACGACGGTCTCTTTGAGCACTCCATGGAAGTGCACTCGTCTTGGGGTACGTTCGAATGGTTGGTGCAGGACGCATTTGAGATGGGCTATCGGGTCGGTATTGTCGCCAATTCTGATGGTCACAAGGGTCGGCCCGGCAGTAGCTATCCCGGCGCCTCGCTTTTCGGTGCCATTGGCGGACTCACGTGTTTACTCATGCCGGCGTTAACTCGAGATGAATTGGTGCAGTGCCTGCGTCGCCGTCGCCACTATGCAACGACGGGTGGGCGCATGGTCATCGATGTCACAGCGGAATTTCCTCAGGGTGGCACGCGCTATCATGACGATCCTGCGCTAGTAGACTCAAAAGGCGAGCCGGCAACTACAGCTATGATGGGCGACATCGTGCAATTGTCGCGCGGCGATGTCACCCTGAAGGTAGACATACTCGCATCGGCACCGATTGAACGCTTGGAAATCTTCAACGGGCTTGAATCGCTCGAAACGGTGCGAGCTCATACGCCAGCCGAACTGGGCAACCGGATCCGCGTGGTGTGGGAAGGCGCCGAGTACCGTGGTCGTTTCCGGCAGGTGATCTGGGACGGGGAGGCGACGGTGTCAGATAATCGTATCCTCGATGCGCGTCCGATTAACTTTCTCAACCGGGAAAAAACCCTCGAAATTGTCGGTGACAACGGGCTCGCCTGGCGCGCCCTGACCACCGGGAATATCGGCGGCTTTGATGTATGGCTCGATGATCCTTACGGCGGCACGCTTAAGCTCGAAACCCCAGTTATTAAATGCGGCATACCGTTAGAGGATATTGGGTTCGATGATGAGGTTATCGATAATTCAGGTGTGTTGCCGCGATTTGTCCGTATTTTTCGTCTACCGACAGACAATCCCCATCGTACCCTGCGAATTCAGCGTACCATCAACATAGTGCCCGATCGCGACAATCCGATCTTTATCAAGCTCACACAGGAAGATGGCCATATCGCTTGGACCAGCCCGATCTACTTTTTTCGCTGAACTCCCCAGCCTGCTATTTGTCTACCTGAATCAACGAGTTACGTCACCGTTAGTATCGAATCTTCCCAAACGCGTTTGCCGATGGTTTACTGTCCATTGACAAGGCCAGAAAGAATGCTGAATGCAAGGAGGGGCCATGCACGTGCGTTTGGTGACACTCAAACTCAAGCCGGGGAGCATGTCGACGGCAGCGAAGCTGGCTGATCATGCGGCTTCGGAAATAAGACGTCTGAAGGGGTTCAAAAACGTAACGTTCTTTGGCAACAGCGAGACCGGCGAATACGGCAGCTTGAGTCTTTGGGAAACGGAGGAAGACGCCGAGGCCGTAAGCAAAGCGACTGGGCTTCAGATCCGTGACGTTGTTGGCGATCTTCTCACAGAACGACCAACGGTTCGTATCTGCGAAGTCTACGGACCTAAAGAGTGAGCCGGAGCAGCAAGTGCGAGCGGCAGTGACTACTTGATATTCCGGCGCCCAATCCCTTGCGGTTTGCGCCGCTTGAGTCGCTGCGACGCCTTCAAGCGTTCATCGGCAAGCTGAACCAACGTTTCCTGACTACCCTTACTGTTCTCTTCGCTCGGTCGCCGTTGCACATAGGTGCCATCCGAGCGCATATCCCATGCATTGCGATGGTCAGCGAGGTGAGTGTCGAGAATCTTTCGCAGTTCCGCCCGCAAGTCCGCATCTTCCACCGGTGCTAACACTTCCACGCGGTGCTCTAAATTGCGCATCATGATGTCGGCCGAGCCAATATAAAATTCTTCGTCACCCCCATTTCGGAAATAGTAGATGCGACTATGTTCAAGAAACCGACCAATGATACTGATAACGTGCACGTTGTCAGACAGGCTGGGGATACCCGGTCGCAACCGGCAGGAATCGCGCACAATGAGATCCACTCGTACACCAGCCTGTGAAGCCCGGTAGAGCGCTTTGGTAATGTCAACGTCTTCCAAGGCATTCATCTTGAATTGGATTAAGCCAGGCGATTTCTCTGAGTGCGAATCGATCTCACGTTTAATTTTCTTTAGTAACGATCGCTTCAACATCTTCGGCGCCGGCAAAATCTTGCGGTAGTCACGTTTGGGTGTATAGCCTGTGGTGAGATAATTGAAGAGTTCGGTCAGGTCTCGCCCAATCGTCTCATCGCAGGTCAGCAATCCAAGATCGGTATACAGTCTAGCGGTGCCGGCATGATAGTTGCCCGTACCAACATGGGCGTATAAGCGAAGCCCATTGTAATCGTTGCGAACGACGAGAATGGCCTTGCAGTGTGTCTTTAGGCCGACCACGCCGTAAGTGACATGGATACCCGCTTCCTCCATGCGACTTGCCCACCGAATGTTGGCTGCCTCATCGAATCTTGCCTTTAGCTCTACTGCGACCGCAACTTGCTTACCGTTTCTCGCAGCATCGATAAGGTAATCGATTACCTTGGTGTCGGCGGACGTACGGTAGAGGGCCATCTTGATTGCTCTCACCTTAGGATCTCGACTTGCTTCTTTTAAGAAACGTTCAACCGACGTAGAAAATGACTCATAAGGATGTTGTAGCAAGATCGAACCGACCTCGCGAATGATGTAAAAGATACTTCGCGAATCAACTAACTTTGGGTGATCGAGCGGCCGGTGTGGGGGGTCGTGAAGCAATGGCCCGTCAAGCGCGCTCAACTCAAACAGGTCTCGCATCGCCATCATACCTTCGGTTTCGAACACATCGGCCGCTTTGTCTAAGCCCAGCTCTGCCGCCAGCATGCCGCGACGGTCTGAGTCCATATCCTTTTGCACAACTACGCGAACAATCCTTGCAAACTTTCGGCCGCGCACTTCGGATTCGATCATTGCTAATAGATCTTCCGCCCGATCTTCGTCGCGCGATGTGCTGGCATTTCGGGTTACATGGAATACTTCGCAGGCCTCGATCTGCATTTTGGGAAACAATAAATCGAGATTATGAGACATGACCTGTTCTAACGGGACCAACCGCTTGGAATCACTGACTCGCAGGAAACGCGGAATACCTGAACCTACCGGCACTTTAACGCGCGCGCGGTGCCGCTCTTCGTCATTATGGTAGTGCAAGGTGACCAACAGATTGAGCGAGAGATTGGAAATAAACGGGAATGGATGAGCTGGATCCACCGCTTGTGGCGTTACCAGCGGAAAAATGTTCTTTAAGTAAATATTACGCAACTCCTCTTGCTCGTCTTTCTTGAGCGTGTCGTAGGCGACCACATGGATTCCGTGTTCCCGAAGCGCTTTCAGTAGTTTTGGGAGCAGCGCATCCTTTTGTGCCTCTATTTCGCGCACGACGGCGCAGCATTCCTCAATCTGTTGCTGCGGGGTGCGGCCATCCACGGTTAGATCGCGCAACCCAGCGCCGACTTGCTGTTTAAGACCACCGATGCGTTTCATGAAAAACTCATCAAGATTAGAACTTACGATGGCCATGAACTTCATGCGTTCGAGCAGTGGCGTACGGTTGTCTTGAGCCTCGTTTAATACGCGGCGATTGAATTCCAACCACGTCAACTCGCGATTCAAATAGAGGGCCGGAGAGGTGAAGTCGATTTTCTCCTTGGCCTTCTTTTCGGGCCGCACCTTATCTGTTATGCGCTTGCTGGTGTCAGCCTTGCTATCTTTACCAGGTTTCTGAACCGTGGTAGGTGGTCTTGCATCTGCTACCGACGTCAGCGTAGCCGGTACTTTAGTCGTCATGAATTTGTGTCCTCAACATTCGCGAGTTGGCCCGATATGGACATTGAACCTGGTTGCGTGCCCCAATCAGTGAACTTCGGGCACGAAGTTTTGATCCGTGAGCGGCGGCCGTACGTAGCCCTGTGCTTCTTGACGTGGCGGCAACTCGATCGCCGGCGGTGTCAGGTCTTGGTAGGGGATCAGGCTCAGCAAGTGCTTGATACAATTTAGGCGCGCGTGCTTCTTCACATCCGCGTTTACGACACTCCAAGGCGCTTGCTTGATATCGGTGTGGGCAAACATGGTGTCTTTGGCTTTGGAGTATTCCACCCAGCGCTTGCGCGACTGCAGATCCATGGGGCTTAACTTCCAGCGGCGGGTCGGATCTTTGATGCGATTCTGGAAACGCCGCTCCTGCTCTTCGTCGCTGACCGAAAACCAATACTTAATCAGTTGAATACCGGAACGCACCAGCATACGCTCGAATTCCGGGCAACTACGCATGAATTCCTGATATTCGTCGTCGGTGCAGAATCCCATCACCCGTTCGACGTTGGCGCGGTTGTACCAACTGCGGTCAAGCAACACCATCTCGCCGGCGGCGGGGAGATGCGCAACATAACGTTGGAAGTACCACTGGGTCTTCTCGCGCTCGGTGGGCGCGGGTAGTGCTACGACCCGGCAGATGCGAGGGCTCAGGCTTTGGCTAATACGCTTGATGACACCACCCTTACCGGCAGCATCCCGTCCTTCGAAGATGACAACAACACGCAGACCCTCATGTTTGATCCATTCTTGCAGTTTGACGAGCTCGATCTGTAGCTTGGCGAGCTCTTTCTCGTAGTCTTTGTTTTTTATCTTCTTGGATTTTTCCTTCTTGCCAGTGGCTTTGGCCGCTTCTTCCGCAAACCATTTTTTGGCTTTACTGACCTTAGGCTGCTTGTTGTCCTTGTTCTTCTTCTTTTCGTGGGCGTCTTTCGTGTCTGAGCGCTTGTTTCCCATTCTCAACCCTCGTTATTTGGTATGGTTTCAAACCCATGGTAACGAGGGCTCGTGGCTCTGGCAAATGCTGCGATTACCATGCCACGATCCAAGGATGCGATAACAGGCTGATTTTATGTGTAAACGCTTGAGGCGACCTCGAATTCGAACTGGTGACAGCTATTATTTCTAAGGGCCCCATGATTTATCGATGGCCCTTGGGGGCACGATGTCACGTGAATTGATGCTTTTGCGACACGGTAAGTCGGACTGGAAGGCGGGAGCGACCACTGATTTCGAACGTCCGCTCGCACCACGGGGTCGTAAGGCGGTAAAGCGCATGGGCCAGTGGCTGCGAGGGCAGGATTTGATCCCCGATTACATTATTAGTTCGCCGGCCGAGCGTGCCCGCCATACAACCCGGCGCCTGTGCGGGTTTGCAAAAATCCCCGATTTTGGAATTGCCTGGGAGCCCGACATCTATGAGGCGAATCTTGATGCGCTGCTAGAAGTCATCACTCATTGCTCGCGCGACTGGAGTCGGGTATTGCTAGTTGGCCATAACCCGGGATTGGAATATCTTGTACGATATCTGGCCGACGAGTCGATCGAGAATTGGGATGCCGACAACTTGATGCCCACCACCGCGCTCGTACAGCTCGAAATGCCCGATGACTGGACGCAACTTGCCCCAGGTTCAGCTAGAATAATTGCCATTACCCGCGCGCGGGAGTTACCTGATATATAAAGTGTTGCCTTCGGCGACGATGTACTAACGGGGCGCCGGCCCGGCAACTGCTCCCGGCGTTGCTCTACCTTCCGACATCCCTGTCGGTCGCCCGTACGCGCGGGTGCTTTTGTTGTGGCCGATGGGCAGGGACGCACAAGTGTCGCGAGCGCAGGATGCGCAGGAGCGACAAAAGTCACCAAAACCATTTTGCCCCGCGGTCTTCGGCCCATCATTCTAATTCGTGTTGGGCAACCTCGGACTGGCGCTTGCCTCAGTGGGTCCGCCGACGGCACGTCGTTGGTGCCGACGGCGGACGCATGGTCTCCCTCCCATGCCCCCTACGGGGCCGCGCGTCGGCTGCCCTTGTCCTCGGCTTGACCGTAGGGGCGACGACATAAGAACAACCCTACTAATGCTTTGGCGGTTATCTCCTTAGTCGCTAGTTCGCAAGGACAGGGGTAGTGTGGTTTTTAACCAATCGGCGTAACGCTTGATGCCTTCTTCGAGCCCGACTTTTGGTTCGTAATCTAATTCTGCTGCAGCCCTGCCTATATCTAGTGCCTCGCTACGACGCATGAGTTCGCCGGGACCGACATGTACGGGGACTGATGAATATGTGTACTTCTTCGCTAGTTCTACGACTTCACCGACGCTGTGTGCTTGGCCGGTCGCGATATTGAACACTTTGTGCCTCAAGTTCTCGGCATTGAAGAGTAGTGCGATCCCACGGGCCGCATCCTCCACATAGGTAAAGTCTAGCTTTTGGTCGGCGCCTTTATCCATGTTGAGTCCTTCCAATCCTTCTAGGGCACCAAAAGCGATTTTGTAAAGCTTGATGAACCGAGAGGGAAGCTTTCCCGGGCCGTAGACAAAATAAAGTCGGGCCACTCTGAAATCCATGCCAAACGTTTGCGCATATTGAATGCCAATATGCTCGGCTGATGTTTTGGTCGATGCGTAGAGATCGGTTGGGTATAACGGCAAGGATTCTGTGGGCAGGCCATCAACCACGCCGTATACTGCACCGGTACTCGTGTAAAGGACCTTTTCGATTTCAAACACCCTCGCGAGTTCGAGCACATTCACAAGCCCCATAACGTTGAGGCTGATGTTTTGACGGGGGTCAATTTCCACGAACTCACCCATGGTGGCCACTGTATGGACAACGCCATCGATATTAGTGTGGTGGTGCTCGAACACTTCTCTGAGTGCGGCGAAGTTCAGAACATCGCCCTTAATGAAGGTAATTCTGTTTGCGACCTCGATAAGGCAGTCGGGGGCATCATCGTTAGTATCGTAGACGATGATGTCTTGACCCTGTCGGGCGAGTAGCAAGGCCGTCCAGGACCCGATATGTCCGTAACCCCCGGTAATAAAAATGGCCATGGTCGTATCGATATGAAAGTAGATAAGTCGGGCAGTCTATTCGTTGCGCTCATACAGTCAATCGCGTCCTTGGGCATCAGCTTGCACCTCGTCGATGACTTGCCCATCGATGTGTGTTGGTGCACTGAGATTCAGCAAAGCTAACACGGTGGGTGCGGTATCGTAGACATAAATAGTCTTTTCGATGGTGATTCCTGCAGGCGTGTTGGCTCCGACCACGATCCACGGAATCGTCATATTCTCTGGCTTTCTTTCTCGGTGCGAACGTCCGTGACCACCGTGATCGGCGGTAACCAGAACTGCGGTTTTTTCCTGGACGCCGCTGTAGGCCACGGTGGCCAGGATTCGACCGACCGCCCGATCGGCGTTTGCCGTCGCCCTTAGGTAGGCCTTACTCATCCACCCCCACCAATGCCCAGCATTGTCGGGTTCTCGCAGGTGTATAAAGGTCAACGCATACTTCTTGCTCGACCATGCCGTATCAAAGACAACAGCAATCGCGTCGGTACTGGTGTCTACTGAGACCTTGCGGTGACGCTGCGGACCATAGACAAAATCCAGATTATCCGGGTTGGCGAGGAAATCTAGTTTTTCTTTAGAAAAAAACATCGCTGTCGTCAGTCCCGCTGCCTTGGCGACGGAGAACACGGTTGGTTGGCCATAGTACCCACGACCGAAGGTTTCCCCGGTGACCTTGTGACGGCTGGAATCGAGCCCAGTGAGCATCGATACATGGGCAGCGGTGGTTATCGATGGGTGCACTGTCTGCGCGTTGCTGGCGTAGATACCTTGCTGTATGAGTCGTTGCAGATTGGGCATTCGCGTAGCGCTGATCGCATCCGGCCGTAGGCCATCGATGCTGATTATGATCACGTGTTCGACCGGCGCTCCTTGTGCTATGCCTGATAGCAACGTGGCGCCTGCGGCCGACAGAATCGCGATTAGAATCGATCCTCTTTTCAGACATGAAAACAGCATGGTCCTATTGTGCCGCTTTTGCTTAATTAGGGTTATATGTATAGTCTGCACCTTGTCTCGTGATGTCTATCTGCCGTCCTCGGTGTTAGGTTGTTCGTCAAAGACCGCCGCTTACTTCTTGAATGCGTCGCACGGCATCAATGCCGTACATGGTCGTATGCCGGCGCTTGCTACGGGTGCCAACGCTGCCAACCGCGATTTGTACTACGTCGGCGTGTCAGGTGACGGTGATTCCTTATCGATAGGGTTGGGACAATTTGGTCATGTTATCCGACGTAATCTGAATATGCTCTATATCATCGAAAACAATGGCGTATACGGACTTACCAAGGGGCAGTTCTCAGCCTCGGCCGACACAGGAAGTAAGGCAAAGACGGGCGAAATCAACGCCCAGCCGCCTATAGATCCGGTGCTGATGACGCTCAGTCTGGGTGGTTCTTTTGTCGCGCGCAGCTTTTCAGGCGACAAACAGCAACTGGTACCGCTGATCAAGGCGGGCCTGATGCACCAAGGCTTTGCGCTGCTCGATGTGATATCACCGTGTGTGACGTTCAATGACCACGACGGTTCTACCAAGAGCTATGTCTACACGCGCGAGCATTACCACGAGACCATCCATACCGATTTCGTACTTGAGACCGAGGAGATCAGGGTAAAGTACGACGAAGGTGAGATCGTACCGGTCGAGCTCCATGACGGTAGTCGCATATTGCTACATAAGGTGGCGCCTGATTACGAGCCCAAGGATCGCGGCAACGCCATTTCTTACATCCAACATCATCAAGAAAAGGGTGAGATCGTGACGGGACTGCTTTACCTTGACGAGCAAGCCGGTGATCTCCACACGACCTCCAACACCATCGACCAACCCCTAAACGAGCTTAGCTACGATAAGCTTTGTCCTGGTGCTGATGTACTCGCAGAGATATTCGAGGCGTATCGCTGAGTCCGCGTTGACGTTAGACCAGCTGGCGCCCAATCATAACAAGCGAAGTTGAGGGAGGTGACGAGTGAGTAATCAGTCGATCGAGGATTATCTGCCTACCCATGCGTTCTTCTCCGAACTGGACGACAGCTTTATGAAGTTCCTGTCAGACTCCGCCACGGAGCTCAAGATCAAGAAGGGCGATGTCTTGTTTCGGCAGGGAGAGCGGGCTGACAAATTCTATCTGTTGCGCAATGGACAAATGTCTGTCCAAGTGCCGGCGCTGATGGGGCCGACGCTTGAAATACAAACCCTGGGCGAAGATCAAATGCTCGGTTGGTCTTGGCTAATACCGCCGTACCGGTGGAACTTCCAGGCCCGTGCGTTGGAAGATTCAGATTTGCTCGAGTTTGACGGCAGCGCCATATTGGCGCGTTGCGAGGAAGACCCGAAATTCGGCTATGAATTGTTAAAGCGTTTCGCGACGCTGATGTCCGAGCGGCTCGATGCTGCTCGTCAGAAGATGATGGATGAGTGGAATCCGTCGGGATTTGCCTAAAATTCTCTGCCCTTCTATTAGGATAAAATTGCCTTCTCACCAGCAGGGACGGTAGAATCTTCCTAGGTAGTAGTGTTCTACCGCGGGCTATTCCCAGGCCCAAGTACTAGCCAGGGAAGATGCTCACGGTCCCGCAAGCGTTTTCCCCGCATTCGTGGCCGTGGCCGGGCGCTATCAATCTTCTGGATTGGAGGCACTTTGGTTACAGGCATGCGGGACGTAGTTGAGTTTTGCTTAAGGTTTCTTTTCCTCTCCGTCAGCAACAACCGTTGGTTGCGCTGGTTTCTGGAGGCCGCATTTGTCATAGTGGCCGTGGGCTTGGTATCAGTTCTAGGTAAGGATGCCGACCTGCTTATGCCATTTGGCATCACCGCTCTCGATCTCACCTACTTGGCAAGCCTGGGCGTGCTGCTTTTTGTCTTAGCCCTTGTTTTCGTATCCGTTATCGGTATTCCCTTATTCCGTTACAACGGTGTCTTGCTGATACTCGCAGGTATCGGGGTACTCGAGTACCAAGTCTATGAGTACATGAAGCTTGGTTGGTGGCAATCGTTCCCACTGCGCGATTTCACCGACGCGTTATTCGTCACCTGGACCCTCGATCAATCCACCGGTTGGCCAGCCGTGCTCCTGAGGAATTTCTTGGAGGAAACGGCACTATCGATTTTTCTCATCGCGATCGGTGCGCTGTGGCACGTAATTGCAAAGCAGCTCCTCGATAACGCGCTGCAAGAAATCAGGGCTGTCGAGAGCGAAAGATCGACACCCGTCGAAGAGACAGTCGCAGCGTTCGAACCTGCTACCTCACCGAGCCATTCAGACTCGATCGTCACGGAGCCGATAGTTTTGACAAAGGCAAAGCTAGTGCGGCCCGTGCGGCCTGCGCACGATTCATCGATTACGCCTCCGTGGCTGGCGGACGAGCGGGGAGATACGAGAGCCCAGGCAGGGGTTGCCGAGTTAGATTCACGCCGAAGACCGGCAGGTAAGTAAGGTCTTACGATCCTTTTCTGACGGGGCGTGAGCCCCGTTAGTGCCGCGGCCAACCACACCCTTCCATTTACTGATTTATGTCAACGAAACAGGCATAGTTGCGTCGTATTCAAGAGTTGAGCTGTACCGTCACTTCTTATCGTTATCGGAGGTTGTCGCCATGAAGCTTGATATAAAAGGAATGGCCATTACGTTGGGATTAGTTTGGGGTGCGGCGGTTCTTCTCGTGGGGATCGCGCACCTGATCTGGCCCAACTACGGTCAGGCGTTTCTGGAGCTCGTTGCTTCCATCTATCCGGGCTACACGGCGGGCGCGAGTGTCGGCCAGCTAATCGTTGGTACGCTCTACGGGTTGGTGGATGGTGCCGTTGGCGGTGCGGTGATCGCTTGGCTGTACAATCTGTTCGCGCGCGTGTGATTTGTAAGTATAAATAACCGGCGGGCAAAGACACAAAAAGCCTGTTGTTGACAGCACAACCGTTTGTGCGTTCCACTGGTCAATGCAAGGATGTATACCCCTGCAATCCGAGGTGGCTTTATGGGCAAACTTTGGTCTAGTCTCGTCTTACTCGTCGCGCTCCTTTCGATGATGGTGAGTCCCGCCTATTCCACCATTTATGTCTGGAAGGATGCCAACGGCGTCAACAATGCCACCGACGATCCCCGACGGATTCCCAGCGGGGTGCGGGTTCAAACGCTGTCATACGATGCGGTGGCGCCGGTAAAAAAAGAAACATTGGCGTCGGTTAATGAAACCGAAACGTGGATACCAACGACCGAGGCGAAGACTAGTGATCATGTTTCACAGGGCGAATTTGCCGCGCTGCTGGCGGCCGAGCTCGGGCTGGGTGATGGCTTAAGCTCACAGGCGGCGGCGGATGTACTGGCTGATGCCCTGATTGCCCCGCGCCTCGGCAATTGGGACCTTAACGCACCCATGACCCAAGGGTTGCTTGATCGGCTTGGCAATCTTACGTTAGCGGCCGCGAGGGCGAGGCGCATTCCAATCGGACTCGACGAGGCGCGCTTCGCTTTTGACAGCGCCACCGCCTTGGCCGGCATTTCCGGGCACTTCGCCGACGCGCCTATATACGTAAACCCGCCAGTCGTTCGCAAACGCATTATTGTTGTTGAAGGCCATCCGTTCGCGCATATCGATCCAAATCTGATTATCCACGTTGGCCATGGACACCGTCGTTTCACTCACAAACATGGCCACGGTTTGGGTTTCAAGCACGCGGTCCAGCCGCAGCGACACCGACGTCGTGCTAAAATGCATGTGGACTTAAAACACAAACGCAAAGTTGTCCATCGAAAGAAAAACCGAAGATACGTGTCTGGCGCTAATCGGCGCAGAGCCAAAGTCACCTATCGGCGTACGCACGTTCGCACTGCAAACGGTGGGGCCGGTCTCCGACGCACCAGTGTCCGGCGCACAGTTACAAGTCGCTCAGTCTCAGTTGGACAACGTCGGGCCGGTATCCGACGCAGCGGCGGCGCCCGTATGCGGGCCACCCACGGTCGCCGTAGCATAGGGGGAGGCTTTCGGCGCGCAGTGAGAGTTACGCAGTAACGTTGCTTTAGTGCCATCTGACTTTTAAGCAGGTGGTCGCAGGTTCGATTCCTGCACGGCTCACCACAAAATCAAGGAGTTAACAAGGCCCTCTTACCCAGTTGTCCCCTCTAAGTTATTCACCGTCAGGATGCCACTGCTCACACCGACAAGAGGGTACGATCCTTTCGATGTCTTGAAGGATGAACCGAATATGATCGTCCGCGCCGGTGGCGTCGAACCGTTGGCGGCGTATCTCGACAAGGCAAGGGACCGTCACAAAACAGCAGTGATGGGGAATTGGCACTCATTCAACGATATCGATCCGGATCAGCCCCAGACTCGCGTGCTGTTCCTGGCCGGCAACGAAGGTGGTGTTAACACAGAAGTCCACCATGACTTAGCAAGTCGGCAGCAAGGATACGTCGGCATCTGGGGTACACACTAGCGGATCCCGATTGACGCGGAATTCGGTCTGCGTGGCGACACTAGTTTGATAAATATGGCCCGCTACGTCGCGGTCGCGCCGCGGAATGTGTCGACGAGTTTGCGATATCTGGACTTCGAGGGTTGAGCGAACTCCCAGCAACAACCGGATAGGACCAATGACCAATGCCCAGCCAGGATCCGCTTCTTACCGACATGCACCATGCGCCTGTCGCACAGGCCGCTGATTCGGACCAAGAGAAAATCCGCACAGTGCTGAAGATCTACGAGCAGGTGCTCAATGCAATTCGGCGGTCTAGTAATTCAAACCCTTTTCCTGGATTTGCGTAATGAAGCGCATAGAATCTCTTATTCAATGAAGAGGCCTTTCAGCATCGCTGTCGCTGTGCTTTCTGCCGTTTCTCTCTTGTCGTTGGCGGGTTGCGCCAGTTATGAAAAACGGCAGATGATCGTGACTGCGTACTCATCGGACAAGATCAGTACTAACTGGAAGCGCGGAAAGATCCTGTTCTGGCGCAAATACGTCGCCAGTGGGCCGAATAAAGGAAAGCGCAAAAAAGTCGGTATCACCTCAAGTGGCACCAAGGCGAAGAAAGGCACCATTGCGGCCGACATCCGGCACTACCCCTACGGCACAAGCATGACCATCCCCGGCTACGGTAAAGGCGTCGTCGAGGACACCGGTTCCGCCATCAAGGGGCCGAACCGCATCGATGTCTATCTCGGGTCTCGCAAGCAGGCGTTGCGCTGGGGGCGACAAAGACTCACCGTCAAGATCAAACGCTAGTCTGTAGTCTGTCATAGCGGGCCAGGCTGGTGTTTGTAATTCGTACGCCGATCCGTGTCCCAGTTGTTTGCTCTACTGGACTTTCTATCACAAAGGCGCATAGTCGGGCGTGAGGCCACCATCGTTATCCGATGCCCTTTGAGGAAGTCGGGCGGATGGTTATCGTTGCACCACCGTTTTGTATGTAGGCCTTGACGATATCGCCCGCGATGGAGTTAGCGCGACCCTTCTTTTGTGCCTTCTTGAGGTAACCGCCTGCGAGTCTGATAAGCTCGGCCGCTTTTTCGACTTTCTCTGATAGTGACGCAACGCCAAGGCTGACCGTAATTGGAATCTGTGTGCCTTCGACGAGGAACTTGTGATCCTTGATTGCTCTACGAATCCGTTGTGCAAGCACTATGGCTCCCTCGTCACCAATATCTCGTGCTAACAGTGCAAACTGCGCATCGTCGTATCGCGCGAGGATGTCGTTGGCGCGTAGCATCGAATTGGTAACACATGCGAGCTCTTTTAGGATGGCATCGGTAGCAGGCTGCCCGTGTGTGCTGTTGATCTTCTTGAAGTGATCGATTTCGAACATTAGGAGAACCAAGGTGCCGCCGTGGCGTTTGACGTGAGCGTATTCGCCGTCAAGCCTATCAAGCACGTATTTCTTGGTGTATGCGCCGGTGATCGCGTCTTCGATACGACTCTTGGCAAGCTCTTGCTGGCAGTTCTGCTCGAGTTCATCCTGCCGCGAATACTTGAGAATGCAGTGGGAGCCGATCTGAATCTTGTCGCCATCCTGCAATTCTTGCCGTTGAATGCGGATACCGTTGATCGACGTACCATTACTGCTACCCAAGTCTACAACCATGGCGTTACCTCTTTCATCAATGGAGACTAGTGCATGCCGCCGACTGATACGCTGGTTTTCGATACAGATGTTGGCAGCGCGCCCGCGACCGATCACTGTCTCCGTTTCAGTCAAGGGGTACTCAGTACCGATGGGCCCGCCGTAGAGGAGCGTGAGGCACGCCTTTTCGCGCTGTGATACACGGGGCACCACGGCGGCACGAGTGTCCTCTCGGATTGTCCTGGCTTCTGCTGCGTCGTTCATTAGAACTTCCTATATGGCAAGAACCATGCCGTATTGCAGATGAACGAGCGCCGACCCAATACCACAGGAAATAGCTGGTGCCTTAAGTCACGAGAGCGCTATGGTCACGGGCCTGGGGCGCTTAGAGGCAACGTAAGAGGCCGCTTGGTGACCTCTGGCGCCCATTACGGCAGCCTGCGCTTGGCCTTTTTTGGCCACCTCGCCTGCTTATCTGGCGAATGCCCCGTTTCGGTACTCGTAGTGCCGGCAGTAGGTCTCACGACTGAATAGAATCAGAGCAAAGCCTACCAACAGCCATACCAGCATCAGTGAAAAGCCGGCCTGATAGGCGGCCAAGCTATAGCGCAGACTTCCTCCCTCGCCAATCGTTGCACCATAGTGATCTAACACGAAACCGACGCCCGGTTGCAACAGCATCGGTCCTAGCATGACCCCCATGTTGACCACCCCCGAAACCGTACCCGACAACGCACGCGGTACGGACTCTTTGGCGAAGGCGAACCCGATAATCATGCAACCGGACATCAATCCAATGGCCAGCAACAGACTTATTAAGAGGGGAACGGATAGGTTGGGTACAAATAACAAAACGCCCCAAAGCGGTACCAACGCACCGAGGCTGATGGCGTACAAGGGTTTGCGTTTTCCGAGCCGGTCCGACCAGGCACCAAGAATGGGTCCAGAAACTGCCCACGCCACCAGTACCGAAGTGGCCATTGCCGCCGCAGACGTTTTTGACAAGCTATAGTGTGTCGTCAGGAATGGCACGCCCCACAACCCGCTGAAGGTGAGCACGCTCCCGACGACGCTACCGGGCAACAGACTCAAGATCCACGTATTACGGTATTGAAATATTCGCTTAAGGCCGGCAATGACCTTAAACGGCGTGTCTTCGGCATGCCGGACATGTCCATAACTCCGATAACCGCGTTCCGTGGGATCGTTTCTAACCAGCCACCATATTAATGCCGCGACGCCGAATGGGAGGGTTGCCGAGAAAAACATGACTTCGCGCCAACCATAGGCATCGATCGCTATTCGCAGCGGTACACCGGCAAACACGGCGCCGATTATCCCGAAGCACAGCGCAATGCCAGTCGCCAATGCATAATGTTTTGGTGCTAACCAGTGATCGGCCAGCTTTAACATACACACAAAGGCAACGGCGACACCGCCGCCGATCAAGAGGCGCCCAAGCTCTGCCCATAATACGATCGTGGCGGTGGCAAAAACATAGGTGCCAAGTCCGGTTACCAGTGCACCCAACGTCAGCAGCATCCTCGGACCGAGCCGATCGGCCAGGATGCCGGTGGGGATTTGCATCATCACATAGCTGTAAAAATAAAATGCTGAAAGGCTGCCCAAGGTCGTCGCGTTCAAAGCGAAGTCGGCCGTCAGCTCATCGGTCATGACGGCTGGGGCCACGCGTTGGTAGAAGCCGATAAGATATAAGCTGGCGGCCAATCCCCACATGGACCAAGCTAAGCCGCTCGGCGGGTAAGTTCTACTTTGCATGGAGTACTGAGGTAGTTCCTGTGAGGAGTACGTGCGAGCTGTAAAGGAAAAAGTTTGTTTTTCTAATTCTGGAACAAGGGATCCGGTAGGCGGCAGTTCCGATGACCTAGAGCGCGTTCACTTGTCCTTGAATAGTTTGTCGCCCTTTTCGTCGATGATTTTCTTGGCCTTGAGGATCGAGTAGTTTGCGGCCTCGTCCCTGGCACCATGTGTGTCTACCCTAATAAAGTGTTCAGACTTGGATACCCCATCGATGTCCTTGGAAATATAGCCCTCGGTCGTCCATTGACCGCGGTCTTGTTTCGGCATGGGGACAATCGCGTATCCCTTGTAGGTAACAGCCTCCGGGTTGTCGGCTGGATCGCTGTCCTGCCGTTTGCTCGTTGCGAGTTTGCCTAGAAATTTTAGAATCATTTTGCGATTGACTGACCGTACACCAGCAGCTGGCCTCAATAGAGCACTGTGACCCCCTTAGGTGTGCAGTTCGATGATATCACCATCGGCGACGGGATGGTCATGCCCCACCTGGCGTCCCTCGACCTCGTGGCCTCGCCAAAGCCGAGCGTACTTTAAGGTCTCCCCGAGGTCCCGGTGTACCATCACCGCCACATCGTGCACCGTCTGTCCGCGGCGAACGGTGAAAGGTCTGTCCTTGTCGGGTGGCCGTCCTGGTGGCTTGGTGTACACGCGCACAATTCCAAGGTTACGGAAAAGCCACGGCGCTATTTGGTCGAGCCCCTCACCGGTAGTCGCTGAGACCGCGATTGCGGGATACCGCAGATCGGCGAGCTCCTCGAACACCTGAAGCTCTTCCTGCAACGCTGGAATTAGATCTGCCTTGGTCGCAATCAGTAATACAGGTAGATGGATGGCGAACGGATTGAGCTCCTCCTCATCGCCGTCATCCGACGGTGTTTGGTCCCACTTTTCAGTCATGGTTACACCTTTTGCCGCCAGAATTTCGTGGACGGCCATCACCTGATCCACGCAGGCGGGATCACCGAGCTCTACCACTAGTAGACACACGTCGGCCGGCTGCAGTGTGTTGGCAATCCACGGCACCGGATGCTCGGCGGCAACCGGGGGTAAATCGATAAGCTGGAAGTAGATATCTTCGTAGGGCAGCATCCCCGGCTGCGGGAACTGTGTAGTGAAGGGGTAGGGACCGGCAGGCGCGTGCGATCCTGTAAGCTTCGCTTGCAGGGTGGACTTACCGGTGTTGGGCGGACCGATTAGTGCGACCTGGGCGGCACCCTCGGGCCGGATGACGGTTGGCGGTCCGCCGCGGGCGCCGCCTTTCTTCGGTCCCGCTAGTTCTTCCGTGAGTTGCTTGACGCGAGTCTTGATATCGGCCTGCAGGTGATCAGTACCCTTGTGCTTGGGAATTGTGCGCAACATCTCACGCAGGCATTCTAGGCGTTCTTTGGAATCGCGCGCCTGTCTGAAGGCCGCCTCAGCCGCTTTGTATTCCGGTGTCGTGTTGGTGGGCATGGCGTCTGGTCGAGTGTCTTGATCGTCGCAACCACGACCCAATCAAGGCTGAGTCAACTTGATCTCGATCCGGCGGTTACGCTTGTAAGCATCCTCGGAGATCCGGTCATCGAGGGGACGGAACTCCCCAAATCCGGTGGCGGCCAGTCGCACCGGTGAGATACCCTGCGCGATCAGGTAGTTAACGACCGATAGGGCGCGTGCCGTGGACAACTCCCAGTTGGAAGGAAACCTCGCGGTCTGGATCGGGCGGCGGTCGGTGTGACCATCGACGCGCAAGATCCAATCAATGTCCGACGGGATCTTACTGGTGACGGTCTTGAGTGTTTCTGCCAATCGCGCGAGCTGGTGCCTGCCCGCTGGCATGAGGGTGGCTGAGGCGGTGGGGAACAACAGTTCTGACGGGAAAACGAAGCGATCGCCAACGATACGAATGTCTGGATGATCGCCTAGGGCTTCGCGCAATCGGCCAAAGAACTCCGAGCGATATCGATTGAGCTCCTGGACTTTGCGTGCTAGCGCGACATTAAGGCGCTGTCCGAGTTCAGCGATCTTTACTTTCTGTTCTTCGACTTTGCTTTCCTCAAGGGCGAGGGCGGCCGAGAGCCTGGCGAGCTGCTCACGCAGGGCGGCAATCTGTTGATTCAACAAGGCCACACGGGCGCGCGACTCTTCCTTCACTTCCGTGAGGTCTGCCTCTAGGGTCTTGCTACGATCGCGCGCGACGACGATTTCCTCGTCGCGTTGTTTTACGGTTTCTGCGAGTCCAGCAACCCGAGTCTCCAATTCAGTCCGCCGCTGGCGTAAGGTAGCGATGTTCTCCTGTAGGCTGGCAATCTCCTGAAGTTGTAGCTCGATCTTTTCCTTGTCGGTGGCGATGATCGTCGAGGCGTCCTCGAGTTTTGCTTCGAGTTGGGAAGCCTCGGCCTCGGCCACTTCCGCCCTTTGTGTGGTCACAGCAAGTTGGCTCGTCAACGAATCGCGTTCTGCAAGCGTGGCTTTGAGCCGACTCGAAAGCTCCGTGATCCTTTCACCAAGCTCAGCACTTTTCTCGCGTTCCAGTGACAATGTGTTTGCGAGCTCGTTGACCTGCAGTGATAACTCGTCAAGCGCCCGTTCGCGTCCAATCAGTCTTTCGTTGAGAAAGAACTGGGCCAGCACGAAGATAAGTACCACAAAGATAAATACCAACAGCACCGATGCAAGCGCATCGACAAAAGCGGGCCAAACATTTACGGTGTAGCGGCTGCGGCGTGTAAGCGCGAACATAGCGAGTATCTAAATGCTGCCCCTAATAACTAGTTAGGTAGATTCTCCATGGGCTAGTCCCCGGATTTTTTGCCGCGTGCAGGACGCGGCCTTTCGGCAATGCTACGCGCCAGCAGCCTAAATTCATCACGTAACTCACTCCCGAATTGACTGCGAGCGGCAGACACTTCTTCCAGTAAACGCTGTAGGCCAACGTCCATATTACGCAGGTGATCGCGCATTTCCTCGTTTCCAGATAGACTGTTGGCGACCTGGTTGGCCAGCTCCGCCGTTACCGGTTGCAAATCGGTCTGGTTTTTTGTGAGAGTCAAAATCAACTTCTGCTCCGAGCGCAGCTGATCGGTGAGTTCGGCTAGCTGTTCGCTTAACTTCGCGAGATTATTCTGCACCGCGCGTCGGTCTTCCTCACCACGAGCGACGCTGCGCTGTAACTGATTAAGATTTTCCGCGGTCTGCTCGAGCAGGGCTTCGATATAGACTGGCAGTGGCTGACCACCTTCTGCCGTTAGCGCGCTACTTGGCAAGTGCGTGAGTTCCGACAGCCACTCTTCCAAATAGTTATAAAAGCGGTTCTGTGCGTGTCCTGCTTGCAGGTCAAGAACGCCTAACACTAGCGCGCCGCCCAGGCCAAACAACGACGAGCTGAAGGCGGTACCCATCCCGGTTAGCGGACCTTGCAGGTCGCGCTTGAGTTCATCGAAAATCGCGCTGGGGTCACCAGTCCCGGCGGAAAGACCACCAATCACGTTACCCACGCCTGCGACGGTATCCAGCAGTCCCCAGAAAGTGCCGAGCAAACCGAGAAAAATCATTAAGCCGATCATATAGCGGGAAATATCACGGGACTCATCCAGGCGCAGACGGATGCCGTCCAGTAATGAACGCATGGCCATGGCGGATATTCGGAATTGTTCCTGATCGCGGCCGCTGAACATCTTTGCCATCGATGCCAGCAGGCGGGGCGCCTCGTCTGACGGCGGCAGGGCGTCTACGTCCCGTACGTCGTCGATCCAAGCGGTCGCCGGCCCAAGAGTCAAGACCTGCAGAAAGTTCACGCCGACACCGATCACCAGCACCCCGAGTATCATGCCGTTGAAGATCTGGTTGGCGTCAAACGCCGTGCGCAGCGGAGGAAAAAGCAGGGCGCACACTACACCCACTGCACCGAGAAACAGTACCATCCATACCAACATGCGTTGGGAATCACTCACGGCTGTTATGCTATGCGTATAGTGGCGGTCCTAGTAACGTCACGTTACCACACGATCACCTTGCCTGTTGACTCGGACAACCCTGCCCCGGAAATTACAATAATATCGCCGCACACCAGGCATTGACACAGGAGCCTTGCAACTGACTTTACTCAGATCTCGTCTAACGCCAATATTCGCTTATGAGCACTGTCACTGACAACCGGATGGGCGCCGTACCCAAACGCCGATTCGGGTGGCTGCATATCACACTGTTTTTGTTGGCTACCGTCGTACTAACAACGATCGCGACCGTTTGGATCGTAAAGACCTCTATCTTTCCCTCGGAGTTCAAGCCCGTGAAATTGAGTGCTAAGGAGGAACAGATCCTTAGCGTCAAACTCGAAAGGCTAGGGGCACTTGGAACCGATAGACGCTATGGGCGCAAGAGCTCGGCGGAAACTACCGGTGACGCGCTGACGCCGGAACGTTATACCGAAGAAGGCGCTAGCCGCGACATTGCCCTGAGGGAACGAGAACTCAACGCGTTGTTGGCCAAGAACACCGATCTTGCCAGCAAACTCGCGATCGATTTAGCTGACGATCTGATTAGCGCGAAGCTCCTCGTGCCGATCGACGAGGACTTCCCGTTTGTGGGTGGTCAGACCTTGAAAGTTAGGGCCGGGGTCGAGATAGCCTATTCCAACGGTAGGCCGATTGTGGTCCTAAAGGGTGTGAGTGTCATGGGTGTTCCGCTCCCCAATGCTTGGATGGGCGGGATCAAAAACATCGATCTCGTGAAGGAGTTCGGTGGGCATAACGGGTTTTGGAAGGCGTTTGCCGATGGCGTGGAAGATATCCGCGTGGAAGAAGGACAACTGAGAATCAAGTTGAAGCAATAAATGGGCAAGGAAGATTTCAGTCAAGAAAGGCGCTTGTACCTGACCTGGTGACACCATGACATCGGCTAGAGAACGGGCCAAGGCGTTAGCCGAAGAGATGAGCAAGGTCATGAAGGTGGCCAAGGCGGCCGAGGCGCGAGCCAAGGAGCTGAGCCAAGAGGTTCTGCAAGCCTTGGCCGAGGCCAAGGCAGAGGCCGAAGCGGCTCGCACCGTTGTGCAATACCCGTCCGGTCGCTATGAATGTAAACGCTGTGGTCAGGTCGCGTTGTTTACAGAGCCATGTCAGGAATTGCCGGCCTGTGGTAACTGTGGCAGTGTCGAATACGATGGCGCTAAACCCAAGGTAACGAAGATCAAACCCCCGCCCCCCAAGAAATTCGCGGCCGGCATTTACGAGTGTAGCGATTGTGGCGCACGTATGGTTGTGGCCGAGGAAACGGACGTGTTGTCTGCCTGCGATATATGCGGCGCCGGCAAGCTCAAGGCCGTGTAAAAAATCTCATTGTTATGCGTCTGCAGATGACGATATTGACTCTCAATAACGTATCGCTGGCGTATGGCCATGTGCCGTTGTTGGCGCAGGTAGATTTCCAGATCTCGTCGGGTGAGCGGGCTTGCCTGGTGGGTCGCAACGGAACGGGAAAGTCCACATTGTTTCGTGTCATTAGTGAAGCTGCGCAGCCGGACGATGGAGAAATCTGGCGAAAAGACACCTTGCGAATCTCGCATCTAGAGCAGGAAGTTCCGGTAGATACGCCCAATACTATCTATGAAGTCGTGGCGGCAGGATTGGGTGAATTGGGTCAGCTACTTACTGAGTATCACAATGCCGTACAACATGTGGCCGAACCCAATTCGGTTTCCCTCCATCGTGTATCTACCTTGCAGCATCGTATCGATGCCCTCGATGCTTGGAACATTAGACAAAAAGTCGAGACAGCATTGAGTCGTTTATCGTTACCAGCAGATAAGCGCATGGCTGATTGCTCTGGCGGTGTACGGCGACAGGTGATGCTCGCACAAGCCTTGGTCAGTAACCCTGATCTGTTGTTGCTGGATGAGCCGACCAACCATATGGACATCGCCGCCATCACTTGGTTGGAGGAATTTCTATTGTCTTTCCGCGGAGCGCTGATGTTTGTCACCCATGACCGTACGCTGTTGGAGCATCTGGCAACTCGCATTGTCGAGCTCGATCGAGGGAAGCTGAAATCCTTCCCGGGAGACTATCAGTATTACCTGCGAAAAAAAGACGAACTATTGGAGGCTGAAGCAAAGGCCAACGCCAAGCGCGACAAAAAGTTGGCACAAGAAGAGATCTGGATACGCCAAGGCATCAAAGCAAGGCGTACCCGTAATGAAGGTAGGGTCAGAGCCCTGCAAGCAATGCGAAAGGCGCGCCGCCTACGGATGGAGACACAAGGTAGGGCTAACCTTGCGGTAGACCGCGGCGATCTATCCGGCAAGCTGGTGGTCGATATGCGGCAGGTTGGTTTTAGTTATGGCGATCATTGCATCATTCGAGACTTATCGACACGCATTATGCGTGGCGATAGGGTTGGAATCATCGGTCCGAACGGTTCTGGTAAAACGACGTTACTCAAGTTAATGCTAGGAGAAACAAAGCCAGATGACGGCGAGATCGTTATGGGTACGCGCTTACGCATAGGATATTTCGATCAGCAACGGACACAGCTGATGCCAGCAAAGACGGTGCGGGAGAATATAAGTGAAGGCGGCGATTACGTCACGGTTAGAGGCCGTTCGCGCCATATCATCGGTTACCTGAGAGATTTTTTATTTCCCCATGAGCGCATTGATTCACCAGTGAAGAGCTTGTCGGGCGGTGAACGAAACCGCTTGCTGTTGGCCAAGATGTTTACGCGGCCTACCAATATGATGGTCCTAGATGAACCAACCAATGACCTTGACGTAGATACCCTGGAATTACTCGAAGATTTATTGGCCGACTACGATGGTACCCTAGTGCTGATCAGTCATGATCGGACGTTTCTCGACAATGTAGTAACCAGTACGTTGGCGTTTCGTGGGGATGGTTTGGTAGAGGAATATGTGGGGGGCTATGCGGACTGGATCAAGCAAAGGAAACCTCACGTCGCCAAGCGCACAGTAATCAAGGAGAGAGCAGACAGCGCAACCAAGCAAGAGCGCAATCAAAACAAGCGTTCCATCCAAAGGCAAAAACTAAGCTACAAGGAAGAACAAGAGTTAGCGGCGATTCCGGAGCGCATCGAAGAACTGGAGCATGAACAACAAAGCCTCGAGCGCCGAGTCAGCCGTCGGGAATTTTATCAGCAGGATAAAGCGACAATCACTGCGACACTGAACCGCCTTAACCAGATCCGCGAAGAGTTAGAACATGCTTACGGACGCTGGGGATATCTGGAAGGAATGGACTAGGATTCGGTTGATTCAATTCATGCTAGCGGCGGGGTTGCCGTAAATAAATGTCGCCACATCCTCTAAGACCGGCGCACGAGAACGCAATGGTATAGACAGTGCCCCGACAATACCGATGTGGCCTAGCCGCGGATAGAAGATCGTCTTAACCTTTCCTTGTTTACTACGTACCGCGGCGGCTAGGTTGTCTATATTGCGGATCTTTACCGTCTTATCCTTATTGCCATACATCAATAGTAGCCGGGGCTCATCGCCGTCCACGAAATTGATAGGTTGTGACGCAGGATATTGTGGCGGCGGCCCGAAAATCTGTTTGTCGCGTTCACTAAAGTAGGGCAACCAATCATAGGGGCCAGCGAGGCCAATCATTCCTTTCAACCAATACTTGTTGTCGCCCACGGATCGCAGATAGCGCTCATCGAGGGCGAGTAAGGCGGCGATGTGTGCCCCGGCCGAATGTCCCATGATATATACATCGTTTGGGTCTCCACCGAACCGCTGTTTATTGTTGTAAACGCACTTGAGTGCAAGCGCGCTATCTTCAACAAATGTCGGAAACTTCACGTCGGGAAAGAGTCGGTAGTTTGGGATGACACCAACAAAGCCCTTTGATATCAGGGCTTCGCCAACGAACAGATATTGGCCCTTAGAGCCTTGCATCCAGGCCCCGCCGTGAAGAAAGACAACTACCGGACGAACTGTAGTGGAGTCACCGGCGTGATAGAGATCTAACTGCTGGCGTTCTTCGCTCCCGTAGTCGATATCGTAAACGACGATGGGTTTTTGCATTCGCGCAAGCGTGTTGACAACCGTTAGTCCGAGCGATTGGCAACCCACGAGAAGCACGAGTGAAGCCAACAAGCTGATAATGTTGCGTTTAGCTGAGTTGTTCATCTGTCAGCTGCGCCCATTGTACCGGCGTCAGCCGGCCCACGAAGATAAACTTACCGTTCCCTTGAGGCGGAAGGCGATTCCCTCGCCCTCATCGGGGTATAATTGCTAAATGTTATGAACAGTGTTTTCTAATAACTATGCCAACCAACCATAGGAGGTAGACATCATGGCGACATACATCAGTCTCATTAGCTTCACCGACCAGGGTATTCGCAATATTAAACAATCACCCGAACGGGCGCAGGCATTCCGGGATATGGTCGAAAAGGCGGGCGCAACCGTGAAGGCAATTTATTTGGACACTCGGCAACTACGACATTGTCGCGATTACCGATGTACCAGATGATGCAACGGCGATGACTTTGCTGTTGACCACAGGCAGTATTGGCAATATCCGTACGCAAACGCTCAAGGGATTTTCTGCAGAAGAGATGGCGCCAATCCTGGCAAAGCTGCCGTGATGCAAGAAACCGCGTGAAACAGAACCAATGGCGGTCCGCCGGTGATTCGAGCGGGCCGCCATTGTTCGCCGGGATGTGCGGATATGGTAAATCCGATGCTGGGCGGCATCTTTGATAGTATACTCATTTTTTAAAATTCAGCGCCGAACTAAAAAATGACAATCGCAACCTCGGCGACAGCCGGCACATTCCGATTGTTGTGTGAAGACGAACCCAGTGCAGTCGTTATCGAGCGACCGGAAAGCACGTCGCCATACTTGTTCGTATGCGATCATGCGGGTAATCAAATACCACGTCGGCTCGATACCCTGGGCGTGCAGGACAAGGACCTTGTGCGTCATATTGCTTGGGATGTAGGTGCACGTGGACTGGCGGAAGAATTTGCCCGTCGTTTCGATGCTACGCTGGTGAAGCAGGTGTACTCAAGGCTGGTGATCGACTGTAATCGACCGCTCGATGCCGAAACTTCGATCGCCAAAATAAGCGAAGGCACCGTCGTTCCCGCTAACCAAGATCCTTCTCGCGAAGAGGTCGAAGCACGTCAGCGCGAAGTCTTTCAACCTTATCACAACACAATCGCTTCTATTATCGACAAGCGGTTGACAAACAAGCAGCCCACTATCTTACTGGCGATTCATAGTTTTACGCCGGTATACCACGGCGAATCCCGATCCTGGCATATCGGCCTTCTGTACAATCGCGACGCGCGCTTAGCGAAGCTGTTCCGCGAATTGCTGGCAGAGGATGAAACACTCTGTGTGGGAGATAACCAACCTTACTCAGTGGATGATTTCAGTGACTACACGCTTCCTGTCCATGGGGAGCAGCGTGGAATTCCGTACCTATTGTTTGAAGTGCGGCATGACATGATAGAGACCGAAGAGAATCAGTATCGTTGGGCGCATCGACTGGCCCATACACTAGAGCGTGCACTTGAGCAGTCGCCGGAGCTTGCCGCACATACGCCTGGTTGACTGGTCACCGAAACTGGTTGTTAACCTAACGATCGAGACCACATCCCGCATCATCGCAAGCCGCCCGTGTTTTTTGCTTAACATCTTTCGAATTGTTTGAGGTATCGGTTGCCACTCGCTCGCTGAGTAGCATCGCCACTTGCGCGCCGACGGACATATCATCCGGTCGACCAAAGACGTGATAACGCACGATACCGAACCTGTTGATAAAGATTAAAGTGAGTGTTCCATACATGCGGTAGGCATGCATGGTCAGCGGAAAGTCTTGACCCGCTTCGTGCGCATCGATACCAACCGGGAAGTTGACGTGATACTGGTGGAGAAACGCCTGCAGCGCGTGGCAGCGAATGTTTCTTGCAAGCGTTGCGCCTGTGGGATCCCATGAGCAACAGATCCCGGACATAACATCTGAAAGGTATGAAGCGCTATCACGCGCCCGCGAAGTTTATCTAGGCTCAGATCGTTGTTCGCGTTGAACCACTGAGTTACATGCCATGTCGGGGCGGGCTTGATGGAGGCCGTATTCTTGAGAGCGGACCATGGATCATCTCATCATCGATCGAATGGGCACATACCCAACTGGGAGCCTCTAATTCTTGCACTTTCCCGGGGGCGCTCGAGCTGTAGATACGATATATATGTAGCCTCCCGGATGGGTATGCGGTATATTGCGCCGCGCGGTTTATGAATGTAGGTCTGTTCGGAAAATCCCTCCCAAGGTTCGCCCGCAATCTCCTTTCTGTAAACTGCACGAACGTTGTGACATTTAATACTTTTTTTGAGGATCTTTATATTATGCGTACGGGAACTATAAAGTGGTTCAGTGAATCCAAAGGATATGGTTTTATCACGCCGGAGGATGGCAGCAAGGACGTTTTTGTTCACCACTCCGCAATTACCGGCACGGGTTTTAAGTCCCTGGCTGAGGGGCAACGCGTGACATTCGAGGTTCAACAGGGCCCCAAGGGCCTACAGGCGGTTGAGGTTACTACCGCCTAGCGCCTTACGATAGTAGATTTGAATTCAGGACCCCGCTGCATGGCGGGGTTTTTTTTGGGCGAAAAAAATACTACGTGGTTCGCGCATAGCGGCACGCCGTCGGGTCGTTAGCGGCGTTTGCGGGCTTGCGTTCGACGCGGGTCTTCGAAGCGCACGCGAAGCGCATTGCCGCTATAGGTCTTGCCATCTAGGGCAGCGAGGGCCGCACGCGCCTCATGCCCCTCCATTTCGACAAAACCAAAGCCGCGGCACTTGCGTGTGAAGATATCTGCAGCTACTTCTACCGACCGCACGGTACCGAACTCTGCAAACAATTCCCGCACGGACTGTTCCGAGGCTTCGGCCGGCAAGTTACCAACAAACATTTTTTTCAAATGTGTCTCCTCGCTGAATTAGACAACCAGTGTAATCGACTAAACCCTTTAGGTCCACCAGTGCCGCTATGATACCAACACATTGACGCACCGGTCTGCGCCTGACATCGCTGGGCCGATTCCTTATCCTTGACGATTAAGGAGATCGAACGTGCCGGCCAACCAATAATCATTACTCAAGAAGGGGTTTCGGCGGTAAAGGAAGCGATTCGATACCTACGTGCGGCCAGTTCCTTGCCTTTACTTAAGATCTCGATCGGCATGTCGTTGGCTGCCGAAGACCATGTCAAAGAACTCGGTCCAGCCGGAACATTGGGGCACCGAGGCCTCACCGGCAGTTGCCCCCCAAATCGCGTAAATCGTTATGGGGCGTGGAAGGAGGCCATAGGAGAGGCCATTTACTATGGTCGAGACGATGCGCGGGACGTAGTCATGGCGCTAATCATTGACGACGGTGTGCCTAGTCATGGCCACCGACACCACATCTTCGATCCCGCTTTTCGCATTGTGGGCGTCGCTTGTGGTCCCCACGCTATCTAGAATCAATGTCTGTGTACCTTCGCGGGCGGCTATATAGAGCGCCCCCAGGGGCAGTAAGTGCTTAAACCGCGCTCGTCTGGGTATCGGGGGAGCGCTAGGCTTGGCTGCTCAAAAAGTGGCATAGGCAACGTTTTTCGGTTTCAATCTAACTTGGCCCATCCTTTAAGTATTTGTTGTTTAACGATTTTCCCTATACCCCCGTACTCTGTGGCATGCGAATTGCAATCATAATGCCAAGACACTAACCGAAAGGGTGCCTTAGCCATGAAAAACGTCCTCAGGCGGGACGAAACCAGGATGGACCAACCCTCCACCGCCGTCGATGATCTGTACAGCGACGATTCGCCACCCACGTTTATTACCCCGCTGCCCGACAAGGCGAAAACGGGAGAAACAGCCGTGCCTACGAGCCGGCGGCTATGGGCGCTGTTCGACAGGATGCGTAATCGCGAGCACGACCCTTACCGGCATCTTCTGATGCTGCGATTCGTGCTTCTGAATCTAGCGGCCTTTGCGCTCTTAGGTGTTGCTTATGTTCATGGTTTTGTCGATATGGTCGTCGCCGCCGATCGAACATACTTGTCTGTGGTCATTGGCCTCGTGTTCTTGGTCGGCCTTGGACTTTGCGGGCGCAAGGTCTGGCAAACGAGCCGAGAGCTCGATCGGGTGCGGAAACCCGATGCGTTTGCTCGATCTAGCGAGCTAGAGCGGTTGCGATCACGCGACCCAGAGGGCCGCGGAAATCTCATCAGCGTCTTGCGCTTGACGCTTTCCCACCGCATTTCCATCGTGCGCCACATCGCCAACACTCTGGTACTGCTCGGACTTATCGGTACCGTGCTTGGCTTTATCATCGCACTGTCTGGTGTCGATGCAGAGCGTGCCTCAGACATCGATGCGATCACGCCGATGATCTCTACTTTGATAAGTGGCATGTCGACGGCGCTTTACACAACGTTGGTGGGCGCCATCCTGAACGTATGGCTCATGGCCAACCATCAGATGTTGACAAGCGGTACGGTTAAACTTATGGCTTTGCTAATGGAGTCGGCGGAGACGCATGCGCGAGATTGATTTCTTTGATGACGAGAGCGGCGCTACCGTATTTCGCGATGTCATCATGTTAGCCCTGGCTGGATTTGTCATGCTGGTGCTGCTGTTACTACCTCATCTAAATCCTCGAGCGACCCCACAAGATCCGACCCCTAGGCCGGGCAACGTAATGGTCGAACTTCGTTGGCCGGATGAGTTGAATGTCGACGTTGACCTCTGGGTGCAAGCGCCGGGAGATGTACCGGTCGGTTATTCAAATCAAGGTAGCGCTATCTTTAATCTGTTGCGCGATGACCTCGGTCACATTAACGACGCCACCGACCTCAATTATGAATTTTCGTACAGTCGTGGTGTGCCGGCGGGAGAATATACGGTCAATCTTCATCTCTACAGAAATCTGGCGAACGTCTACCCAATTCCGGCGGTCGTTGCGGTAAGCGTGAAGAATTCACCGAATTTGCCCGCTCAACAAATTCTGTCGACCAAACTTAATCTGTCGCATGAAGATGAAGAACTCACGGCCTTTCGATTCAAGCTTGATGAAGAAGGGCGTCTACTAAGTGGTAGTGTCCACAATCTGCCGCGGCCGTTGCGGGCATCAACTAGGCGATGAATTACGTCTTCTATCTATTCGTCATGTCGGTGGGACTGATAACAGCGCTTGCTGCGATCAGCATCTGGTCCCCACGCGCACTCTGGGTGAAAGTCGGCGCACTGACGCTAGTTACGCTGTTTTTGCCTGCTGCTTATGTCAGTTTGGTAGAGTTGTTGAGTCGTCCTAAGCCGATCGCCCTTGAATGGGGGAATCGTGATCTATCGAAGGCGGTGGTGTTACATGCTGACTGGCGGGAAGGTGAGAGCATCTATCTGTGGCTCAGGGTTCCCGGGATTGATGATCCACGAGCGTACGTGCTTCCTTGGAATCAAAAACAGGCTGAACAGCTCTTTGCCGCTCAGCGGGAGGCGGAATCACGACGGACCGAAGTGCATGTCGAACGTCCCTTTGGTCGTGACCAGGAGGAGAGTCAGCAACTAGTGTTTTATGCTGTGCCGCAGCCAGCTCCACCACCCAAAGTGACACCGGCCAACAACACGTTTTTCTATCAGCCGTGATGTCGCCGGGCTGAACAGCTGACAAAGTAAGTTAGGATTAGATGTGCGTCAGCGACTTGACCGGGTTTTCTGGAACCAAAGATTTACCGGAGGCATCTCGGTAGTGCGTACTAAAGAAGTTGTACATAGCCCGCAGGCAACGCATGGCGCGGTTAGCGTAGGCATTACCGTGTTCCTGCCAGAGTTCCTGGTGGCGTTCAGTGATCATACAATTCGCAGATTACTTCTAGGCTGGTAGCGTAACGACATGCAGTGGTGGATGATCCTTGCGATCGAATTCCCGCTGTTGGGTATAGGTGGGATTCTTACCGATATTCGACTCTCCAAGAGAAGCGGGAGGATGTTGACCGAGTGCCCCCATGATACCGAAGTACAGGCTACGAAAAACCTAAGTGGCAAAGGCTGAGGATGCGCAAGCCTGGATCCATGCGCGGGCTAGAAGAACTCGGTCGTGTGCGACTTAGCCCGAATTTTTACATGCGTGATTTTCTCTATTCTGAAATCGCCAACTTCTACACTATCCCCAACATTCCAGAGTATCCCAATCTCGCCATTGCTACGGGAACACAACTGTGTGAGGAGTTACTTGAGCCATTACAGGCAACCTTTGGGCGTATTGCGGTTCGTTCTGGCTATCGTGCGGCGGCGGTGACTGAGTTCGGCAACAAGCGCGGGCAGGGCGCGAGCATTGAGGCCAATGCCGCTTATCACGTTTGGGATCTACGAGATTCCGAGGGGTGCCTAGGCGCAGCCGCCTGTATCGTGATTCCTTGGTTCGCAGATCGCTACGAGCAGGGGGCTGACTGGCGTGAACTCGCCTGGTGGATTCATGACCACATACCTTATTCGCACCTTCAATTCTTCCCGAAGCTTTGTGCCTTCAACATTCAATGGTATGAGCGGCCGACGCGCAGAATCGACAGTTTCATTGCACCCAAAGGTTGTCTCACTAAGCCCGGTATGCCAAATCATGAAGGCAGTCATTCAAAGTGGTACCGGGATTTCCCAACCCTCTCTAAGACCTAGACGCTCACATTCCGAATTCACCGTGTTAATCTGGCAGCGCGGATGAACCATGGGTCTTGCCGGCATCTTCATTCGGTTTCGAAACTATCAAGACCATGTCGGTCTCTCATATCTACTTCTTGTCTGACTGATTTCCTATTAAGCGAAGAATGCCCTTTCTAGCGCCTCTACATCGACACCGAGAAGTTTTTTGATGGCTCGATGGCCTATGTCGGTTACATGGATATTTCGACTATTCGATTGTTTGCGAAGCCAGCGCTGTTTTACGAACGCGTCTGTCATGGCCTGACCAAGGCTGCCGCCAAGATGTGGTTTGCGTTCGCTCCAGTCGAGGCACTGGCGCGCGAGCAAGCGTCGACGTTTACGAAACTTGACAAGGTCAATACCGAGATCTTTAAAGAACTGCTCACCGGTAGCAGGGACTAGAAAATCATCTTCACCACTCAGTTTGATTACATCATGTGCTTGTAGTGCTTCTGTAACCGCGATACCCAAGCAACCTGCCAGGTGGTTGTAGCAAGTTCGAGCGAAACAGACATCGTTTCTTCGTTTGGCGGCGGGCTTGGCGTTTGTATTGGGTGCAATACGGGCGAGTGCTTCGATTGCATCAGCGATATCGGGCGATGCGAGACGATAAAAACGATGTCGGCCCTGCGGCAGGATATTGAGCAAGCCGGCACCGTCGAGTTTGCTCAGGTGAAAACTAGCCGTTTGTGGCGTCACGCCTGCCCCATGAGCGAGCTCTCTTGCGGTGAGCGCGCGGCCGTCTAGGAGGGCGGCCACGATCGCGGCCCGTGTCTCATCTCCGAGCAAGGTGCCAATAATGGCGATATCTTGGGCTGCTGGCATGAACATCAGCATCGATCTGTTATCATAGTTCGATGCTAATCGATCTATTTCTGTATATCAACTGGTGGACATGTCAGGGGTGCACGTAGGCTTCGGGCGAGGTTGCCACGTCGAGTAAGCGCGACATGCTTCAAGCCCAGCCAAGCGGTGAGCCTATATAGTTCTTGTGCGAGCGCCTGCGCTACGCGTGCCCCGTCAATCCCAACTTCGCCGTGGGCGGCTAGAACGCATAGCGTTCGGCTTAATCGATCGACCTTAAGATCCACACGTGCTACGAGCCGTTCATTAAGGAGAAACGGCAAGACATAATAGCCGTGTTTGCGTTTTTCGGCCGGCGTATAGATTTCAAGCCGATAGCGAAAGTCGAATAGCCTTTCTGTGCGTGAACGTTCCCATATTAATGGGTCAAAGGGAGACAGGAGTGCCGACCCAAACACCCGACGCGGTATCCGGGCACGCGGATCAAGGTACGTGCACCCACGCCAACCATCCACTTGTACCGATAAGAGATCTCCATTTTCCACAAGCTCAGCAATGCGCTGTTTGGTGTTGATAGTGGGCAGGCGAAAGTAGTCACGTAGATCCGCCTCAGTTGCAACGCCGAGGGCGCGGGCGGCGAGTCGCACCAATTTGCGTTGAGCTTCCGATTCAGTCGGTGTGGGTAATGCAATGATGTCGGCCGGTAACACCCGTTCAGTCAGGTCGTAAACTCGCTCGAAACGGCGACGGGTATGAGCGGTGATCTGGCCAGACCAAAACAAGTACTCGAGTGCAGTCTTGCCATCGCCCCACCTCCACGAACCACCTAGTCGGCCTCGATTGCTGAGTTCCCGGGCACTCAATGGGCCCCGTTCTCGAATTTCATCCAAAACCGAATCGACATAACGACGCTGACCACGCACCGCCCTCACCACATGGGCATAGACACCTTTGAGTTGTTTAGCTTGCGCCATCCGCCAACGCAACAGCGGATGTAGCGCAAGCGGTAGCAAAGAGGCCTCGTGGCCCCAGTACTCGAAAAGCTCACGCCGATGCGGATCGAACGCCTTGGTATCGAATGTCGCGATATTGTAAGCACCCACGCGTGAGAAAGCGGGCAGGTAGTGCGACCGCACCAGCACGTTAATGGAGTCGATCTGGAGTAGGCCCATTTGCTCAATCGCTTTTCGAACTCGCGGCCAGGTGGCTCGAGTCTGCGAGCGAGGCTTGCCGAAGCCCTGTGCGGCGAGGGTGATGCGGCGCGCTTCAGCCAAACTGATGTGATTTTCCGCCAACTCTCCTTCCTCGAATTGACCCACAAGTTTACGGCTTTTTCCTTATTACTGCCGACCGCGTAATGCTCGGGACGATAAACTCCGAAACAGCACTGCTGCATAGCCCAACAACACAGTGGGCATGGTTTCCGGCGCCAGCCTGCGAGACCAGCGATCACCCATATGCTAGCCAGGTCGGTTAGATTTGGTCTTTGTCATCAGGATGTTGGGTTAGTACGCCAGGCGGGTAGGTGGCTTGGTGCGAGGGTCAGGTCTTACCTAGCACCCATGCCCGAAATGTGGTATATTTTAGTGGACTGCACGAGCGCAGTTTATGAATGTAGGTCTTTTCGGAAAATCCCTCCAAGGTTCGCCCGTAATCTCCCTTTTGTAATCTGCACGTAAGGTCATTTCCATTAATTTATTTGAGGATCATTAAGTTATGCGTACGGGAACTGTAAAGTGGTTCAGTGAATCCAAAGGATATGGTTTTATCACGCCGGAGGATGGCGGCAAGGACGTTTTTGTCCACCACTCCGCAATTACAGGCACGGGTTTTAAGTCCCTGGTTGAGGGGCAACGTGTTAGCTTTGATGTCAAAGATGGACCGAAGGGTTTACAAGCGGTCGACGTGGCTGCCAGCGGCTAACGTTCAGCGCCAGGAGATTTGACATGGAAACCCCGCCAACCGGCGGGGTTTCTTTTTTCGCCACCGTAAATCAAACACTACCAGAGCTTACTTTGAGTGACTGAACCCTAAGTTCGGTGTTGATTAGCCACTTGCGTATACGATTGGAGTCACCAAACTTACTTAGTTTGCCCCACGAGTTGAGGAGGATGATAATGAGGGGTCGGTTAGCGATTGTGGTACGCATGAGCAAGCAGTTACCGGCGGCAGCGGTGTATCCAGTCTTACTCAGCTCGATATCCCATGAACCTCGATGCACGAGACGGTTTGTGTTTCGAAAGCCGATCAGCTTGTTATCCTCCCAATTGGTAGCGATTACTTTTCGGCTGGTCGTTAAAACTCGAAGCAACCAGTAATCACGGGCAGCGGCAATAAGTTTCGCGAGATCGCTTGCGGTGGACACGTTTCCACTGTGCAAGCCAGTGGGGTCAGCGAACCGGCTGTTAGTCATCCCTAGTTCTCGAGCTTTCGCGTTCATCGCCGCAATCATTTCATCGCGACCACCTGGGTAGGTGCGGGCGAGGGCTGCCGCAGCCCGATTGTCGGAAGCAGCCAGGGCCACATGTAGCATGTCGAGACGAGTCAGAACAGTTCCGTAGTGTAGGCGTGATTTGGTGCCTCTTAGGCGATCTCGATCCGCCTGTGTAATCCCTATCTTTTCAGCCAAGGACAGATCGGCGTCGAGTATCACAAGGGCGGTCATAAGTTTAGTGAGCGAGGCGATAGGTCGGGGTTCGTCCGCATTGCGTTTATGAAGCGTTACGCCCTCACGCTCATCTATAATCAACGCCACCGAAGAACGTAGAAAGAGCTTGTTTGGATTGCCATGGCGTGCGATTAGCGCCGCGGGCACTATCTGCGTGGGTTGTTGGACTGGGCTGGCGGTGGGTTTTTGTGCGAAGGCCGGTATCTGAGTAAGCGTGATGGCGATGACAACAACATTTGTGATTTCCTTGACCGCAACTGGCATGCCCATGGATTGCTCCTTGTGGCGAATAGTAATAGCAGTGATCTGAATTATCAAAGTGGCTCGTTCACTTGAAGGCGGTCTGCTCGTAGGCCGGTATCGCTCCAGCTAGACGTACAAAGGCGACATAGGACGGGGTGATCCCTGACCTTGGTGCCGTGGGCTTCAGAGCGCCTACCCTATGGCAGCCAGGCTCGTCCCACCGATCATTAATCCTGGTACTGGCTTGGGCATGTCCAAGCTGCCCCGAAAGGGCTTAGGACGTAACCGTATGATTCTCAGTGTATTTCCCACTGTGTGCGAAAGCGGCCGCAGTTGTCGATCAAGTTCTTTCCCCGGTCGGCGATGGGACGTCTATATTTATACGTATCAATAACGTTAGAGAAACGGAGCGATGATGACGGAGAAATTGGCTGCGAAAGACAAGAAAAAAAAACGACAAGAGAGCGCGAGACGCGTAAAAACAGAGCGCCGCGATAAAGGACGCTGGGAACCTGAGGATGAGGACCGTCGGGAGGGGTTTGGTCGCCGCACACAGGACAAGGCCTGGGATCGTATCAACTCCAAATTCGATAAACCGTAGCCTGCAAGAGCCTAGCGCGGTTGGCGGTGTAGGCGCCGACTAGTCGTCGTTGTCTTGGAACTTGATACGCCAGTGCGAGCCATCGCAAAAGGGCTTGTTTTTCGACGCACCACATCGGCATAGCGTGTAATGCTCAGTGGAGGCGCCCTCGCCTCACGACACATCTTTCAAGTCGATCCCGCCTGTTACCTGGTAGGGGCCGTCCTTACACACGTAGATAGCGGGATCACGCTCTACATCGCGATGCTCGACAGATTCGATCGAATAGCTCAACGCACCAGACGGGTATCGCCTAACCGCCTCAATAATTGTATCGACATCGGCGCCGTCCGGATTAATCCAGGGTTCTGCCCCCATACGCCACACCGAACTTGGGATCCGTTCACGCGCCGGCATGCGCACAGATGGCGCGATTGTCGTGAATCGCAATTTTCTTTCCGCTGTACGTAGTGCGCTTATCATTGTTGCTGTCCGATAGATTCTTGCCCGAGACCCCATTATTAGCCAGGAACTCCATCGCAAAACGGCTTGTTGTTTGAGCCACCGCAACGGCACAGGGCAATGGTTTCTTTGGTGTCCAACGCGGCCGATAGGCATCGCCCTAGCGCGTTTCAGCATCATTGCTATGCTTTCAATAATTCGGCTTCTACGACGATTTGTGATGATTGACCCCGAGCTACTCAAGAATCTTATACCGCTGCACAACCTAACGGCGGGCAATCTCGAACGACTTGCTAAGCGATTGCAAGTGGAAAAGCTGCCGACGGGAAGGGTTATCTTCAATGAAGGTGACACCGATAACGATGCGGTTTATCTACTAGAAGGCGGCGTCGAACTATCATCACACGAAACGACAATGAAACGTGTGGTTCAAGGCGGTACCGAGGAAGCGTCATACGCCCTGGCGCCGACGCGGCCGCGCCCGTTGACGGCAAAGACAACCACAAAGGCGAAAATCGTCCGCATCGACAATCACAAACTTGACCGTGCCGTCGTTCTCGATGAAATGACGGCCACCGTAACCACCATTTGGGGTGCGGCGGGCAATGAGTTCGGTGGCGATACGGTGTGGTTGGCACAGATGCTTGGTAACAAGATATTTAGCATGCTGCCAAGTGAAAAAATCGCCCCCCTGATGCTGAAGATGCAACCGGTGTCGGTTAAGTCCGGACATATCGTATTCAAGCAGGGCGACCCTGGCGATTATTACTATGTGGTAAAAAAGGGACGATTCAACGTCTCGCATAAAGAAAAGGATGGTAAGGTTAAAATTCTTAACGAACTGGGGCCCGGCAGTGTTTTCGGTGAACAGTCGCTGATTTCTGGTGATACGCGGAATGCCAGTATTATCGCCATGGGGCCAGGTACCTTGATGCGTCTGTCAAAAGCCGATTTTGAGGAGCTGTTGAAGAAACCCCTCCTGAGATACGTTGAAAATAGGGAGGCACGAAAGATGGTTAAGGGCGGCGCCGGTCTCCTGGATGTTCGGGCTAGCGACGAATACAAAACTGGTGCGTTGAAAGGCAGCAAAAACTTCCCTATCGACCAGTTACGCGATAGAGCTAACGAGCTCGAGCTTCGCCGCAGATATGTCTTGTGTTGTAAGACGGGTGTTCAAAGCGAGGTTGCAGCCTTTCTGCTAAGGCAGCGTGGATTCGAAGTATTCGTTCTTAAAGGGGGATTGCAAGCTATTCCCAGGAAGGGCTAAGAGCGCGTATAGTGGGCGTCAGAGATAGCGATGGTGCCTTTATGCAAGCCAAAATAATATCGATAATAAGCCGCATTGGGTGTTCACGCCGACAAAGAGCAAGGCGCATCTATCCAGATCGGCGTATCGAAATGCGAGAAGAACTGGTGCAACGCCGTGCCGGTCAGCGTCGCAAAGACGACCGCTAGCATTCCCTGCCTATCAGTCGACCCTGATTCTTACGGTGAATGAGGTGCCCGAGACTCCACTTCGGGTAACGACTAGCCGCAAGCTTGCTGACGAGTGGGCATTAGTTCTTGTGGCGGAGGGTTTGTCGCCCAGCGTGTGGGAAGGAACGCAGGGCGTTGTTGTCGGTGTGCCACCAGAAGAGGTCGAACAGGCCACAAACGCTTTGTTGGCTTATGAGAGCGAGAATCCCGTGGCACCGCCGATGCCTACCGAATGGAGGGGTTCGGCGCCGTTATACGCAGCACTCGTTTTTTCGATCTTGCTTCTCGATTTTTTCTTTATTACCGATGTCTGGGATTCTGAAATTCGTTGGACTGAAGTCGGTGCCGCGGATGCAGCGCTGATTGTGCAAGGCGAATGGTGGCGTACGGTCACTGCACTGACGTTGCATGCTGATCTCAAGCACGTTTTAGGCAACGTCATTGCCGGTGCTGTCTTTTTGCATATCGTATGTCGTGCCATGGGTCCCGGACTTGGCAGTCTTACCGTGCTCGCGGCAGGCGCTGGCGGAAATCTCGTAAATGCATTCTTTTACGGTTCGCTGCACATTTCCATAGGTGCTTCGACTGCTGTGTTCGGTGCGCTGGGTTTAATGGGGGGCATGGGGGTTGTGCGTCGCCGCCGACATGGCGCGCAAGGGCGACACGTATGGGTGCCGATAGTCGCGGCTTTGGCAATACTCGCCATGCTGGGCACGGCGGGCGAACGGGTGGATCTCTTGGGGCACCTGTTCGGATTTTTGGTCGGTGGCGGGTTAGGTATCGTCGTTGGGATCATGGTGTTGCGACCACCAGAGGGCCGTATTCAGTGGGCCCTCGTTTGCACAACAATCATGCTAATCGGCGTATGTTGGGGATTTGCACTGGGCTGAGAAATATAGTACCAAACATCAAGATGCCGCTGGTATTGCTTGGTAATAACCGTTCACCGCCACCAGTTGGATCGGCGTCTCGAACAGCTCACTAAGGTTCTCGTCCGTCAGTATCTGTTGTTTATCCCCTTGAGCAATAATTTGTCCACGCTTAATCAGTACTACTTGCGTGACTTCGGGTGGGATGTCATGTAAGTGGTGGGTAATGAGAATCACGGTATTGCCGGTCTGCATAAGTTTTCGCACGATATTGAGGTATGTGAAGGTACCCTTGAGATCGAGACTGGTTGTTGGTTCATCAAGTACCAGTGTATGGGGCTTGTTGACGAGCGCGCGAGCTAGTAGCAGTCGCCGCTGTTCGCCGGTCGACATTGCGGCAAATAGTTTGTCCTGAAGACTTTCAATCTCTAGCTGGTTCATAATCTGTTGCGCTTGTTGGATCTGTTCGGGGCTGAAGTTTTGGTATCGGTATGTGCCAACGCTGGAATAATAGCCAGACAGCGCAACGTCGATTCCACGCACATGGCCCGCATATTGATGCTGCAGGTCGTAACTAACTATTCCAAGATGTGAGCGCAAGTCCCATACGTTCCACCTTTCGCGGCCAAGGATACGGACATACGAGCTATCACTGTAAGTTGGATAGAGCTCTTGTGACAACAACTTTAGTAAAGTTGTTTTGCCTGCCCCATTGGGACCGATAATGGCAGTGTTGTTTCCTTTAATGATTTCCAGCGATAGGTTTTCGAACACCTTCGCGCTGCCACGGTAGACGGTGGCGTTTCTTATTTCTATGATCTTTTCTGTCACAATCACAGGTGTTTCATTGCCAAAATAAAACTGAAATGGTCAGATACTATTTTCATCGCGGCGGGTCAAGCGGTAGTAGAAAACGGCGTAGGGGGGCCTAAATACGTGCGAGACTGCCGCCTAATGGATTAAACTTGAGATTCTCCGGGAGAGGATGCAAAACATGGAATATCTACACACAATGGTGAGAGTTAACGATATTGATAAGTCGCTAGACTTTTACTGCGACAAATTAGGGCTAGTCGAAATTAGCCGACACGACAGCGAGCAAGGTAGATTCACATTGATCTTCCTGGCCGCGCCTGGTGATGTCGAGCAAGCCAAAGCGAAGCGCGCACCCCTGGTGGAGTTGACGTACAATTGGGACCCTGAGGAATATACAGGGGGTCGCAATTTCGGACATCTTGCCTACCGGGTTGACGACATCTACGAAACCTGTCAGCGGTTAATGGACGGCGGGGTTACGATCAATAGACCGCCACGTGATGGACACATGGCGTTTGTGAGATCGCCGGATAACATATCGATTGAACTCCTGCAGCAGGGTGATGCACTAGAGCCCAAAGAGCCCTGGGCTTCCATGCCCAATACTAGGGAGTGGTGATTTGCAACCGCGAAAGACGAACCTATGAACAAGAACACTCGTGATTCAGTTAAGGCCTACCAAAACAGTGATTTTCTAAACAGCAGCGATGCGAGGGAGCTACGAATCCTTGCCGAGTACCGGGAGCCAGAAAGTCGTTTCGCACGCTATCAAGTGGATGACACCATTGTATTCTTTGGTTCGGCACGCCTTGTCTCGCGCGAGCAGGCGGAAGAGGAACTGAAGAATGCCAAGAATGGAGACGGCGATATTGAGCAGGCTAAGGTGCGGCTTGAAATGTCAACGTACTATGAAGCCGCCCGCGAGATGGCTCATCGGTTGACAGAGTGGTCCAAACAGCTGGTTGACGATGATCGTCGTTTCGTTGTGTGTACGGGAGGCGGCCCAGGCATTATGGAGGCAGCGAACCGCGGAGCATCTGAAGCTAAGGGGCTCAACGTTGGCCTTACCATCTCACTCCCAACCGAGGAGACTGGCAACTCGTATATTACGCGCGAACTCTGTTTTAACTTCCATTATTTTTTCATGCGTAAATTCTGGTTTGCCTATCTAGCTAAGGCGGTCATCGTTTTCCCGGGCGGTTTCGGTACACTCGACGAGTTATTCGAACTCTTGACGTTGTTACAGACGAAAAAAATTCGCAAACACCTTCCCATCGTACTGTTTGGCACGAAATATTGGGACGAAGTAATCAATTTCGATGCACTGATTCGCCATGGCAATATCAGCGCGGATGACATTAACTTGCTCCACCGCACGGATTCAGTCGATGAGGCATGCGAGTTT
Organism: Acidiferrobacterales bacterium; assembly: GCA_964194625.1. Taxonomy (GTDB): domain Bacteria; phylum Pseudomonadota; class Gammaproteobacteria; order Acidiferrobacterales; family SPGG2; genus SPGG2. The sequence goes on from CAXMNC010000230.1 coordinate 53,375, forward strand.
GTGATCAGTGAACTTAGGCAGTATGCTTTGGAAGAACGAGGTGCCATCCTCTAATACGTACTAGTTTTGTGTCGAAGCTCCATCTGTCGTCGCTATCCTCCGTTCTGTCAGAACCACTTCCCATGCACGTTGTCTAATTTCTCGAGCAATGCAAGAATCGACTTCGGCACAGATCGGTGTTTCTCAAAGGAGGATGAGCCAATGAAAGCTCTACTTGCAACGCTAGCCCTAGCCGGGGCGTTACTGATAGTGCCGGCTTATGCTTTTTAGTGCCCGGCTGATATGGCGACGATTGACGCAGCATTACAGGCAGGAATCAATCTGAGCACAGCGCAGTTAGCAGAAGTGAAAAGGCTGCGCGAGGAAGGCGAGCGGTTACACAAAACCGGGAACCATGGTGAGTCAGTAAAGGTTTTGGGTGAGGCAAGGGGCATCTTTGGTATCAACTAAGAGTATCTCTAGATTTTTTTGTTTGAGGCCCGGTTCTACCGAGCCTTGTCGTGTGTGCGTACCAAAAATCTTGGCTATGGGCCTATGTCGCGCTTAGTTCAAACGCCGTAGAAGCATTGTTTGAATGAGACATCGAACCTAGCGACATACATTCAGCCTATGCTTACGAATAGCTGTCTACGCTGGTCGACGTGCGCCGCTTACGAGCTTTCAGCTCCTATCTTTAAGATTGTACGGTCGGGACCCAGGCGGTGGTGCGCCCAGAAATAATGGTGTGTGCAATCCTCTCACCGCGGGCGGTAGCGGCGTCTTCGCACTTGCCCCACCGTTCGTGAAACAACCAGTGGCGTGGGTAGCAGGTACTATCCGCATTAGCTCTGACCGCAATTCTGATCACCGATTTCAGTGCCCGGTGAAGCCGCCTGACTTCTTCATGGCTCAACGAATGGGCGCGCCGGCGTGGATCAATACCTGCCTGGTATAGCACTTCATCCGCAATCCAGTTGCCAACCCCGGCGGAGAAACTCTGATCTAAAAGCAGGGACTTAATGATCGCACTACGCCGCTGGAGCATTTTTTCGAAACTGCGCGTGGTGGGCGGATTGAGCAACGGGTCGAAGCCGAGTTTGTTTAAAGGCGACTCATTTAATGGGTCTTTCCGTAGAAGGATACGGCCCAATCGGCGGGCGTTAGTCATGACAAGTTCGCCACCATCGTCAAAAAAAAGATGAATCTTTGTGAATCGTGGTGGCCATGTCAGATTAGCTGTCTTTGGTCCCGACTTGAGCTGTAAGGGGAGTGCGGCCGGTGTGTGAAATGCGCTGGTCATACCAAAATGAAACAAGGGGTGGGGTGGGCGGGCGAGCTCGAACCACAAGAATTTACCGTGACGTCGTACTGCCAACACCTCGTTGGATTTTAGCGCGCGCTGAAATTTGACGGGGGCGATGTTCTGAAAGACAATCGTATCTCGAGCGCAGCGTACCTGGATTATGGTTCGCCCTTGCGCTACCGATGCTGCCAATCTTCGACCGCGTTCTACTTCCGGTAGTTCCGGCATATATTGACGTTATACCTAATTTGCCTCCGCACTTGCCAGCCGGCTACGTTCGCTTTCCTGCAACAACCACTCTCGGAACGCAACGACCTTCGGCCGGCCGGCGATAGACTCTGGGCAAACCAGGTAGTACGCAAATTCCACCGGCAGGCTGAGTTCAAACGGGCGCACGAGGTGACCGCTGCCCAGATCGTCTGCCACTAGGGCGCCACGTGCTAGGGCCACACCATGACCGGCCACGGCCGCTTGGATGAGCATGCTTGAATCGGTAAATACGGGTCCGCGCGTTGGATCCACTGCTTCCACGTTTGCTGCCAGTAACCACGTGCGCCAATCACCATGGTCATCATCATGCAACAGGATATGTGCCTTAAGATCCTTCGGCTTCTTTAGCGGTGTCGGTCCTCGCAAGAGTGCCAGACTACAGACGGGGAAGATGTCTTCAGTCATGAGCCGGTCAACCCGAAGACCCGGGTATCGACCTCGACCATAACGGATACCGACATCGACATCTTCTCTCGCGAAATTGACAAGGTCAGCCGACGGGGCGATGCGAACGTCAATCTCAGGGTGGGCGGCGATGAAACGACCGAGCCGCGGCACTAGCCACCGAGCTGCGAACGAAGGCAATACTGAGATCGTAAGTTTACCGCGGGCATCATGATCACTAAGCCGGTTAGTGGCTTCGTATAGCTGATCAAAGATTCGTCGCACTGGTGGTAGGTAGCTTTGCCCCTCGTCGGTCAATACCAGGGCGCGGTTGAGACGCCGAAATAGCTTGAGCCCTAGATACGTCTCCAGCGATTTAACTTGGTGACTGATGGCGGCCTGGGTGACGTGCAGCTCTTCCGCCGCCTCGGTGAAACTCAGGTGGCGGGCCGCGGCCTCGAACGCGCGTACGGCATTGAGGGGTGGAAGTCGACGAGCCATCGATCAGATTCGGATAAGAATTACTAATCTAAAAGTGCAAAAATTATCGTTTGTGCGGCTCCGATTTTATCGCTATTTTTAGGCTGTCTACGGCCAATTATGGTCGAGTTTTTCAAGAATGCACACACGACTCATTCGCATAAGGAGAATACAGATGAATACGACAACCTGCAAGCCTGACGAGGTGGTATCGGCTGAGCTCGTCCTCGTCGGACTCGGTGGCGTGGCACGTAACTGGATCCAGAATGGCGTAGCGATCGCCTTTGGGTGGTGGGATCGAGCCCGTCAGCGCCACCACCTACTGCAACTGGATGATCGCCTGCTCAAGGATGTTGGACTGACGCGGGCCGGTGTCGAGCGAGAGGTAGCCAAACCGTTTTGGAAGTGCTGACGTTAGCAGTCGCGCCGCTAATGGCGCATCCGTCGAAAAGCCGAGTCGGCTGGGGCCGACTCGGCCGATAGCATAGCTACCAGCTGTTTCGTAGCTGGCGTAGCTTTAGGAATACGGTCTTAGCGTCCAACTCATCCGGGAGATCCGGAAACTTTTCCCGAAGCGCGGCAATGACACTGGGGCGGTGAAGGCGAAAGAATGTGTTGATCTCCTTTTCCAATCCCAATGAGGTAACCAACGCTTGGTTTGGATCTTGATCACGCGCTTCCTCGAGCAGGGTTGCCGCCTTTTTGTTGTCAGGTTCGCGGTCTAGCGTGAACGCGAGATTGTTGCTGAGATAGTCATGACCCGGATAGACAAGTGTGTCGTCTGGTAGATGGGCGAGTTGCTCGGTGAAGGTATCGTACAATTGATGCGGATGACCGCCATTGTGGCAATTGCCGGCACCGGCGTTGAAAAGTGTGTCACCACAAAACAGGGCCGGTGTATCAGTATGTGAGAGCAGACAGATATGACTCATCGTGTGTCCAGGTGTGTCTAGTGATTCCAGCTCCACCGTTTTCCCAACCTTTATTACGTCACCCGCACCGAGGCCACGGTCGATACCAGGGATGCTATTTTTGGCGCCCTTATGGGCAAGCAACTTCGCGCTGGTAGCGGCAATCATGGCGCGATTTCCACCAGTGTGGTCGCCGTGCTCATGGGTGTTCAGAATCTGTGTGATCTCCCAGCCTTTACGCTTGGCAGCGGCCAGACACTTTGTGTAATCGAGCGGATCGACAGCAAGCGCCTCACCCGTCTCTGGACAGGCGATCAGATAGTTGAAGTTGCGATAAGCATTACCGGTCCAGATTTGTTCGACGATCAAGGTGGTCTCCGCGGTCGTGGGGTGGTGGCCGAATTCTATCGTGATACGGTGCAGTCGTCACTGCCACTTGCTAGTGGCTATGAAATCTCAGCTAAGACTTCCCGTACCGACGCGATGGCCCGATCGACATCGCGATCGGTCGTGCGCCAGTTGCACACCGACACCCGCATGACCCGTTTGTTCTGCCAAGTGGTACCGCCGAACCAAGCGATACCCTTGGCCTGAATTCCTTCGATTATGCGGTCAGTGTGCCGATCATGATCTGCGTCCAGGGACAGAAAACGCACCAGTCCCTGATTGATCTTTGGTGTAACCACCAGTTCGGCTCCCGGCAACGTGCTGATTTCGGTTACCAATCGATGGGCGTGGTCGCAGCACTGTTCTACCAACTGCGCGATACCAGTGCGTCCTAAAGACTTGATCGCGGCGTAGGCAGGGAACCCGCGGCCGCGGCGCGACCATTCAGGGGTCCAATCGACCTGATCGCGCGCATCTCCAACGCTAATGCGATAGCTGGCACTTTGCGACATCGCCGCACGATGTGCAGCTGGGTGGGCGACAAACGCGAATCCAGAATCAAATGGGACGTTTAGCCACTTGTGTCCGTCGGTGACCCACGAATCTGCCTGCTCTGCGCCAGACAGCAGATGGCGCAATCGATCGCTGCTAGCTACCCACAGACCGAAAGCCCCATCGATGTGAACCCAGGCGCCATGGGAATGAGCAATATCGCAGGCCTCTGGAAATGGGTCGAAACCCCCGGTGTGTATATCACCCGCTTGTAAGCAAACGATGGTTGGGGTATCAGCCGCATTCTGGAGCGTGGCCGCGAGGTCTGTCATCCGCATCTGCCCGTCCGCTTCACAGCCAACGAGCTCGATTGCCGCCTCGCCAATCCCCAAGAACTTGACGGCCCGAATGAGTGATTCGTGCCGACGTTCGCTGGTGAGCACGCGTAGTGGGGTTGATCCAGCTAGGCCATTGGTTTCAACATCCCAACCGCGATCCGCCAGTAGCTTATGGCGGGCCGCTGCTAGCGCCGTCGCGTGCGCCATTTGACAGCCGGTGACGAGCGCAAATGATGCTGAGGCTGGGATCCCGAGTAATTGCTTAAGCCATTGCCCGCATACTTCTTCAACCACTGCTTCTGCCGGTCCGCATGCATAGATGGCTGCATTTTGATCCCAGATCGTCGTCAGCCAGTCGGCGGCAAGGGCGGCCGGGAGCGAGCCGCCAATAACCCAGCCAAAGAAACGCCCACTCGTAGAGCCGAGCAATCCCGTCTCGACATCGTTGACGAGGGCATCAATGATTTGGTCTGCTGGGATGCCTGTTTCTGGGAGTGGTTTAACGAACGCAGCTCGTAATTCGGCAAGACTAGCGGTCGGGGCGATAGGGCGGTCATCTAGGCTAGCAAGGTAATCAAGGGCGTGATCCGTGGTTCGTCTAAGAAGCGGGGCGATGGGCATGAAGTATTTCCTCGGTTAAGTCGCCGTTTCTGGATTCATACACCAGTTAACGTAGGATCAAACCGAAGGTCAACCCGATTGTTGCTAACGATTCGAAAGAGGCGTGAGGGTAGTTAGTTGGCCAAACCCAACTCTTGCTTGAGGTGGCGCACACAGGTATTGAACGCGCTCTGCCCGGCTACCCGGGCGATTTGAAGCGCACCCTGTAAGGTGGCAGCAATCAGAATTGCCTGTTCCTCGGCCGATCCCTCGAAATGGAGCAGTTCCTGTTCACGACCTTCCTCTAGGGCGATGGCGAGCCACGCGCGCATCTGCTGGTCGAGCGCGACGACTTCAAACTGCATCTCCTCCGGCAGCGTGTTGAACTCGACCTCCAGCGCGCCCAAGGGGCAGACTTTGCCACCATCGCGCAGGTAGCGCCAGGGGAGTGTCAGATAGGCCTCAAACTTGAGCACTGGGGATGCTTCACCGGCCTCGAGAAGCTCAGTATATTGCTGAAACCGGGCACGACAGCGCTCGATTAAGGCGACACCTAGATTGGTTTTGGTGGGAAAGTGATAGTGGATCGCCGCGTTTTTGACCCCGAGCGGCTGCGCAATATGATTGTAGCTAAAGGCGTTGAAGCCGCGGTCTTGCAGTAATGCTTCAGCCGCGTCGAGGATCTGTGTTTTCGTATCGGCTTGTGCCATAGACCGCCACCCGAAAAAACCTACCTACAGGTAAGTAATGAGTAGTAACCAGTGACACGCTTGTCAAGCTTGTGTTAACTGGGCAAACGCTGAGGATGCTGTCAAACTGTTTGGATGTAGGTCATAGAGATGCGGTGAGCGTTTGGAAATGTCAAAAACAAAGAACAATCGCGCTAAGAGGCCAAAGAAACCGAAGCCAGCAGGTCCTAGCACGCGCAATATGCAGTCAGCCGCGCAGACCCGCAAGGTTCTTGGCAAGCATTACGCCAATAAGTACAGAGTGAGCTAGCTGAATTTGAAATAGCACCAGGAAGGTGCTGATGGTCGGTTGGAGCGTTTGCGGTCGTTAGTGTGTTGTAGTGGCCGCACCGCCGTAAATGAAGCTACCATCTAGAGCGAAAATCCCCACCACTGCATTTGATTGACCGATAAAACGGGTGTGTACGTAGATCGAGCCGTCGTCCTCGTACTGATAGAAATAGGGCGGCTCGGCCTGCAGATCGTAGAAGCCGGTGAGCTCACGCATACCCTGCTGGTCGGTCAGCTGCAGTATGTATGTCTCTAGATCAGTCATGTCTACGTATGTCTCTAGATCAGTCATGCCTCTACCACTATAGCCTATGGCTTGGGATTGGCTAGATACTGGTAACACAGACCCACGCAAGATGTACGGATTTTCGCGGGAACCTGCGTGAACCCAGCACAACCAGAGGTTTGTGATCTATAGTTTTAGGCGGGTGTTCAACCGAGGCAATGCACAAATGCAACCGAAAGCAGGCGCAGCCGCCGGCTACAAAAGCAGTGAGCGGCGTAAATCAATGAGACGCACAAAGGCGGATCGCCGCACCCTAACTCGGGCGCCACGATACTGGTCGTCGCCAGGACGACTGATTTAGCAGACCAAATTCGATCCAACACCACGTAGGGTTGGGACTCGTAGACAGCGAGGACGTGCCGGATGTCGGTGCGTCGTTTGCTATGCACCGCCGCCTTGAGGGCGTGAAATAGTTTGCAACCCTGGCCTAGTGTCACTGTAACGCGATTCTTCAAATCTTCGAATCGATTTACAAGTTCGCGTTTCCTGCTTGCACCGGGAAACGGTAGTACTCTCATTTTCTTTATGTGCCCCTCGAAGTGCGTTCGGGCAGTGGATTCCGGGATGCGCTTTCGAAAGAAAACCACACACTCAAACGTGCGCTCACCGACCCGCGTATCATAAGCGGCATCGGGAATTCATATTCAGACGAAATCCTACTTGCCGCTAGGCTGTCGCCGTTCAAACAAACGCGCATGCTTTCGGGCGATGAGTTTACGCGCCTATACCGCGCTGCGGTTGAAACACTGACGTATTGGATCGAGAAGCTGCGTATGGATGTGGGTGATTCTTTTCCGGAGAAGGTAAGCGCTTTTCGTGAGGGGATGGTGGTGCACGGTCGTTACCGTGAGTCCTGTCGTGTATGCGGCGCTCCGATCCAGTGAATCGTCCATGCAGAGAATGAATGCAATTCCTGCGCGCGCTGCCAAACTGGCGGTAGGCTTTTGGCAGATCGTGCGCGCTCGCGCCTGCTCAAGGCCAACTGGCCGAAGACGCCGGACGAGCGAGAAGGGCACAGACCCTCATGACCGTGGCCCGGAGCGCATTTGTAGCGTAGGAAATTGGCCCATTCCTTGCAGGGTGCCCTTTGGGTGAATACTAGAAAGGATACGCAAGGACATGGTTCTGCCCGTCGAATTGCTCATCGTGGCCGCTGCCACGCTGATTTTTGTGGGATCTGTGCGCTTGTACGCCAGCCATAGGCGCGCCGGAATTGAAAGCAAACAGGCCATCACCATACCCCCGAAACGACCAGAACGGCGCCTACGAAAGCGCCGTCTACGGACCGATCGCCGTGCATGTATCCGCCTGGAGTCCGATAGGCGTCAGGACGGTGGCCGCCGAAGGTCAGATCAATGGGAAGGATATCGAGCCCGGTTCTGACCGACCTACGGGCTTGGCTGGCCTCCCGTAAGGCCCGCCGATCAGCTTTACTTGAGCCTGACACGTTTCGCGTCCCCTCCCATCGTTTATGGAATTACTCCAACGCATCTGCGACTTGCCCCAGTGGTCGCTGTCCGACAGTGCCACAGCCGTTATCCAGCAATTCTGGGCGGGTTTGATCCCCCCTCAGACAAGGTATTGCTGCTCTCCGAGGGTGTTAAGTGGGTACCGGTCGGTGAGCGCATCATCCAACAGTGGTAATTCGGCTCGGCAATATCCTTTATTTCCACGCCCGATCGTATATACCTTTTAGAAGCAGGTGGGTTACGTAGGCCACGCGCGACTCGCCAACTCAGCACTTGCTTTCAATCACTCGCTCGGTCGTGGTGGCGGAGTTGGTATGCTCACGTCCGCCGCGCGCCAAATGGGGTCGCCAAGGGATAGCCGTGAAAACAGCCTTCTGGAAAAAAGACTGGTTTATCGGCCTCGCCGTCACCCTACTCTTTGTACTTCTGGCGGATACACACCCGTTGCACTACCTCGACATGAAGGCCTATGACGTTGGTGTGTGGTCTTCTTTAGAACGCACTGCTAATGACAACATTGTTGTCATCGCCATTGACGATACTTCCATCGAGCGTATTGGGCAATGGCCGTGGTCACGAAGTGTTCTCGCTGACGTCAATCAGCATCTTGTCGCGGCACGCCCGGCCGTCATCGGTTATACCTTATCTTTTGACACCGGTCAGAATGACCACGGCCTCGCGGTCTTGCGTGATCTTCGAGATTCGAACAAAAAATCGCTAAGCAAGAAAGCCGATGCGTTGCTCAAGAAAGCAATAGGCCGGATTGATAGCGACCGTCGATTGGCGGCCAGCTTTAGAAAATCAGGAAATGTCGTGCTTGCCATGCCCTATGAAGTGGGACGCGAGGCGACTGGAGCTAAACTGTCGAAAACGCTGCAGAAGCATACTCTTAGTATCGATAACAACCCCACGCCACTAAATCTTGCCGGCCTACCGGGTTTTATCCTAAATCCTGATGCGTTGTCGGTCGAACGACTGCATGTGCCGATCCCGGTATTTAGCCGAGCGGCGGCTGGAATGGGTCTAGGCGCACAGGTATCGCCACGACAGGCCAATATCTCGAGTGTGCCGTTAGTCATGGCCTATGGTGAGCATTATTTGCCTTCGTTCTCGCTTGCTATGGCAGCCCAAGGTTTGGGTTTGAAGCATAACGATCTGAAAGTGGATTTGGGTGGCCGCGTAAAGTTGGGCGCGGACTGGATGGCGACCGATGCAAGGTTGCGGGCCTATCCCTTTTTCTACAAAATGCGCGACGACAGCTCGCCGTTTAAGGTTTTTTCTTTTCGCGATGTGCAAAAACGCAAAGTGCCGCTGAAGGTGTTTCGCGACAAATTAGTATTGATTGGCCTGACTAGCAGCAGCCTTACGAAGGCATTGGTGACGCCGATCGGCGAGTCCATGGCGCCAGTGATGGTGATGGCGCACACGATATCGAGTCTCTTAAACGGTGATCTGTATGATGCCTCCAGCCTCACAAGGTGGGGGCGGATGATCGGCTTTCTACTTGTGGCCTTCTATCTCATGTTTATTCTGCCGCGTCTCAGACTCGGAACCGGTCTCGCCGTAAGCGGGCTAATGTTGATCGCACTTTTCAATGCCCACCTAGTGTTGATGACATTGAAATCCATGTGGGTGCCATTGATGGTTCCGGCGATAGCTCTGATCACCGGACACCTGTTGTTGGCTGGCAAGCGCATGCTCCACGATAGGGTGGCTGCATATAAGGTCGAGCTTGCCGAGTCCAATCGTATGCTTGGGCTTTCGTTCCAGTCGCAGGGACATTTAGACATGGCATTCGATAAGTTTCGCAGGTGCCCAGTTGACCACTCGATGATGGAGCTGCTCTACAATCTTGGGCTCGATTACGAACGCAAGCAGCAATTCAACAAAGCGCACAATGTGTATCAGCATCTAGCAGAGCATGATTCCAAGTTTCGAGACATCAAAGAGCGCCTGACTCGAAGTAAGGCGGTAGGGGAGACCGGTGTTTTCGTCGGTGGTGTCGGTGGAGCAGGGGCTGGTACCTTAATCGTTGATGGCGAAGGCCTGCAAAAACCAATGTTGGGGCGCTACGAAATCGAAAAGGAACTGGGCAAGGGCGCAATGGGTGTCGTCTATATAGGTAAAGACCCCAAGATCAGTCGCGTTCTAGCCATCAAGACATTGGCGTTGTCTCAAGAATTTGAGGGCGACAAACTAGTAGAGGTCAAAGAGCGATTCTTCCGGGAGGCTAAAACAGCCGGGCGTCTAAACCACCCCAATATCGTAACTATCTACGATGTGGGTGAGGAACAGGACCTTGCCTATATCGCCATGGACTATGTGCAGGGTGAAGACCTATCTTTGCATTGCGAACCTGACAAGCTCCTATCGGTCGAGGAAGTGATGGAGATTACGGCTCAGGTAGCCGAGGCGTTGAACTATGCGCACGATCAGCAGGTTGTACACCGAGATATTAAACCTGCCAATATTATCTATGATCGGGAAAATGGTATCGCCAAGGTAACGGACTTTGGTATTGCCTGTCTCACCGACACCAGGAATACGAAAACCGGTGTTGTGTTAGGGACACCTTCCTATATGTCACCACAACAGCTCAGCGGCCAACGGGTAGATGGACGCTCGGATTTGTTCTCTCTTGGCGTTACATTCTATGAACTGCTCACGGGAGAGCTACCCTTCGATGGCGAGTCGCTTTCTACTCTCGTTTACAATATTGCTAACAAGAAGCACCGGGATGTTCGCAAGGTACGCTCAGGACTTCCCCCGTGTGTGGCGCAAATAGTCAACAAGGCTTTACACAAGGATCTAAAAAAGCGCTTCCAGACGGGTAGCGACATGGCCGAGGCGTTGCGAAATTGCCAAGAAAAGATGTGATAATGCTTTGAATAACATGGGAGCTAACCTCGAGGTTGACCGGCTTGACATCGCACATCGTTGGGATTAGGTTCCCAAGCTGGAAAGGAGCCAGTGTGAACCGCCATGGATGCACACCTGTGAGGGCTGGGGCTCGTGTTGTTACTAATCAAAGTGCTCATTGCTGTTGGTGCGATTTTGGTGTTCTTTGGTTTCGTTCGCATGCTTGCAACTAGCAAACGCAGCCAAAAATCACCGATCCCCAGACCAGTGCGAAAGCTTGAACGGCGGCTCGTGCAGCGTCGAATGACTACCCAGCGGCGAACGTCGGTACGTTTGGAAACGGACTCAGATCGTCGCCATGGTACAGGCCGCCGTGGTGGCGATAGCTGGGACGCAGCTAGGTCCAGATTTTGATGACCGCCGGCTTTTAAGTATGCTTTATTGTAGTGCTTGTCGAATCCTGAGAATTTAGTCTCCTGCCATTACTTATTTAAATAGTGCACTGCGACTGTAAGGCATTCGTGCTCGGTATATGTTTATGCTCGCTGGCAGACACATAATCACCGTCACTTTGGTGTGTCTGTTGAATGGCTGCGATGTTTCAGTCGAAAATCGCACGCCTTCTGCGTTCGACAGCACGCCTGAAGACGTGTATCCCCTTACCGCCCGTGTGAAGCGCGGGTTACTTGTCTATAGCCTGAACACGGATGTGACCGTGGATGGCCGACGGCAGGATATGACTAGTAGCGGTGGCACGATCTGGCGCTATGACCATGCTGCATCATGTAAGTCAAGCGTGGATTTCTTCTACGACGTCAACTACTACTGGCTGATGCTGTTCTTGCCGACATCAGAACATAAACGATTTCCATCTTCTGACATCATTCGTGCAGATATTGTACGGCAGCCATCCTCGCTAGCGCTTAGCGGTTCAGATGTCGCAGTTGGCGACACCGTCCAGTTCAGCGCTACTATCAAAGACGCAGCGGGTTGTGATCTCGGCAGCGCGAACGCGGGGTGGAGCAGTGATGATCCGAATATCGCATCTGTTGATGCAAGCGGTCTGGTCAGAGGTGAATCATTGGGTTCAACTACGATTCACGCCAGCCCTGCCAGTATCAATGCGAGCGCGCCTGTGATCGTGTATGTACAGGGTAACGATCAAATTGCTTTGCAAAATAACATAAGCAATGACAATGCGGTGGTGCTATTGGATGGAAAGCAACCATCGGGTTGTGTGAATGATGACGTGTATAGAGGTAGTACGGGGGTTGATGTCGACAACGTGTTGCCGAGTAATGGTTGCAGTTCGGAAGTAGTCGTCATGTCGGATGACAACGCCTTGGAAGTCGTTAGTCCCCTCAGTCTGTGGACGGAAGCCGCAGGTGACCAATTAACAGTCGACCTAAAAGATCCGCTTTCGTTGTCGCTTAGAATCTGGAGCGTGCATGGCGACCACCAATTGGTGCAGCAAAAGGCGGAGGTAGATCTTATCTGGGCAAATGTAACCTTTGGCGATAGCCATGCCGGCATCATATTTCCGGCCGAGTTTACTGATAAGACTGGTGACGCTGATCCCGCGAAGAGCTACGCATACTGCAACCTTCACATGGATATTATGCAGGACATTGGCTATGAGCCTGGCAAACTGAACGTCTACTATGTGGATCGTGTGCTTCAAACTAGCGCTAACGCAGTTGGTGCCTGGTGCGGGACCTTCGGCATGGGCGGCATCATTCTCATAGAGAACACGGCACCTATATCGACACTTGCGCATGAGCTAGGGCACGCCTTATCACTTCAGCATGTCGATGCCGTAGATCTCGATGCGGATGGCAACCCGGATTTTGAGATGTGGACGAATGTCATGTTGACGGGTTCGGATCCGGCGATTACTCCAACCTTTACGGAGGGACAGGCATTTCGCGTCAATGTCAACGAAATATCGTTTCTTAATGCGATTGGTGTCCGCAGCGGTGTTACGCGAAACTGTGCTGTGGGTGAGCATAATCGCACATGCCCAGCCGTCACCCTCGATTTTCCGAACGACTAGGTGCAGGGGACCATGTTAAACCGCAAACTAATGACAATCGCAATGGCTTGTTGGCTAGTGGGGTTAACAGAGTTGGCGGCTGCAGCGGCCGATGGGCCGGAAGACGCACGGCTGGCGATCACAAACTGGATTCGTTGCATTGAGTGCGCAGATGGAGAGTTGGATCGGTTGACCAAATTCGGCCAGGTGATCGTGCCTCATTTGTCTACGATGTTGGCCGGTGGCCCAGCCCAATCGGCACGCGAGCATGTGCAACAGCTAAGCATAGTGACCCATGAAAGACTTAACGCGTATGCGAAACAAAATCAGCACTCACGATTCTCGATGGATAGAGAGGTCTTCCTAAAAATATATTTTGACAATTTTGTCTTTCATTATCGGAGCCGCGCAGCACACGCGCTGGCAGCGATCGGTGGAGACAGAGCAGAACAAGCACTTGCAGAGGCGCTAGAGACAGCCGCGCATCCCCGCCTCAAGGCGCAACTTCAAAGCCTACTCGAGCAGGTAAGATCGAACTAAGACACGACTAGGCATCGTTATTCGACGATCGCAAAGACTAGTCGATACTGTGCCACGCCTTCGAAGTCAGACAAGAATTTCTTGAACCTAACTTTGAAATTCGTTTGCTTTCCGGAGCGAATGCTTGCGATGGCGCGTGTAACAGACTGAGCATCGGATTCAGCCGCTACTAGGCGGCCCTTGGGGTCGAATAGAGCGATACCGATATGACCCTTCACCGCCTTGGGTGTCCTATTCCAGACGATGACCAGCGCTTCGTCGCCGGAAAAGCTAATGCTTTCCAGCTTGACGCCCTTATGATCAAGCGCCAGTTCTACTGGCTTGTCGACGATCACCTTGCCGGTATGGGAAATACGACTGAAATTCTTGGGCGCCTCCGCCGCCTTGGCACTAGGTATTACGAACACGGCAGTAACCGCGAGAACCAAAAACGATAGCAGTGTGTTTTTGATCATTCTATAGTTCACCTCATTGGTAAGGTGCGAACACCCCATTAGTTTGATGTTGGATCGGTACTATAGTACCGGAAATTTAATACCGTCAAGGACATGGTGTGTGGCGATGTATTCTTTTTGGTTCTTATAATGTAGTTGAATTTTTTTTCGGAAAAGGACAGACTGTTTATGCCTGTGGCTTCAATAACAAGGCCGTTATTCGAGGAACACCAAGGAGGATAAGCCATGTACAAAGCGCCCACCTAGTTTCTTTAGTCTCGCTCCACGTTAACGTATCCGTTCCTGGATCTGCACCGTAACTGACGGTGTCGTTTAAGCGCAATGGAAACGACTCGGCGGCTGGTGCCTGGCTGCTCGGTACTCAGGCCGGCTTGTCCACAAGGTTATGTCATTCAAGGACGAGGCTTATGACTAACTGGCTCTTGTTGTTACTTGCTGTGCTTGCCGTAGGTGTGTGGTTACTGTGGCCCCGCCGCCAGACTTTGCCAGCGGCGCCACGCCCACAGATGGTCCGACTCACGAGCAAGTATCACTGTGTGGCAATTAAGTATCGCGACGGCGCATGTCAGTCGGTAAAGAAACTTGAAGGCATGCGTTTTCTCGCCAAAGAAGCGCCACAATTCCCTCTACCCAACTGTGAGGTGCGGCCTTGCCGATGTTCGTATGCGCATTTCGACGATCGACGCGTCTCTGAGCGCCGCACGCCTTATCATTCTGCAATGCTGGCCCCGCATATGCAGCAAGACCGTCGTGCCGGTGGTGGGCGCCGACTTGGTGAGGGTCGTGTTTAATACTGAATAACAGCCGGGCTACGAGTGCCCGGCTGTTAGCCATGCCTGCCCATTTAGAAAGTTACCGAATTTCGAACCGGGGATACCTGTACTCGCACCCGTATCGAGCTGCCCGGATCAAATGGCATGCGTGTCGTAAATGATTCGCCTTGATAGCGATAGGTCACCCAGTACCCGTCTACGCGCTCCTCGGTGTGATATTGATTCACCACACGACAGCGTTCTTCCGTGGCCACCCGTTCATAGCTGTGGGCACGGGCCTTGTCCTTTGCCCGACCATGGGCAACGGAGGCGCCGATGAGCGTACCTGCGAGGGTAGCGACATCCTTACCGCGACCATTGCCGAACTGATGGCCGATAATGCCACCGACGATGCCACCAATGAACACGTTCCTGGCCGCATCGGCGGCATGAATGGGTGCGTCGGAATAGTACACTTCTTCCTCCCAGCACTCGCGCTCGGGAACTGAAATGCGCACGGTGCGGGTGATGGGCTCGACGTTAATTACCTCGGCCTCGTCGTAGAACGCCCCACGCTTAGCCTTGTGTCCCTTGTACCCGGCCTCGGCAATTGCGGTACCCATAATGGCCATCCCCAGGACACTGATAACAAGCAGCTTTTTCATCATGACTCTCCTATTTGGTTGATCGGGCTCGCCCTATGAGCCCCGGCCCTATCAGCCTATGGCAATCATAGTGTGGGCAGCCTGAACGAAAGCTGAACGAGCTAGAGCGGGAACAAGGTAGCCGTAGTCTTGTCGACGTGGCGCAAGGTTGATCACGAGCGGAGTGGAAATGACAAACTGGATAGTGGATGATCGCCGTTATTAGTCCGTATACGCGCCTGTAGCTCAGTTGGGTGAGTGACAGTTGACGCGAAGCGTCAAGGCCAAGCATGCTCGGCCAGGAACGAACGCCGCGAGGGTGCAACCGAGCGGCCGGGGCCGAGACACGAAGTGTCGAGGCGAGTACCTGCAGTGCGAAGCGCTGCCGGATAAAGCTGGCGGTAGCCGGCTAACAAGTACAGAACAATGCGCCTGTAGCTCAGTTGGATAGAGTACCTGGCTTCGAACCAGGTGGTCGGGGGTTCGAGTCCCTCCGGGCGCGCCAGTATTACAGAGTGAAACGAAGGTCCGAGAAAAGTGGAGTGCCCATTCAGGTGTTAATTGCCCATTCAATGGGATAACTCGGGTCGCAGCCCCATTATAGCTTAAGCGTCATTGGCAATCCCTCATTGACTCCCAACCAAAGTGTCGCTGACAAGGAACGTCCGCTTCCCGACCCGTAGCAGCCACTCACAAATTCGTAGACACGCGGTTTTGCATCAAAATTCCTATGACCG
>CAXMNC010000231.1:0-3355 GCA_964194625.1 Acidiferrobacterales bacterium
CTTCGGTCTCGCCGTGAGTCCAAAGCTTATCGTCGCCTCGCTGGTGCCGCACGTCCTGTTTGCGATCGTCTTGTGGGGCATATGCCGCTGGGCGTTTCCAGCTAGTGCTCAAGATTATCAAGCAAGCGCCTAACAATGGCATGCAGCCGACGCGCTAAAGCGCGCGGCTGATGCCCGACGTTGATCCGAACGTCTGCTTTACAAAACTCGAAAGTCCGCAGGTGGCCGATCTCCGCCTGTCACGGCATCATTCTTCTAGCTATCTGACTGACTGCTAATTCGTCGGAACCGGTCGGTGGAGTACGTCTGGAGCGACCGGCTCAAAACGACCCAAACCGGCCTTTGGCACTTTTTCCAGAAAGCAGTCGTTCGTCGATTGTTTGTTGCATATTAGAGTGCCCCATCGACTGATGGGGCACTCGCGAAAGACAAGCAATACGGTTTGTAGTCTAATCGGAATTCAGCCCATCCAAATGCATTCAATGCTTGGGATTGTGTGCTCGCCGAGACATGGCGTGTGGTAGCCAGATGATTCAGGAATTGTTCCAGTTCTCGCCCCGTCATCTCTTTCGGATGGCGTTTACCGTGAAATAGAATGTATCGGCGAATCCAGTAAACGTAGCTCTTTTCTGTGCTGGGACTATAATGGCGTCGCCGACAGGCGAACCGGACTTGGTCGATTTTTTCAGATTATCTCAATAAGAAGGGGGTAAAGCTATGACTAAAAAGACGTTAGTGTCCAGCAGTGTTGTACTGATTGCAGTAACGATGGTTGTCGTCTACCTGTTTGGGCTACACCATGGACGCACCGGCGAAGGGTTGGCTTTCGCCAAAGGGGCGGTTGCGGCCCAGATTAAGGCATCGCTATCGCCGATAAAGGCTCTCAAAGAAAGAGACGTCTATTATCCCGGCACGGAGGACCTGGCAGCTGACGAGATGCGAGTTATCGCCTGCGGCACTGGTATGCCGAATGGACGGCCAAAACAGGCGGCGGCTTGTTGGCTCGTAGAACTGGGCAACGGCGACAAGTTTATCTTCGATATCGGTACTGGGTCAGCGGAGCGTCTCTCCGCAATGAAGATTCCGTACGATTATCTGGATAAGGTGTTCCTCGGACATTTGCATAGCGACCACTTTGGCGACCTTGATGCGTTATGGGTCGGAGGTGTCGTTGGGAACCGCATTAATCCAATGCGTATTTGGGGCCCCAAGGGCCACAAGCCAGAGTACGGAACTGCCTACGCGATCGAGCACATGGAGAAGATGCTGACTTGGGACAAAGGTAGCCGGTTGGGTAACGTGGATATCCGTGGCCTCGAACTTAAGGTACATGAATTCGACTACAAAGCCGTCAACAATGTTATCTATAACGAAAACGGCGTCAAGATAAGCACAATTCCGGCGATCCATGCGCTGGATGGACCGGTGAGTTTCATCCTTGAATGGAACGGTCTCAAGTTTGCTTACAGTAGTGACACTTTCCCCAATAGATGGTGGCGGGAATATGCGTCGGGTTCAGACATCGCTATTCACGAGTGCTTCCTTCCTCCATCGCTGTTGATCACGAAGCAGGGATTCACACCGGGCACAGCCCTCAATGTTGGTACGCAGGTACACACTTCGCCGGCCCAGTTCGGCAAAGTCATGAGCACGATAAAGCCTCGTTTAGCCGTTGGCTATCACTTCTTCAATGACTTCGATACTGCCCCGGCTGTTACTGCCGATATCCGTAAGACATACGATGGCATGCTGGCATTGGCCGTGGACTATATGGTGTTCAATGTGACAAAAGATGATATCAAGGTTCGCATGGCGGCCATTGACGAGGACATCTGGCCGCAGCCAGCCACCCAGCCGAAGATTCCGGCTGAACTTGATAAGCGTATTGGTTTTTCGAAGGAGATCATCAGCGGGCGACTACCCTACACCGACGTAGTTAAAGGGGTATACGACGAAGTCAATGAGCAATTTGGCACTAAGGTGCCGCTGCCGCGCTGATGGAGTACGGAGTCCAACAACGGCCCTACAGCGACGTGGGTATGGCGCGTCCGCGCGCCTCGCCCACATGCGTTAGGCCAAGCGGTCACGCCTTTTGATAACTGCAATATATCAAAAGTTTAAACATAACATTGGCATTGAGCAGGACGCGCATGAAACCGCGCGCCTCTCATGCCAAGCGTTGATCCGAACGTCTGCTTTACAAAACTCGAAAGTCCGCAGGTGGCCGAGAACTGCCCACCTGTGGGTCTGCGCAAATGACGGCAAAGGGCAACAAGCAGGCAAATTCATGCGCTCTCAAAATGTCTGCTTCCCCAATGCGGACACATCGCACCTATACAATCTGCCTGAAAGCGGGGGCGGCATATACGCACCCGATATGTTTACCGATGTAGAACAGGATCACTCTGATAACTGCAGGTCAAAACACAACTCCAACTCCGTGGCGACTCTCCGAGAAATACTGTAGAGGTATCGTCTAGATCGTGATGACGCGCGGAAACTAAAGCGGCACCCCGATCACGAGATTTAATTATTTTCGTCTTTAAACTTGATATCCCAGTGCGAGCCGTCACAAAACGGTTTGTTCTTTGAGGCGCCGCATCGGCACAGTGCATAACGACTAGGGATATCATCGGTGTCCCGTGATCGGTCATTGAGAGTAATCGCACCGGTGACGTGATAGGGACCGTTCATGGACACAACCACGCCATCAGCCACCGCTCCCGCATCGGCGTGTTTACCATCAATACTGTAACTGAGGGCACCCGACGGACATTGGTCGATAACCGCGATTATAGCCTCGACGTCCGCTCCGTCCGGATCGATCCATGGTTGCTCTCCCATGCGCCAGACGCTGGCAAGCCCATCGGTACATTTACCCGCGTGAGCGCACAGACGCCGGTTATCGTGGATTGTGATGTGTTTACCGACATAGTCCTGCCATTTCCCTACGTTGGGGTTGTCCGTTGTACTCGAAAAGCCGATCTTGTTATGGGTGCCGTCGCAAAACGGTTTGTTGTTAGATTTACCACAACGACACAGGGCGATTACTTCCTTATCAGGAAGGATATCAGCACCCTTGGAGTTCGTCAGCGATCCCAGATTTTTAACAAGGCATGGCCCGTTTTCTTTAGGTTCAATAACAGCACTCATGTGATACCTCCTTCTTGAATTTTTTAACTACCGTCTATGTTAGTGGATTTATCAATTTTCTGTTACCCACCATCCGCATTGTCTGAATTGGGTGTACGCCGTGCAAAGGCGGCGTTTTCCCAGTGGCCGAGAGCCCAACCCGGCAATGTCGCTCCAGCCGCAAGCAATCGGAGCCGTTATGGAGGTAACGAAGTAGCTGAAG
>CAXMNC010000232.1:0-7252 GCA_964194625.1 Acidiferrobacterales bacterium
CCGATCCTGACTGGTGACCAACAGATCATCACCAACAATCTGTACACGATCACCGATGGCGCGTGTGAAGGCGATCCATCCGCGTTCGTCGTCGTCGGCCATCGGGTCCTCGATAGACGCAATCGGGTAGCGATCGACCCAGCTGACGAGGAGTTCGGCAAGTTCATCACTGTCGAGTTCACGGCCTTCAAGCCCAAGCCGATAACGCCCACCGCGGCCAAACTCAGAGGCCGCTACATCGAGCGCAAGGACAAAATGATCGCCCGGAATGAAACCGGCACGCTCGATCGCGCGCACAAGGGTTTGTAATGCTTCCTCATTAGTCGAGAAGGCCGGCCACAGACCACCCTCATCTGCCACCCCATGGCGCTGTCCGCGCTCGGCCATGAGTGCGCCCGCCTCGTGGTAGACAGCGGCGGTCCAGGCCAGCGCATCGGAAAAGCTAGTTGCACCGATTGGAAGCACGAGGAAGTCTTGGATATCGACTTGCCGGTCCGCATGGGCACCGCCGCCAAAAATTTGAATCTGTGGCAGTGGCAGTATGGCCTCAGCGTCGTTAAGCAGGAACTGCCAAAGGGGCATATCAGCAACGGCGGCGGCAGCATGGGCGATCGCCATTGATACCGCAACCAGGGCGTTGGCGCCGAGCCGGCGCTTGTCCTCGGTACCATCGAGATCGATCAGGATCTGGTCAAGGCTTGCTTGACCTGTCACGTCCAAGCCTTTGAGCACCGATGCAATCTCGGTGTTGATATTTTCCAGCGCCCGAGTCACATCGTAGCCGCCAAGGATTTCACCGCCATCTCGTAAGTCTATGGCTTCACCTGACCCGGTCGAGGCGCCGGCCGGCGCTATCGCCCGACCGGTTGCACCACCTACCAAATGCACTTCTGCTTCCACCGTGGGTCGACCACGCGAATCCCATACACGCCGGCCAATGATGTCCGTGATCGTTTGCTTTTTCATAAACCGATCTCGCTCGCCCACCTATTACATACCACCTCGAGCTGGTTGGGCGGTTCTAACAGTAATGTTCGCGCCACTTTTCGGACCCGGTCCTTGTCGCGCTCGTCTGTGAGATATTCGACAGGTGACTTGCCGTCGACGCGTGCTAGAAACAATCCCGGCAACAGGCGTGCCGCGCGGGCTTCACACTCGCGCCTAGGCTCCCATGAAACCCGGGCAAGATAAGTGTCAGCTAGCGCCCTGAAACATGCCAAGAATTCCTTTGCCGCGTGTGGCGTCCATAGGCATTTCAAAAGCAAATGGTTGAGACAAAAGGCCAAATCAAACGCCGGATCGCCGTACCAAGCACATTCCGCATCGAGGAAGACAGGCCCTTGGCCCTGCACCAATATATTCTTCGGGCTAACATCGCCATGCACTAAGGCGTACTTGGTTGTGGCCGTGGTTTCCACCAATGCGCGCAGGGTCGCGACCAAATCCGGATGGCGCTCACCGGCAGCGATGAGGTAGGGCTCGAGTCGGATGGCATGAAAGATTGTGTCGCTCGCGAAACGCGCCCGAATATCGCCATCGCCGGCGGTGGCGCAGTGTATGGTGGACAGGGTTACGCCGACCTGGGCGGCAAAAGCCGAATCGGCGCGGCCTTCTCGTAACTGAGCCTTCCAAACCGGATATTCACTGGGATCGAGGTAGGCCATCGCGAATAAACCGCTTGTGGGGTCGTGACCGATTAGGCGTGGCACCGCCTGCGGACAAAACCGGCTGACCGTGTCGATCCACGCGTGCTCGTAGATGTTCCGCTCTACCGGCACCTGCCATTGTGCGGCCACCTTAAGCTTGGGCAGTGCTCGCTTAACACATATCGGCCCATCGGCGAGATCGACTCGCCAGATATCTGAAGATACGCCGCCCGCCAGCGCGGTCATTCGCGGGGTTTGGTCTTTCGAGATTAGGCCGAGACGGCATAATGCACCCAGAATTTCACGGCGTTTTGAATCCACTATCGCTGCATCCAACACAAATCCCTGTTCTTGCTTTGAGCCGGCTATTAAAGCGCAGTAAGATGTGTTTTTCGACCACCTGCTCTTGGACTACGAGGCTCTGATATGGCGGGCGTTTCCTCAACCATGCTTGAATTGGGTACCGCGGCTCCCGACTTCAGTCTCCCCGATACCACAGGCCAATTGGTGTCGCTGGCCGACTACAAACAAGCGCCCGCCACACTCGTGGTGTTCATGTGCAACCACTGCCCCTATGTGAAACATATCGCAAATCAATTCGCCGAATTTGCCCGCGAATATCAGGCCAAGGGTGTGGCAGTGATCGGAGTCAATGCCAATGACGTCAGTACACATCCCGACGATAGTCCGGAGAAAATGGCCGACGAAGTAAAGAAGATAGGTTACACCTTCCCTTATCTTTACGATGAAACTCAGGAAGTGGCCAAGAGTTATCGTGCCGCCTGCACGCCGGATTTCTTCCTGTTCGACAAGGATCACAAACTGGCCTATCGCGGCCAGTTCGATGGCAGCCGACCGGGCAATAAGATAGCGGTCACGGGCCAGGATCTACGCATGGCGTTGGATGCCGTCTTGCAAGACCAGCCAGTGCCGGCCGAGCAAAAGGCGAGCATGGGCTGTAACATCAAGTGGAGAGCCGGCAACGAACCTGGCTATTTCTGACAGATTTGTGCCGAAATGATCTTCTGAATAGGAGGGACGATCATGATGAAACCGTTAATGTCGTTATTGTTCATCGTCGGACTCATTGCTTCTCCTGCGGCGGGTTCGAACGGTGAGTCCATGACCCTAACCGAGTTTATGGCTATCCACAGCCAGGGTGTCAATTCCGAGTTGGGCAGAGGTGCACCTCAAGACCTTGCCAAAGCGGCTAAATGGTATCGACGGGCCGCCGAGCTCGGTTATGCGGATGCGCAGAACGACCTCGCTAAGCTCTATGACGACGGTCGCGGGGTACCACGGGACGATGTACAGGCTTATGTTTGGTACAGCCTAGCGGCTGATCGTGGAAACTCCTGTGCGGTCTACGACCGCAAGCCTTTACTGCAACGTATGAATCGAACCGAGCTCACACAGGCACAAGCGTTGCTACGGGAGCTAAAACGAACGATCAAGTTCAAGTAAGGCTTTTTCGTCGGAGATTCGTTTGACTCGGCCAGCCATTATCGCTGTCGCTATCACCGGCTCCGTACCACGCAAGAAAGATAATCCGGCGGT
The DNA here is from genome assembly GCA_964194625.1 of Acidiferrobacterales bacterium. Classification (GTDB taxonomy): domain Bacteria; phylum Pseudomonadota; class Gammaproteobacteria; order Acidiferrobacterales; family SPGG2; genus SPGG2. The sequence goes on from CAXMNC010000232.1 coordinate 3,204, forward strand.
ACCCGTCACACCGAGTGAGCAAATCGAATCAACGCATGAAGCGTATGAGGTAGGCGCGTCGCTGGTACATATCCACGTTCGCAATCCTGACGAAACGCCCTCTTCTAAACCTGAGCTGTTTGCCCAGGTCCAGGACGGTGTCCGTAAACATTGTCCGGGTATGATCATTCAATTTTCAACCGGCGGTCGTGGCCGCAGCACTCGAGAAAGAGCCGGTGCACTCCAGCTAAAACCGGACATGGCTTCGCTGGCCACTGGTTCGGTAAATTTCTCGAACATGGTTTATGAGAATTCCCCCGAGCTAGTAAACGACCTCGCCAGCACCATGCGTGAGCATGGCATCAAACCTGAGATCGAGGTGTTCGATCTTGCCATGCTATACAACGCGAGAACGTTGTTGGACCGCGGGTTGTTGACGTCACCGGTTCACGTGCAGTTCGTCATGGGTATTCCTAACGCATTGCCGGCGCGACGGCGGACACTTGAATTTCTAGTCTCGGAGCTTGGGGAAATGTTGCCGGATGCCACGTGGACCGCGGCCGGCATCGGTCGCTGCCAATCTCAACTCAATCAATGGTCATTGGAATTGGGAGGCCATTTGCGTACCGGACTGGAAGACAATATTCGCTTATCCCGCGACCGACTTGCGGCGAGCAATGCTGAACTGGTGACGTTGGCCGCCGATCTATGCGCTACGCACGATGCACACCCGGCGACACCAGCGCAAGCGCGCAAGATACTGAATCTACCCGCGGCCGAGTCGTAGTTATTGGACCAGGCGCGTATGGGTGTAGGCTGAGTACCAGCCGAACCAGAATGCACGGTGGGCCGGCAGACGATGGAGGACGCGACCATCGGACGCCTTCAGTTGCGCCTCGTCCAGGCTCCAGCTAATGCCTTTCTCGTCCATTGCGGTTCGATCGCGATCCCATGTCTTGAAGGTAACGTCCTTTGCCTCGTAGACGCGATTGGCACCCGACTTGTCGGTGAGAACCACGAACCGAAGATCGCCGACACGGTCGTGGTGAATGGCGTTCTTGGCCAGGTAACTCGCGGCAATGGCCAGCGGTTTTTCGGGATGTTGAGCAAAGACTAGCCCCAAAACTTCATCCTTGTTCTTCAGGCGCGTATCCAGTTTTGGTACCTGAAACATGAGCTCATCGGTCGCGAAATACTCTTGGTAGGCAACACCTTCACCGTAGTCACGCTGGTGCCCGGTATCCAGTGAAAGTACTTTCGAGTTCGGATGTCGCCGGCGCCATTCGCCCCAAGTCGTGGTAACCACACTCATACGCTCGAGTGTGATGTCCTTGTCTGCGAGGGGTCCTATCACCGGTCTTCCCCAAATCGTATTCCAGAGTGATTGTGTCTCCTGGTCATACATTAGTTTGTTGGAGCGATACAGAAAACCGCTGGTGCCCAACTTGTGGTCAACGCCTTTGTGAACCGTCTTATATAGGATCATGGTTCCGCAAAGTGTGCAGTACACGCCTGCTACCGGTACACCACCCACATCGTCGACAAACATTTCGTGCCAAGCGAGGATACGCTTGGGGTAAGCGCGCGCATCGCCGTTCACCTCTAGCCCAAAGACAATATTTTCATCATCAAGATATTCAGCCTTATCGGCCGAGATCATATTCGGATTGCGCAACGGTGGGATACCATCCTGTCGCACCCCACCCCAACGTACCTCGTCGAGTCGGATTTTCATGGTGCGATCGCCGCCAAAATAGCCTTCGAACTTTGGATCGATGAGGCCGTATAAAGCGCTCTTGAAATGCGCGTACTGTGGATGAACTTGCGGTTCTTGGGCCCAAAGCCACTGGTACCACTTGTTGATGTCAAATCTGTGTTGTTGACCGGTCTTGGCCTCGAGCAGCTGGATCAGCTTCACGGCGACTGCAGGATCCTGACTTAGGTACAGGGCCTCTAACAACATGGGCGTAAAATCTTGCTGCCATTCGGTTTCGATAAAGGTAATAGCTTGTTGCCTACGTTCTCCGTCACCCACGAGAAGTACCAGGAACTCAGCCACGATGCGATCGGGGTCGTCCTGTGCAGCATTAAGGCCGCCGATACCGAGAACGAGCATAAGAAAGACTCCCGCCACCATAGGCGATACTCGGGCTACCCAGCGCTTAGGGTCTATGCTCCATGCCCGTATACGACGCAGAGGTCGCAGAGATGCTAAGACGAGGAGAAAATCAGACATAAAAATCCTATTGAGGGGCGAGAGCGGCGTCTGCCTTTTTTCAACGCATCCCGGGCTTGAGAATGCACATCAACTGCTCGCTTCGGCAGGTGGCGATAGGTCATTTTAATAGTGACATCTTTTTGGGCGTGAAGTTCCTGGCCGATCTGCGTGTCGTAGCTGAACCGGCTGCAGGGGATACAGTGCTTTGGATCGCAGCAGAGATGCTCTTATTGACTTGGATTGGACAGAAAGGCCCTTTGGGTTTTTGCCAGCGATTTAATGCGTATGTAATCGATGTGAACTAGCGGAAGCATTCTCTTATGGCCTGAGGCTGTGCACCTTCAGGTGCCTGTTTCTATACGGAGTGGCCTTATATATCTGGGAGGAGTGAGACGCATTGGAACGCAAGAGGAAACGTCTCCACCCCATCACCGTCGCTTGCGATCGGGACGGATTCGTGTCTTCTTACTCGGACACCCAATTGCCGCCCTTATCCCTGGCCCGTGCGAGCGCAGCGGCGGCATCTAACAAAATACCTTCAGCCGAGACGAAAGCCTTCATTTCTACTATCCCTAATGAAATTGTCATAGACGGCAGGATACACTGATCGGGTACCACAATGTTCGTCTCGCCCACTGCCTCACGCAGACGCGCCGCAAAGTGTCTGGCACCGTCGACATTCGAACCTGGAAGGACGATGACGAATCTGTTTCCTTCGTAACGAGCGGTCATGTCAGTCGGGCGCGCGTTCTTCATTATTGTTTGCGCGAGTGTATACAATGCCTGATCGCCTATGTTTTTTCCAAAGTCGTTATTAAACTCTTTGAAGTTGTCCAAAGCGACCATGGTCACCGATAATGCCTGCTGAGCAGTCGCGCTACGCATGATTTGTCGTGTGAGCATTTCGTCCAGCCAACGCCGATTGTGAACCCCTGTTAAGTCATCCATGCTACTGACACGTTGATATTTTTTTTGTAGGTCTTTTTTCTCGAGTTCGGGCGAACCTTGCTGACGTAATTCTTGCATTACGGTGCACAAACAATTGCGCGCCACAGCATGCGAGCTGTTGATCAACTCCATCAACCTATCTTCATCGACAACGAGTAGACGACTCTCTTGATCTGCGACGACGTACTGAGAACAAGGTCTTCGGTCGAAGAGCGGAAGGACACCAACGCATTTGCCAGATTCGATGGTACTCGTAGGTTCGCTCTCAAGGGAATCCTGATGGACGTGCAAGCGACCTCGGAGCAAAAGATGTACGACCTGATTCGGCTCGCCGGGAGAGGCCAGAATTTCTCCGGCTTCTAGCACGAGCATCGGGCACGTGCTCAGTAATTCGTGTATCGACAGCAGATTAACGCCTTTGAACAGATCTAGGCGTGATATTTCTGAATGATCGCTATTGCCAGTAATATAGGCTGCAATATTCGTGCTCATGGAAATCGCGCACCACTGATGAAGCCAGGTAGCGATAACGCATAATCCATGCCATCCGCCTGTGTTCGAGTAACAAGGCGGATTTGGCACGTTTTTCAAATGGTGCGACGGGGCCCTCGGTAACGCCATTCGTGGTGGTAACGTAATTTGGTAGACACAGATAGCCCACGCTTGGCGGAGTCACGGCTATACAGGTGGTGATTGCGCTGGCTGCGTTCGCCGTACTTGCCTAAGGAGAGTGTAAGCTTGCCGACCTTGAAATGCGCTGGAAAAACGCAGAGGACGCAAAGTCGAGGAATTCGCAGAAGGATCTTATATGCTTGATTTTCTCTGCGTCTTGGCACCTCTGCGTCGTATACGGGCATGGAGAACAAATCGTATAAGGCCCTCGGTAGCCAGGCGCAAAGAACTG
>CAXMNC010000233.1:0-4840 GCA_964194625.1 Acidiferrobacterales bacterium
CTGACTACAAGACGCGCTAAAAACACGCTTTAGGCGCGGCGCCCAATGTCCGCTATGGGTCGTTTTTTGCCTGTCGCAACTCTATTATCTGACCGGCCGCTCTTAGGCGGAAGCGGTCATTCAAAGATGGTCTGACTGAGCAAATGAACTCCTTTGACGAATGTCGGCTTTCGCCTAGGAGCGGCCGGTCGAGCGTTGATGGAATCCTGATCGTGACAGGCAGCAACCGGCCACAAGCGGACATTCCCTAATGGCGTGCTGGGTATGCTGTTGTAGCGAAAATAACATCCTCCAAGGGGGCGCTAATGGGCACCTAGAGTAGCCGGTTATCACCGGACAGGGCCAGGTTTCGTAGAATGTCTAAAAAGAACGCTCAATGCCGAAGTGGATACCCCAGACCGTATAGTCGTCGATGTTATCGACTCGACCCGATACGCGGTCGAAAACTTCCCAGTCGGCGAGGTGCTGTTCGATACGCAGCGCACCCTGCAATGACCACTGACTGTTTGCAAACGGATACCGGTAGCCGATGCTTCCCATTAGCACGGTTTCCGTGTCGACATCGGTTTTTATATTAAAGGTACCGCCAGCGTCCGTGGGGCCGATAACGTCGTCAACGTCTACGGAACTGAAGCCGAGCCCGGCACCTCAAAACCAATCCAGGCGCTTGCCTGGGCGCTCGTAACGGCGCTCGATCCAGGCGCTCACGGTGGTGCTACTGGCGTCAGCGTCGACCGTCTTAGCACTAAGACCAAGGATTTTATGCGGTCGCTCAAAATCAAAATCAGAGGCATCCAGTGCTACCCCCACGAACCAGTCCTCTTTCAGCCGATAGTAGCCATAGATGCCTACACCCAACATGTCATTGGCAGGTTCGCCATCGGCCGCAAGCGCATTGAAGCGACCGCCAATGGCAAAGCGGTCACTATCCGCGTGAGCCCCAACAGGTATCAACAACGCGAGTATGCTTGCCAGCGTGAAGAACTGAGCAGATCGTAGGATTTTGTTCATGAGACCTCCCTGTTGATTGCGTTCGAGTGAGTAATTGGGTTTACGTGCCATTGTTGTCTCTACTCGCTGCCTGAAACCTTGTAGCCTTTTTGACGTTATGTGTGCCGGAACGTGAACTAGGTTTGGGTCCCGACGTTGGTTTGCGTTTTGACCCCCACCCGTTTCGAGACGTGTGGACGTTAGGCTCCAAGCCAACAACAACCCCACGCTCCAATTTACGCCCAATGAGGCGTTCGATCTGACGCAGTTTTGATCGATCGTCGGGCGCCACCAGCGAGATGGCGGTGCCCGATGCCTGCACACGACCGGTGCGCCCGATTCGGTGGATATAATCTTCTGCGACCGTCGGCAGTTCGAAGTTGATGACGTGGCTGATGCTGCAAATGTCTAGGCCGCGGGCGGCCACATCGGTGGCGACCAGCACCCGGATCTTGCCGCGGCGCATGCACTCGACGGTACGTTTGCGCGCCGACTGGCTCATGTCCCCATGCAGCGCGGCCGTCGCGTGACCCTGGGCATCCAACGCCTTGGCCATGCGCCGTGCCCCGCGTTTGGTCGCGGTGAAGACCAGTGCCTGGGTCAATTCGTCTTGCGCCAGGTGGTGGGCGAGTAATTTGCGCTTGTGGCCCGCGTCGTCCGCCTCGTAGATGCGCTGGGTAATCATGGCGTGACGGTCGCGGTTGGTCGCGAGTTGAACGCGTTCGGGGTTTTTCATCAGAGCCTTTGCGATTTGCAACACCTGACCTTCCAAGGTGGCCGAAAACAAGAGCGTTTGACGAGCAGCGGGGACCGCCGCCGCGATGGTCTTTACGGGCTGGATAAAGCCCATGTCCAACATGCGGTCTGCCTCATCCAGAATCAGGACTTCCAACCGCGAGAAATTCACGTGTCCCTGGCTCATATGATCGAGCAACCGCCCTGGGGTCGCCACCAACAGGTCCAGTGGTTTTCTCAGCATGCGATTTTGCGGCGGGTAGGGCATGCCGCCCACCAGATTGCCGGTTGTGAGTCTGCAAAATCGCCCAAATTGAGCGACGGCGTCGCTGATCTGTAGCGCGAGCTCCCGGGTCGGCGTCAATACCAGGACTCGGGGGCCCGCACCTGGTTTCGTCGCCGGTTTCAGCAGCCTTTGCAGGCTGGGCAGCACGAACGCGGCAGTCTTGCCCGTGCCCGTTTGCGCAGAAGCCATCAGGTCTTTGCCGGCCAGCCCCAACGGGATGGCCTGGCGTTGAATATCGGTAGGTTGTTGAAAGCCGCTGCCTTTGACGGCCTTGAGTAATCTGGAATCGAGTCCTAATTGTTCAAATGACATAAATGTTTACACCGTCCGCCTGATTACAGGCAGACTGTTAAGTAAATAAACAAACCAACGTGGATGGAGTTACGCCGAAGGTAAATACATCGTCTGGTTCACTCGTTGGCGACGTCGACTGTTAAGCTCGAGGGCCGCCGTACGTTGCCAACCAGGGAGGGTAATCAAACCGTTCAGGAGTTAGAAACGCAAGGTCCCGTTCAGGGAGGCGTGCACTATACGGTTTCCATATCCGAAAAGCTAGTGATGGTTTCGAAGCCAAATATCAGGAAATCCCCGATGTAACTGAGTCAATCAGCGGCCGAGCACAAAGCAGTGCTGATTTGTAGTATGGCGGCATTGATGATACTTCCGCCTGATATCTCGTACGCCCATCGAGGTTGAAGACAACGAGCGAAAATCGAGTCTGCCCAATAAGCCGAGGTTGGTTTGCTTCGTACGAAGAGAACGGGTCGCACTTACGCGACGTAAAAAAGTATGGCGAGATAGTGGCTGGCACTGCCAGTTAGCACGAACATATGCCAGATGCCGTGAGCATGGCGAAGCCTACTATCTGTCGCGTAGAAAACGATGCCCACGGTGAAAAACAGACCGCCCACTACCAACCAGACTATGCCTGCAAGGGGCAAGGCCTGTAACAACGGATGCAGGGCAATTAGGGCGAGCCAGCCCATCACGAGATATATCACCACCGGCACGATTCTGGGACCTGTTCGCGGGCGGGAGTCCAACGCGATACCAAAGATGGCGAGGGCCCAGATAGCAGCGAATAACGACCAGCCCCAACCGCCACGAAGCGTGACGAGGGCGAAGGGCGTATAGGTGCCCGCTATGAGGACATAGATGGCATGGTGATCGAGTTTACGGAAGATGCTTTTGGCTTTGCCCCGCACGCTGTGATAGATCGTGGAAAAAACAAACAGCAACAACAGGCTGGTGCCATAAACGCTGAAGCTCACGATCTTCCAGGGATCACCCTGGTGCGCCGCCATCACCACCAGCACCGCTAGACCCGCGGCGGCCAGCGCCGCGCCCACGAGGTGACTGATACTATTGAATCTCTCCCCTTTATACATCGCGTCGCGATCTTGCCCCCCGTAGCCTGTGGCGTCTGCTTTGGGTTGTTTTCTGCCTGTCGCAATTCTATCACCTGACCGGCTGGTTATAGGCGGAAGCGGTCATTCAAAGATGGTCTGACTGAGCAAATGAACTCCTTTGACGAATGTCGGCTTTCGCCTACAAGCGGCCATTCAAAGATGGTCTGACTGAGCAAATGAACTCCTTTGACGAATGTCGGCTTTCGCCTAACAGCTGCCCTTCAGTTATTTACAAATTAATCTCTGCAACAGGCAGCAACCGGCCAAAACCAGCCGTTCGGCGTACCCAGAAAACCGAGCTTCGAACGTGCGGTCATGCCCCAAATTCAGGCGTTCGCTAGGTGAAAGTGTAAAGCCTCGTGGGCCACCAGCCCTTCATATCTGCCTCAACTAGGGCCTCGACTTTCACGACAACTGTTTAAGCAGCGCCTTCGCGTCCTTCAACTCCGCGGTTTCGAAGCCTTCGGTGAACCACTCGAACACCGGGGCGAGTAAGTCGCGAGCTTCACCGCTGTTTCCCTGGTCTTGCCATAAACGAGCAAGGCTTACCGCCGCTCGCAGTTCGAGCGACTTTGCACTTTGCACCCTCGCGATTTCGATTGCCTGCTTGAAGCAAACTTCAGCACTGCTCGGATCGTCCGGCTTGCCCACCAGTAATAGCTCTCCCTTCACGCGATGAAGCTCAGCCTCCCACCAGTGGACCTCGTCGCGTTGACTGAGCCTTAGCAATTCTTCCACTAGCTCCATGCCTTCATCCACATCACCGTGCTGCCCCAACGCCACGGCCATCAACGAAATCAGTGCGGCGTTCCATGGGTCCCGCATGATCTGCGACTGAACTGATTCCCGCATCATCCCCAGCCCCGACTCGCGCTTTCCCTCCGCAAACATTGCCCATCCGCGTGCTGCATTAGCCAAGGATTTATAGTCCTGCTCGCGCCCAACCTGAGCAAGCTCTAGCAGCGTCTCCGCGTGCTGTGCCACGGCACGTTTGTCTCGCTGGAACATCGAAAGGTGCAACCGCGTATCGGTCGCATTGGCGAGCGTGCCCGAATGACCGAGTTTGCGCACAAGACTGAACGCCGCATCGGAATGTTCCCGTGCCCGCTCTGGGTAACCCGTTAGCCAAAGCGAAAGTGCGCTTACGCCGCGTGCACACACACCCGGATCATGTCCCCCGTAGGTAAAAGACAATGCGTGATGATCCTCGGCCCGATAAAGCTGCAAACCCTGCCCGGCGTGCTCGAGTGCCGCCCCTGGTTCCCCCACCAGAAACCGACTTGCCCACTGGCAGTGATGCGCTTCGAGCCGCAGCGCCTCATCGTTTCGTTGCAGCCCCACTTCGAGTAACTGATCAGCAAGCCCACAGGCTCGACGAACTTGAAAACGATTCATGTGGTAGTACCACAAGCCCCAAAGC
>CAXMNC010000234.1:0-5383 GCA_964194625.1 Acidiferrobacterales bacterium
ATTGGTCAGATTCATTTCTATGAAACCCCGGAAAGGGCACCCAGCCTCTACAAGGCCGGACGCACTGGCATGGTGGTGCACCGACACGTACCAGGGTTAATTCAAGTCGGCGATTGTTTGGCGCTCATCGCCACTGACTACGAGTATTCATAGGGATAACTGGCATGACCAATGAAATCGGGGCGACGTTGAGTGGCCCACGCATTGGCGAAACCGCGAAGGCATAAAGGCAGCGTGACGTCGCAACCGGCTGTAACGCTACGAGATATCTACCGTGCGCGCCGCACGATTTTACCGTCGGTGCGTCAGACACCGTTGGTGCCATCAGCCGATCTGTCTCACCGTACCGGCGCATCGGTATTTCTGAAGTTAGAAACACTACAACAAACCGGTTCGTTCAAGATTCGCGGGGCGACGAATCGCCTAATGCATCTTGATGCCAATGAACGGGCGCGGGGAGTGGTGGCGGTATCGACCGGCAATCATGGACGGGCGGTGGCGCACGCAGCCCGTGCCTTAGATATGCGCACCACCGTCTGTATGTCTAGTCTCGTACCCGAGAATAAATTGGCGGCTATCCGTGACCTGGGCGCAGACGTGCGTATTGTTGGCGATTCACAAGAGGACGCGGAAGAGGAGGCCAAGCGGCTCACTCAAGAAGAAAAGATGATCGCGGTGCATCCGTTCGACCATCCGCATATCATCGCTGGACAGGGTGTAATCGGTGTTGAGCTGCTGGAAGACTTGCCGGATATCGATTGCCTATTGGTCGGATTATCTGGCGGCGGCCTGATATCGGGTATCGCTGTTGCCCTAAAGGCTGCCTCACCGAAGACTCGCGTCATTGGTGTTTCTATGGAGCGGGGTCCGGCCATGTTCCATAGTATCAAGGCGGGTAAACCTGTCCCGGTCGAAGAGCAAAAGACATTAGCAGATAGTTTGGCTGGCGGGATCGGGTTCGATAACCGCTACACGTTTACACTCGTGCAACAGTACGTCGATGACATGATCCTTGTTACTGAAGAACAGATTGCAGCCGCAATGACGTACTTGTATCGCTCCGATCGAGTTATCGCTGAAGGTGGGGGCAGTGTTGGTGTGGCTGCGCTACTGCACGATCTTGTGCCTAACGTACGTGGCAATATTGTCTGCGTTATCAGCGGTGGCAACGTCGACATGGGGCAGTTTAACCGTGTCGTTAACGGCGAACATACGTTTGACTAGGGAGGGCGTATGTCAGTGCTGGTACTGACGGAAAGCGAACTGCGCCAGTGCGTTGGGCTGGATCACGAGGCGTTGGAGGCGGTGCAAAACGCTTTTACCTGGTTAGCCGATGACAAAGTGGTTATGCCACCTATCATGCATATCGAAGTGGCCGAAAATAATGGTGATGTAGATATTAAGGGCGCCTTTGTCAAAGGCCTCGACAGTTTCGCAGTAAAAATGGGCTCGGGTTTTTTTAACAACCCGCAACTGGGGCTACCCAGTTCCAGTGCCATGATGGTATTGCTGAGCGCAAAGACAGGGTTTTGCGAAGCAGTGCTACTCGATAACGGGTACCTAACTGATGTGCGTACGGGGCTGGCGGGCGCCGTAGCTGCCAAATTCTTGGCGCCTGAAACGGTTGATACGGTGGGAGTAATCGGGACTGGCGCACAGGCACGCTATCAGATCAAGAGCCTGAAGCTGGTGCGCGATTTTGAGCGACTACTGGTTATTGGTCGGACGTCGGAACGCACGAGTGCGTATATCGAAGAAATGCGCAACGCACTAGGCATCGATGTTGTTGCAGTTGAAAGCGTAGAACAGCTGGTGCGTGAAAGCCAAATAGTCGTTAGCACCACGCCATCGCGCCAAGCACTGATCGAAGCCGAATGGCTTCATCCCGGCCTTCATATTACCGCCATGGGATCCGACCTCGCCGGCAGGCAGGAATTGGCAGCTGATGTCCTGGGATCTGTCGATGTGCTGGTTTGTGATAGAAAATCGCAATGTTTCTCGATGGGTGAGTTACAGCACGGTCTAAGTGCCGGCATCATTACTGAAGAATCGGAAATCCATGAGTTAGGCGAACTGACGTCTGGGCGGGTGGCGGGCCGACGTTTGCCCCAAGACATTACTGTCTGCGATCTTACCGGTACCGGCGTACAAGATACGGCGATCGCGTTAGTCGCCTATAGGAAAGCAATACAATCAGGCCTTGGTTCGAAGATCGACAATTAGGTTTGCCACGCATCATCTGGGGTTCTGAGCCTATGCCCGTCTCACAAAGGACAGCCTCGGCCCTACGAACCTGTATCGGCACGGCGATTGCCGCCGCCGCCATTGGCGCCTCTTATGCCGCCATGATCGGCGGACAACCGAAACTCGGGGCCACGGTTGGTCTTTTTATCGGCTCTGGCGTCAGTGCCCTCGAGGTCTTCATTGTTCAACGTCGGGTCGGCGAGCCCCTGCGTCGCATGAAGCTACCGTACTTCATCGGCATCATGACAGTTTTATGGATGCTGATCATAACCATCGGCCTGCACGTCACACCACATCTCTATGGAATGTCGGAGGGTCTCTACCCCGAGGAGTGGACCGGTAGCAAATTGTGGCAAGACATGGCCTTCTCCATGGGGGTTGCATTTTTGCTAAATTTCTTTGGTCGCATACGCAGTCTGGTTGGTAGCCGTGTGTTATTCAATTTTTTGCTCGGGCGTTATCACCGACCACTACGCGAGGAACGCGTCTTCCTGTTCTTGGATCTTGCGCATTCGACGATGTTGTCGGAGAAACTCGGCGACATACGCGTACAATCGTTGATCGGGCGATTCTTTTTCGATATCGCGCGACCGATCAGCGAATATGGGGGCGAAACTCATCGATACATCGGCGACGAGATCGTGGTCACTTGGCCGCTAGAAGAAGCTATTAGGGAGGCACGTTGCATCCGCTGTGTGTTTGCGATCCAGGACCTTCGCCGTTCGGGCGCCGACATATCATACGGAATTCGGCGTGGTTCCTGAATTCCGTATCGGTATGCACGGCGGGTCCGTCGTCGCCAGCGAAGTGGGCGATGATAAGCGGGAGATTGTCTATTTCGGCGATACTATTAACACTGCGGCCCGTTTGGAGCAGATGTGCAAGCAGTTGAAACGAGCATTTCTAGTCTCGGGGGAACTACTCAGCCGGATGAGTCTATCGTCAGACATACTCACTGAAGAACTCGGTACAATGGAACTACGGGGAAAGCAACGACAAGTAAGAATTCTGAGCTTGTCGCGCGCTGCCTGGTCGGAGAAAAAATCGCGTCGGTTGGCGAAACTATTTCAGACTATCTTAATCAACGCGTCAAGTACTTCGTTGGGCCGTTCGGTCAACATCGCGTGACCGCAATTATTCATTACAACGATCTCGGCCTCAGGGATCAATTCACCAAGATGTTTGCCGACGCGTGACGGTGTCATGACGTCCCGACTACCGAGGATTACCAGAGCTGGACATTTTATTTGAACCGCACGGCCCGAGCCATCACCGTAGTTGTTACATGCCTTAAGGCCCGCATGAATGACGCCAGCACCGGCACGTTCCAGCAGTTTCATGTTGCCGCCCGTCATCCATAGGCCTGGCGTACCGACACCGCCGAGTTGTCCAACATGGCTATGGCTCCAAATCGTTAGCATGTCGAGGGCCGCGTGGTCATCGGCCTTTGCCGCTCCCAAGAGCTGATCATGCACAGGCATGGGAGCAGAAATACCGAGTAGCGCGAGTGCGCGTGCACACTTGGGGTGCCGCACTACGGTTTCGAAAGCGACGAGCGATCCCATGCTATGGCCAATGATGGCGGCCTGTTCAACACCAGCCGCAACAAGTACGCGTGCTACCCAGTCTGCCATGTCCTCTATGCTTTCAAGTGGCGGGCCTTCTGAACGGCCGTGACCAGGCAAATCGACGGCGAGTACGTTGCGACTATGCCGCGCAAAGTAACGCATCGGCAACGTCCAAACCGTGTGATCGAGTCCGGTCCCGTGAATGAAGATGGCTGACAGCTTCGATGGATCAAGCTCGCGGCCCAACGTCATCACATATGCCGTCTTACCATCTACTTTCAGTTGCATGATCGTCCTAGCCTTTCTGTGAAACATACAGCGCCCGAGCCAAATCTTCGATCAAATCATCGGTGTCTTCGAGTCCGATAGAGAGCCGGATGAGCCCCTCGGAAATACCTGCCGCCTCTAGCGCTGCCGCATCCATGCGATGATGGGTCGTACTGGCCGGATGGATCGCTAATGACTTGGCATCACCGACATTGGCAAGATGTGAGAAGATCTGTAGGCTCTCGATGAACTTTTGGCCGGCAGCGCGATCGCCCTTGATACCGAAACTAAAGACCGCGCCGCAGCCGCGTGACAGTAATTTCTTGGCAAGTTCGTGATCGGGGTGATCAGGCAACTCGGGATAACTCACCCAGTCAACTGCTTTGGCTGAGCTGAGATAGTTCACTACCTTGCGCGTATTTTCAACATGGCGCTGCATGCGCAACGACAAGGTTTCTAATCCCTGTAAAAGGTGAAACGCCGTCGTCGGGCTCATGCACGCACCGAAATCACGTATACCCTCTTTGCGCGCGCGCGTGATAAAAGCGGCCGGCCCGAATTGTTCGACAAACTTGAGGTTATGGAAGCCGTCATAGGGCTCGGTCAACGTTGGAAATTTACCGGAAACCTCCCAATCGAAGCGCCCACCATCTACCACTACACCGCCGATGATTACGCCATGACCACTTAAGAACTTAGTAGCTGAGTGAAAGATAAGATCCGCGCCCATATCAAATGGGCGACACAGATATGGGGTGGTAAAGGTCGAGTCGATTAACAACGGGATGCCTGCATCATGAGCGATTTCAGACACCGATGGGATATCGAGGACCTCAAGGCCGGGATTTCCCAGCGTCTCACCAAATAAGAGCTTGGTTTGTGGACGAATGGCGTCCTTGAAGGCGTCCAGATCGCGTGGATCGACGAATGTTGTGTCGATGCCGAAACGCGGCAATGTGTACGCAAGCAAATTGTGTGAACCGCCATAAAGTGAGCGTGATGCCACGATATGGTCGCCGGCACTCAAGATAGTGGCGATGGCAAGATGCATCGCCGCTTGACCACTAGCAGTGCAGATTGCGCCGACGCCGCCCTCCAACGCTGAGATTCGCTCCTCGGCCACAGCGGTGGTCGGGTTAGAGATTCTCGAATAGACGTGCCCAGCGCGCTCGATATTGAAAAGCCCGACCGCGAAGTCAGCGTCGCGAAAAACATATGAGGCAGTTTGATAGATCGGCGCCGCACGCGCTCCAGTAGTCGGGTCAGGTTGTTGTCCCGCGTGCAGGCTTAGCGTGTCGAACCGT
>CAXMNC010000235.1:0-5281 GCA_964194625.1 Acidiferrobacterales bacterium
GACGGCCGCTTAGCGGCATCCGCGCCGCTTCAACTCCGCGAGAGCCAACGGCCGTTGTTGGCCGATTTCTGCCGTCCAATACGACGCATTGTGGAGAATGTGAACGGCTGCTTGTAGGCGGAAGCGGTCATTCAAAGATGGCCTGACTGAGCAAATGAACTTCTTTGACGAATGTCGGCTTTCGCCTAACAGCTGCCCTTCAGTTATTTACAAATTAATCTCCGCAACAGGCAGCAACCGGCCAGGTGCCGTCGTTCGATGCGGTGGCACAGAAGGTCCGCTTGCGGATCAAAAAGCGGTCGTTCGCCTCACGTATCTCATAGCGCCGGTTCTGACCCAAAGCCGTTATTTCGCGGGATGAGGTTCGCCTCTGTGAAATCGTTAGTTAGTTGGGGCTAGCGTAACAAACGAGGCGTACCGATAGACAGGCCTCTCGGAGCCTCTTATTTTCAAGTCTCGGCGTGCCCAAACGCCTTAATGGAATAAGGTACTTGCCTGTGTGTCAACGGCGGAGCAAGATTGGGCCACGCGGCGGCTGGGAGCTTGTCCACGTAGTCCACGGGAGGGACCCACGTGGTCAAGCGTTCTCGGCGAGGTTTGCGCCGGAAATCGAGGAACAAGGCGAGCCCGCCGAAAGAAGTTTTGTCGCGAGCATCGAGGAGTGCGGCAAGAGGAAAAAAAAGGGGGGGCATCATGAATTTCAAATCCTATTTGCAGCCGGTCGGGCTCGCTAGCCGCGGGGCGATTGGGGTCACCGTTGCGGTGTTGCTGTCGCTTTGGGGCCCAGGCGCCGAGGCGCACAAGCAAACGGCGCCGGTCATGGAACTGACGCCCGAACTCTTGAAAATTCGCGACGACTTGGCGAAGTACAAGGACCCCTTCGTTGCCGTCAGAGATGGCTATTTCTCCACCGTTGGCTGCGTCCAATACCCCGATGGTGACATGGGCGTCCACTTCCTTAACCCCGCGCTCATTGGTCCAAAGCCGGATCCGGCCAAGCCGCCGGTCCTGATGTACGAGCCTGGATCGGACGGCAAGCTCCAGCTCATCGCGGTCGAGTGGTTCATCCCGCTCGCCACCGGGGTTAAGGGTCGGCCGACGCTCTTCGGACAGGATTTCGAGGGACCGATGGCCGGACACGAACCGCTTATTCCGGACAGCCTGCACCATTACGACCTGCACGTTTGGCTCTACAAGAAGAACCCGTCGGGTGTCTTTTATCACGCCAACCCTGAGGTCGATTGCACGAAGGGCGCGACCTATCCGCTGCGGGAGGAGCCGCCGCGCACGGTGCCGCACAACTGAGCGAGCCCGTTCGGCAGGCCCGGCGCCGTCGGCGGTATCCAGGGCCCCCCACTTAACCCAAGCGGCCGTTGGCGTGTCTTTGATGTTTGTCGGCGGTCTCCAAGAAAGTCTTCCTTGAAAGCCTTTTCATGATGATTGCCAGGAGGCTCACGCATGCGCTGACTTCCGTTTATGGCTATCAACAGCCTAACCGATCGCCGCAGTTGGACGACCGGTTTGCGATCTGAAAGCCGACACTCGCAGCAACGATCATGAACGACCGGACTGGGTCGATTTCTGCCCTTCGACATTCCATCAGATGATTGTCCGCTCCTAGGCGGAAGCGGTCATTCAAAGATGGTCTGACCGAGCAAACGAACTCCTTTGACGAATGTCGGCTTTCGCCTACAAGCTGTCATTCAGAGCCACGCAGATTGCTGATAGCGACAGGCAGAAATCGGCCAATTGCCGTCATACAATCTGTTTAGATCTTGATTCAAATCATCCAAATTCGATAGGCAGCCAGCGTCTAGCAGCGGACAGTCACGTATTAGGACTGTGACAGGTGGAAACGTGCCCAAAATAACCGGCGCCGGTAACCCTGAGTCAGGCTTGGTTTGTCCCCTTGAGTTCGATGGTGTTGCCTTCGGGGTCCGAGATATAGAGTGAAGGGCCGACTCCTAGAGCGCCGTAAGGGTTGACGATCTCACCGACCTCGACACCATGTTCCCTCAAATGCGCTTGTATGGCGTTGCCGTCCCACGGGACGATTTGTAAACAGAAATGATCCATGTTCGGCGCGTTCCGATCTGGCGCGCCGCCGGTTTTGCGACCAATGGTGCCGGCCGCGTCGACGAGGTCAACGAGCGATTCCCCTGCACGAAGTTGGGCAAGACCAGCCGTCCCAGGTCCACGCTCTAAACGACAACCCAGTACGTCACAGTAGAATGCGATCATCGCGTTGAGATTAATGACACGCACAACAACGTGATCGATGAGGCGAATGTTGATCGGATTAGCTTTGGTCATTGAAGTCACTCCTAATTGACTAAGGCAATGGCGTCGATCTCGAAGTCCAACGAAGGCAGGGCCAGCTCTGGTACAGGAATCAACGTACTTGCGGGTGGATGCTCACCGAACACGGCGCGCCGCTTCGCCACGAGGATTTGGAGCTTTTGCGCGTCCATGTTCTTGATCAATAGCGTGATCTTGATAACGTTCTCTACGCGCCCCCCGGCTGCTTCGATGACGGCGATCAAGTTGTCGAAAGACCGGTCTACTTGGGACTCGAAGTCGTTGGGCCCATTGTCTGAAATGCCGATTTGCCCGGCCACATAGATAACCGGGGCATTTGGCGAGACCACAACCGCTTGCGAATATCCAAACTGAGTGGTGTTAGCCAGATGGTCCGGGTTAACCGTGGTTTTGAGTTCTTGGGCGTGAACAAGCGGTGCACAGACAAACGCGAGCAGAACGATCAGTAGTGGTACGAGTGATTTCTTCATCATGAGAATTTCCTCCAAGTTGATTAATTAATCGGGAATGCGATCGGCCGAAGTGGTGCAGCATCTGATCCGCGAAGTTTCAAAGAGCCGCCGACGAAGGCGAACTCATACACCTCGTCCTGAGACAGCGCTTCGAGGTTGACCAGCTCGATAATCGGGGCGCCTTGCTCAGCTAAGAGATACGTATGGAGCGGCACGTAATCCGTCTCGATCTCAGACGGAAATGCCTCAAAGCTGAGATTGTCCGCACCAACAACCATCGCGCCGCGTTCTTCGACGAGAAATCGAGCCGCTGCCATGCCCAACCCCGGCGGGTTAGCCATGTAGGTAGCCGCATCTTCGTAAACCTGCATACGCCCCGTACGAATCAACACCACATCGCCCTCTTGGAGTTCAGTGCGCTGCTTTCGCAAAGCTGCGATCAGATCATCGCGCGTCACGCGATAACCATCAGGCAACATTTCAAGGTTCTTAGCTGCTGCGACATCGATCAGTACCCCGCGCGCCACGAGCGGTGGGATCTTCTCGGCACCGGCAACGTCCCAACCGCGGTCGCCGAGGTGTTCTTCCGCGCTGAAGCCGTTCCATATCTTGCCGTTGAGGCCGAAATGAACCAGCGCATCGATGTGCGTACCCATGTGCGTGTACATTGATATGGCAGCGCCGGTGTAGCTGACATGCTCGTTCATCGTTGTGCCAACGTTCAGCGGATCGTCAACGACGGTGCCATTTGGCGTATGCGTCATCCAAATCCGGTAGTGCGGATCACCCGCCGCTTGCCAGCTCGGCATGCCGATGAAGTACTCCACCGAAAGGTCGTAGGCCGCCCCCCCGGAGATTCGGGATAGGATCGCTTGTCGCGATGCGTCAGTGATTAGGTTGAGTCGACCGATTTCATCGTGCACCCCCCACGGGCTTGTGCCGACCGTGCGTTCCGCCGCGTTTGCCGAGAACGCATCCGTAAAAACGAGTGCGAGGGCGATCATCAAATATATATGCTTCATGTTGTTTCCTTTGTTCGATTGCCCAAGCTGGGCTTCCACATTGATGACCATCATAAATTGAACACGCCTGTTTGATAATCCCCCTAAATGGAACTATATTGTTCACGTATATTGCATAATTAGGGGCATATGGACTCTTTGACCGATATCGCGGTATTCGTACAGGTCGTTCAAAGCGGCAGTTTCACAGCCGCGGCGAAGCGCCTGTCGCTCTCAAAATCGGTTGTCAGTAAGTACGTCACTCGACTTGAAAAACGCGTGGGCGCGCGACTGCTAAACCGGACGACGCGACGATTGAGCGTGACGGAAGCCGGACGAGCTTTTTATGAGCGAAGTCGGCGAGGGCTCCTGGAAATCGAGGAAGCGGAGGCAGAAGTCTCACGATTACAAGGAGAGCCGCGAGGGACGTTACGGGTTAATGCACCGATGTCCTTCGGCATATTGCACATAGCACCGGCAGTTCCAGAGTTTCTCAGACGGTATCCTGAACTTTCCGTCGATATGCACCTAGACGATCGAAAAGTTGACGTCATCGAAGAGGGTTTTGATGTCTCGGTTCGAATCTCCGATTTGCCAGATTCGTCACTCATTGCTCGAAGAGTGGGGCCATGCCGTCATGCCATCGTCGCCTCGCCCGAGTACCTCAAACGACACGGGACACCGCGGACGCCCAATGAACTAAGAGACCACAACGTCATCACTTACCAGTATCAGGAATCGGCTCTGGAATGGCATTTTCAGGCAGCAGGGGAGACACCGATTTTGGTCCCCGTTTCGGGATCGATACAAATGACCAACAGCCTGGCGCTGCGCGAAGCAGTGCTAAACGGTGCGGGAATTACTCGAACCCCTACCTTCGTTGTTGGTCGGGACCTTCAGGACGGAACGTTGCAAGCCGTGCTCACAAACTACGAAACCCTGGAAGTTTCGATCTACGTTGTGTTCCCGCAGCGTCAGCTTCTCGCACCCAAGGTACGCGCGTTTGCGGATTTCATGATCGAGCACATTTCTGACGAGCCGTATTGGGATAGCAGTACGAAGAGCCCGTCGATCTCAGTTGTTTGACGATCATTCCGGTTGTGGCCGACTCCCGCCTGATGAACCACTGATTTTCTAAGCTACTGACGGTCCGCTTGGTGGCGGCTCCGGCCTCACTGGTATCGCCGTAGATACTCGCGAAATGAATTTCGTCACCGTCGGCAATGGGTCGTTTGCGGCCTGTCGCTATTCTAACATCTGACCGGCTGCTACTAGGCGAAAGCCGACATTCGTCAAAGGAGTTCATTTGCTCAGTCAGACCATCTTTGAATGACCGCTTCCGCCTATTAGCGGACGGTCGCTGTCATGACGTGCCCGCGCGCCTGTAGATGCCCATCACCACGCCATTCGAGGTAGATTTCGTTTTTACGAGCGTCAAATCTGTCGGTACGGAGCCCTGATCGAATAAGCGTTTTCCAGGACCAACCACGACAGGAAAGGTCCATAGTC
>CAXMNC010000236.1:0-23835 GCA_964194625.1 Acidiferrobacterales bacterium
TATCGGACCTTACTCTTGGAGCATCGACTCACTAATGTTGTCACAAACCCAAGTGACGACCTGTTCAGCGTAAGTCCCAGAATGCCAGTCCGATGGAAGCGGTTTCTTTGTGTAAGCTGACGTCGCAAAGCACACGATCCAGTCAGCTTCCGCCATCTTCCTGACTGCGGTCATGAGACCATCGAGCAGCCGGGCGTGCCCGTCGTCAGTCTTTGACAGGCCCTCGATATCTATCGCAGCCTTATGAGTAATATGATCCTTTGCTTGCCGCGCTTCATCGAGCACCGCGAAGACATCGTCTGGCAGCTGCTCGGCATTACGCAGACGCCGCTTGTGCAAGAACGCGCAAAAATCCCTGAGCGTATTTTCATCTTGACTGACCAGCGGGTTAGTCCTGAGTCCTACTAAAACGGCAAGGGCTAGACAGTTTCTCTCGAGGCGTGTGGCAAAGGCCAAAGCGCGTCCCAGCGACGAATACGCTTTGTCGGCAGATTCCGTTCGTTCCAGATCTACTGAGAAGTGTACGTGCACGCTTTGCTCTAGAAATAAAGGCGAGAACCAACAGTATCACGACCGTTTGCTCTTGGGCGAAAGAATTCGACTTGGGAGTGTCGGTGGCTGTGTTGGTCTTACATAAGGATGGATGAGACGCAAAAGCAAAAGCCTATAAATAAAAGCCTATAAATTGGGTTTCTTTTGTTGTGAGCATCCACCCCGCCTTGTGCGGGGATTTTTTTGTCGCAAGGGCTAAAAATATCTTTAGTGACAACAAGTTAGGTCGGTAACGTTACCCTGAGACTCATTGGCCGAATGAGGTTTTGGGTTCGGCGCGTAGATTTCTGCGACGAGCGGGCGCCCAGATCTGGCGCTACCGATTTAGAATAGGCCTGTGTCTTGCCCAAGCAGAGGGGATGATGTGGATCAACGGAAATCTACAGGTATTTTCAAGGGAAGGTGTCGACCAAGCGCCTGATGAACCGGGTCTTTATGGCCTATACCAGGGCGATGACCTCATTTACATCGGGCGGGCCGAAGGCGGTCTTAGTATCACGATCATACGCGCGAGACTAAAGAGCTACTGCGAGGGGCACCGTGGACCGAATACCGAGCACGCAACCCATTATCGACGCGAGGTGAGTCGTGACCCTGTCGCGCGCCAGCGCAAACTCCTGCAGGAATACGAACAGCAGTACGGCCGCTTGCCCCGGTGCAACACAATTTCCTATCTTGGACGCGCTCGCCGCGTCCGTAACATTCTCAATCTCGAACAAACAATCCAAGTGAAAGGTGGGGATGCTCGATGGAAACGTTAAGTAGTCTGAGACAGGAACGCCGCGAAATCGAGAGGCGATGCCAATTGGATCGACGCAGTACGTTGCGTTGGCATCCAGACGGCGGCGATCGACGCTATGGCGCTGGCCGGCGCAAAGACGACAAGTGGGATACGCTGAAAGCCGTCCTCGCACGATTGTTCTAAGTGCAGGCGACCGACAGGTGACCTACAGGGCGAGGATTGTTCTGACGGACACGGATGTCCTAATGCCGCGGACGCAGGGATGCGGAGGAGCGGCCCAACAATCCTTTTGCATTTCCGCTATCTCGGCAATCGCTCCATGCATTGCCCTAACTTCCGACTTCCTTGTCGGTCGTCTGGCGGTCAGACGTGGGATTAGAGTCGCGCCGGGCGACCTGCAAGGACGCAGGAAGGTACAACTCCAGGGAAGGAGGACGACTGCAAGGATGCAGGAGGTAGAGCAACGCAGGGAGCGGTTGCCGAGGTAGACCGCGTCGGGAACAGCGGTCGAGAGCAACGCACGACTCCATGGCAAGGATTGTTCCTAACAATCCTTTTGCATTTCCGCCATCCATGGCGGTCAGATGGAGGAGGTAGAACCGCGTCTGGAACAGCGGTCGAGGAGCAGTTGCCGGAGCAGCGACCGAGTTGTCGAAGCAATTGCCGGACGATCGTGGTTGGCACGGGTGAGGTAGCAAGAACGACTGACCGTAAAGGTCTTCTCATTTTGAGCGAGGAATTCCCCCCGCTACGTGCGGGGATTTTTTTTGTGTTTAGTAATGTGTCATGGCCGACATCCAAATGCGACGGCACGTTAGAAATTTGTATCGCTCGCTTGTCGAACGCATTGCCGATCGAGCGAAGGTAATCCCAGAGATCACTCGGCACAGGCTGACAGTTGAAACCCCGCCGGCAGCCGGGACCGAGATGTCGTGAGCACAATTAGGTTACTTGGCCAACCTGACCACAAGATTATCTAAGCATGACCGTTTCGTAATATGAAGGTGATGCACGCGCCCGCTGCGAAGCCAATCGAAGATTGGCTCAGCGCAAGTCTTTAGAGTTCTACTTCCAATAAGATAACAATGCGTTAGAGTGAAAAGTTGATTACCCTCTTTAAGTGGCTGGTGATATTTCAGGTCTCTTGGTACCATCATGTTCAAGATGTTGAAGTTATTGAGAGATTTCTATGAACGCCGATCTAGTATTTAGTCGTACCGAGAAGGGGAACTTTGAGATTGACTCGCGCAAGCATCAGCTGCCGATGCGGTTGCGGACGGTGCTGATTCTGGTCGACGGCAAGTCCAACGTTAACCAGTTGCGCGACAAGGCCAGCGCCATTCCCAAACTCGAGAACTTCTTGGAAAACCTTGCGCTCGACGGTTTCATTTCTGCCAGATCACTGTCTTGGGATCGGCGCCTCGGCATAGGCAGGCGTGGCAAATACAAAGGTGTGGATAGACGCGGCAGTGGCGGCGGCGATTCCACATTTACCGGCGCCAAGGCGCGACTAATCGATACGGCGATTCTTACCTTTGGTGACGGCGCGGAGAACGTAGTCAAGAAATTTAGGGAAGCCTCATCCGATTGGCAGGGGTTAGAGAATGCGATTACCGAATGCACCAAGCTCGCCGGTTTAGTGTACGACGACAGCATCGCATCAGAATTCAAGACCAAGTGCTGGCAGATCCTCAGTAAAGCACTGAAGAGCACCCCGCGCCGGCTTTAATTGCCTAGGCGGTTACGTCAGGATTCAAACTGTAAGTCCCGGTGACGCTTGCCTCGGCTAGCACATGGCCGGCAATCACCTCGCGCACATGGGCGCCGGTGAACTTACCATCGACCGGACACCTCTCGACATCCGATGCGTACAACGTAAACACATAATGATGCACGATAGTATCGTTCCACGGTGGGCACGGACCATCGTAGCCATAGTAGTCACCGCCCATGTCGGCATCGCCGGCAAACCAATTGGTATAATCGTTGACGCCTTGACGCGTATCATTAGGACCGGCCGGCTCGTCCTTACCGCCCGCGGTTACACCATCTGAGTATTCCCCTTCCTCGATCCCGGTTGCGGTAGCCGGTAGATCGACCAGCACCCAGTGGTGGAAATCGATACGCGGCAAGTCGGCCGGTATAGTCTTGCCTTCTTGGTTTACATCATCGCCTTGGCTGGGCACGTCAGGGTCGTGGCAGATCAAGACGAACGATTTTGTCCCCGCCGGCACATCTTTCCATGACAGGGCCGGGTTTTGTTACTCGACATCGTTACATGGCTGTTCGGATCCGGGCCGCAGAATGCATTGACGCTCGGGATCGGTTGGTTGTTGTCAAAATTGGCGCTGGCAATTTTCATTATCAGTTCTCTCTCTAACAACCCAATGGCCTCGATTTGTGTTATTTATCTTGTAAACAGGCTTAATCGCGGACGACGTTCATCGAATCGCCATAGCCCCGCTTGCCGCGCGGCCTGAAAGGCGTAGTCCATCTCGGCTCTAGCGGGATTGCGTTCGATGTTGGTGTATTTTCGTTGGCCGCTTTTGGCGATGCTGCCGACTTGATACGTGGGCCGATACTGCCCCATGATATTTACATATGTGTCGGATGAGACTTCGCGTGCGAGCCAATCAAAAATCGCCGCCGCTTCGTCTTGTTGTCCCGGCATTACCAAATGGCGAACGAGCAAGCCACGCTTCGCCAGCCCATCGCGACCAAACTGCAAGGGGCCGACTTGCCGATGCATTTCTAAAATAGCGGCACGCGCACGCTCGGGATAATCTTTGGCCTTGGCAAGTTGGCGGGCGCTTTCGCGATGCCAAAACTTGAAATCGGGCATGTAGATATCCACCAAACCCTCTAGCAATCGCAGCGAGGTGAGCGCATCGTAAGCACTGGTGTTGTACACAATTGGTAACCGTAATCCGGCTGGCACTGCCACTGCAATGGCCTCGATCACTTGCGGTGCGACGTGCTCGGGCGTGACGAAGTTGATGTTGTGGCAACCCCGCGCCTGCAACGCAAGCATAAACTCAGCGATTTCCTCGGCGGTGCATTCTTTACCCGATTGTTGTTGCGAGATGTCCCAGTTCTGGCAAAACACGCAACGCAAATTACACATACCAAAGAAAATTGTGCCCGAGCCTTGCCAACCACGCAGACAATGCTCTTCGCCGAAGTGCGGGAACGCGCTGGAGACGATGGCATGACGGCCGGTGCCGCACACACGCTTTTCGTCCTCGAGTCTATTGATATGACAGTCGCGTGGGCAGGCGCAACAGTCGACGAGTTCCGCCAGAACCGCCTCAGCCCGCGCGTTAAGCTCGCCCCGACGGTAAAGACGCATATAGCCCGGTTCGAAGCGTTCGACGCTAAAGCGGGGATCAGGTGCTGGCAATGGTTGCATGGCTAGCATGGGTTCAGGATAACGCTGCTGGTAGGTTGCGTCCACGCTAGGCGGACGGGCTGTGACTCGGCTAGTTGGCCCGCTTCTGAGCCAGCCCTAAGTTAATGATTCGCTGAATGAGTTCGGGGTATTTGATGCCAGTCTTTTCGGCCGACAGGGCGCACTCGTCAAACTCGGCAATGTCAGGGTTGGGGTTGGCTTCCAGCACATAGATTTGGTCATCGCGCTGCAGGCGCAGATCGAAACGGGCATAGCCACTTAACCCCAGTATTCGATAGATACGCTTACAGAGTTTGGGGATGCGGTCGGTGACCTCGGCCGATAAGTTCCGCGCGAATTGATAATCGATGCCCCAACGCTCGCGATAATCGTAATCCCACTTAACACTGTAGGTGGCCATCTTCGGTAACCCCTTATCGACATGTTTGAAGACGAGTTCGCGAAACGGATAAATATCGAGTTTGGTATTGCCGACGACAGTAACGTAGAGCTCGCGCCCGTCGATGTATTGTTCGGCAATGGCGTCGCCTTGCGTTTTCTCGTGGATGAGGTTGACGCGATCGCGCAACTGGTTCTCATTCTCTACGTAAGAGGCCTGCGCGATCCCCACCGACCCTTCCTCCATTAATGACTTAACGATCACCGGATAACGCAACCGTGACGGTACTTTGAACTTCCCTTTTATCGGAAAGACATCGAAACGAGGTACAGCAATACGATGGTAGGTGAGCAACTTTTTTGATAGCGCTTTGTCACGTGCCAGCAATAGGCCACGGGGGTTACAGCCGGTATAGGGCACCTTCAACATTTCCAAGTAGCTCACGACGTAGTAGTCGAATGCGCTTACCCCGGCGAAGTCTTCAATAAGGTTGAAAGCGATATGGGGTTTCCATTCCTCTATCGTTTTTCGTATCGGTGCAATGTCGTCATAGACACCAACCGTTTCTACTTCGTGCCCGAGTTTCAGTAGCGTTGTCTTAACATCGTGCTCGGTCTGATACTTTTCCATGCGCGGGTCTTCCCAGTGGTGCAGATCGTCGGGCGGCACCAGGGTCGAATGCACCAAAAGCATGACGCGCAATTTCTTCATACCGTTACGTGAAACCCACCGGTGTGTAGTTGATTCATTACGAGCGTGGTTAGATAGGCGACCAGTTGTAGCTTGAGTTTGTCCTCGTCTTGACCGACCCGAAGGTCTAGCTTATCGCATCGCTTTATCATTTCTTTCAGGACTTCGTTGATACGGTAGTTATATTCCGATGCCCAGTTAGACACGATATTCATGACTTCGTGGCGTACACGGCGGATGTAGCGTGACGCCTTTTCATTGGCCTTATGTTCCAGCTTTTCCGAGAACAATCGACGCAGGTCTCTATCATAAAATCCGGCGAAGTCTCGGCCGTAGCGAGCTTCCTTCTTCCTATAGAACTGGCGCAGGGTAATGCGCATGGCGCTCACCGGGCTTTCACGCCTGCGGTTTGTCACCTTTGGTGGCTGCGATTTGATTTCATTCATTAACGTATCGATGTACTCCAACTTCTTTAGGGCAGGCCAGCCGCGATAGCGGGCACGCCAATCAAAGCGTGGTGTAAGCCATACGGCAAAAGTTTCCGCCCAATCCTCATCGGGGTGACTCTGGGCGTACCAGTTATCAAGATGAATCACAAACCGTTTGCTGTAAGGGCGGGGCAAGTACGAATCGGGGTATTTTACACTGGATTTACCGAAGTGCTGTTGCCAACTGCGCCGACGGTGAAGTTGGTAGGCGTTAACCACGGCATGGCCGGTTTCATGGCGCAAAAATTTCATGCACCAATCACGCGTGCCGCCCTCGACCTCGAGCATGCGTTCGTTTTCGAGACTCTTTAAACGCGGGTGCGCCAGGAAAAACGGTATGCCTACCCCGGGCACACCGTCGGGCGAATACCATTCTTCTGATAGCCAGAAGTGTGGTCGGAAAACGAATCCCTGGTCGCGTAGCTCTTTACGCAGGTGTCGGATGCGCGCTTCGAGCTCGCTGTCCTCGATGCGTAAATCAAGATCACAGATACGCGTGTCGAGCAGCTTTTGGCTTGACCATGAGGCCCAGACGTACTTGCTTTTCTTGGGCCTGAGTCGCTGAGATGGTTTCTTCTTCTTAGTAATCGGTGGTCCTCCTAGAAAAACGGCGAGCGCAGGGTCTGCTCGTTGCACGACGACCCCGATTTTCTAATAAACGGCGCTTACGTGGTAGCCCACCCGGTCCAGCAGATCGAGTAGGCCATTTTCGCCTGGCAGGTGGGCAACGCCAACGGCGATAAAGGCGTTCCCTTCTTTGAGGCGAGGCGCCATCCGCTCTACCATCACTTGATTGCGTCGAGTCAGCAGTCTCTCCAGCATTGCGTCATAAGCGCCACCTTCTTCGTCCTTGTAACCACGAACCAATTCCATGAGACGGTTGAGGTCACCGCTACGATAGCTCTCTACTAATCGCTCGAACTCGCGAGTGATCTCGCTGTGGATGCGCACTGCGTGCCGTAGGAGGGTTACTTGGTCTTCCATGGACATGTCGTTGAACACGCCGATCTGTTCTTCTATGGTTTCTAACCCGAAAGTTGGCTTACTTTGCAACGTAGCCTCGAGCTGCAGCAATAAGTCGAGCGCAAGCCCAGGCTCTGCCGCCGGCGTATTCAGCATCATGATTATCACCCAGGGCTTTTTGCTGTCCAAACCGCGAGTTGGGAATCCATGCTCGGCCATCGCTTGTTTCGTTTGTTCGAAGAGCTCATCGCCGACGGCCGCGCGCAGACTTTGGCCCTTAGCGAAGAACATTGCTTCGGCCATGGAGGAGATACTGGCACCGTTAAGTAACAGCTCCATCGTAAAGCTAGAGGCATTGTTGAGCGCGTCGCGTACGGATTGGTGTACGTTGGTTACCCTGGGGTCGGCGGAATGCATGGTTCCGAACAGATAGCTCGCCTCGCGGCCGGGTGACTCGATCTTCCACAGCAATCCCCGGCTGAATCTGGCGAGCCGTCCTGTTTGGGCCGCCTGCGCGCTAACCGAAGACGCGCTAAGCTCGCTGACGTGCGCGAACGCTAGGACAGGCGAGAACGTTAAGCCTATGGCCAAGGCCAGCGTCCATAAGCGCAATTTGCACCCCGTTAGGAAAAGTCTGGCGATCTTCAAGTTCATTGAGTTTGGTGGTGACTTCGCGTCCTGAAATGGCATGTCATCCCCATTTCAAGTATAAGACATGTTCCACGGTTGTTTGTTTTGTCAGGGATCTGTATGCGCGTTTTGTTTTGGATTGTATGCGCGGTGATTGGTTTGCAGTTAGTGCCACCGGCCCGCGCAGAAACATTGCCGCGGTGGGAATTCGGAATTGGGCCAGCCGGGTTCTCGCTCCCGGATTACCGGGGTTCCGACGAACAGCGGGGTTATCTTGTTCCCTTCCCGTACTTTAAGTACCGCGGCGAACGGCTGGAAATTGACAGGGACGGGATACTATTTAAAACCAATCGCCTCAAATTGGGTTTGAGCGTGGCCGTCGCGCCGGGGGTAGATAGCGATGATAACGATGCGCGCATCGGCATGCCCGATCTCGACCCCGTGCTTCAACTGGGACCGGTACTCGAGGTGATGCTATGGCGCGATCCGGAACGTCACCGTAGGGTCTCGCTGGCGCTGCCGTTGCGCGGTGTTTTCGCTGTTGACGGTTCTGACTTCGACAGAATAGGCACGCTGTTTTCACCGAACCTTAAGTTCGAATTCGATAGCCGCGAATCACCTGGTTGGGATGTGACCACGGCGATTGGACCGATCTACGCGACCGAGAAGTATCATGACTATTATTATGAAGTGACGCCTGCCTTTGCACGGCTCGGGCGTCCGACGTTTGACGCCGAGTCCGGCTATGGGGGCGTTCGTTTGACGTTTGTCGCGACTAAGCGATTCCCACAATACTGGCTTGGCGCATTCGCCCGTTACGACGACCTCTCTGGCGCCAAGTTTGGAGATAGCCCGTTGGTTAAACGCGACTATGCGGTCATGGCTGGCGTGGGTATTGCCTGGATCGTCGCCAAGTCCAAACACGCGTCGACTCAACGATAGCGCTGACGCCTATGAAGCTCTATCCGAAAAATTGCGGCTGATCGTCTTTTGTGTACGGCCCCAGCATCCGCTAACATCAACCCATGTCTGGAAATACCTTTGGTAGGTTGTTCTCGGTTACGACCTTTGGCGAGAGTCACGGCAAGGCCTTGGGTTGTGTGGTCGACGGCTGTCCGCCAGGGCTCGAGTTGTCTGAAGCCGACATCCAACCCGATCTCGATCGGCGCCGGCCGGGAAAGACGCGCTACACGACCCAACGTCGTGAAGAGGATAGGGTGGAAATCCTATCCGGTGTGTTCGAAGGGCAAACGACTGGTACGCCTATCGGATTGATTGTTCACAACACCGATGCCCGGCCTAAGGATTACTCCAAGATCATGGATCGCTTTCGGCCGGGCCATGCCGACTATGTGTATCAACAAAAGTATGGTATCCGCGACTATCGCGGCGGCGGTCGTGCCTCGGCGCGCGAAACCACAATGCGGGTCGCCGCCGGCGCCATTGCCAAAAAATATTTGCACCTACGTTACGGCATAACCGTCCGCGGCTATCTTGCCCAGCTCGGCGCGATAAAAGCCGAAAACCTTGACTGGGACGAAGTCGAGCGCAATCCTTTCTTTTGCCCGGATGCCGGCAAGGTAAAGGAAATGGAGTCTTATATAGATAAGCTGCGCAAAGACGGCGATTCCATTGGGGCCCGCATCAACGTGGTCGCCAGCGGCGTGCCGGTGGGTTTGGGTGAGCCCGTTTTCGACAAACTAGACGCCGAGATCGCACGCGCCTTAATCAGCATTAACGCGGTTAAGGGTGTGGAGATCGGTGCCGGTTTTGCCTCTATCGAACAGCGGGGTAGTGAACACCGCGACGAGATTACGCCGGACGGATTTCTAAGCAATGATGCCGGCGGTATTCTCGGCGGTATTTCTACTGGCCAAGACATCGTTGCCAGTATTGCGCTTAAGCCAACCTCCAGTATCCGCATACCGGGACGCACCGTAAACGTGAACGGCGATCAGACCGACATCGTTACCACCGGGCGCCACGACCCTTGCGTCGGCATCCGTGCCACACCGATTGCTGAGGCCATGCTTGCCATTGTGCTTATGGATCACGCGCTACGCCACCGGGCACAAAATATCGATGTCGAAACGACATCATCGGTGAGCGCTTCAACCAAAAAGAACTAAGACTTGTCTCGGTGAGGTGTTAGGCGAGATGTTTAAAACGCCGGTAGCGGAAATTATCTAGTTGTATGACATCCGCTTTCGGGGGGTCGTCGGTCGCGTGCTTGGGTTGTCGCTTCTCCCCGTTTTCCTGCCCGTCTTCTTTCCTAAACGCCTGGTCGACGGCGGTGCACAACGCGTCAATCAACTGAAACGCATCGACATCGGTTTGTGACGAACGCAATACCTTAAGCCGTATCGGCGTCATGGCCTTGAAGGTTGGTTTTCGTTTAATCGGATCGGTCAAGTGGCGGCAGCCATTCTCTAGATAGATGGCCTTTATGAGTTCCGTCATTAACTCGTGGTGTAGCGGTGAGGACTCGAACACATCCCGGGCGCTGGTGGCAGACGGGTTCACCGGTACCTGATGATAGCCGAGACACTCCTCGAGATGCTGCAATAGCTGTTTGAAGTTCATGACGCTTCTTCTTTAATCGTGGCAATCATGGCCTCGCCCGCGTTCGATAATGTGCGGGCACGGTGCAAGACAATACCCAATTCGCGCCGAATGTGCACGCCATCAATGTGAACTACTTTCAGCTCATCGTCAATCATGGTGCGTGGCAGCGCACTCCAGCCGAGGCCAATACCGGCCAGCATTCTTAATACCTCTAGGTAATTGGTTGACATGGCCACATTGAGTTCATGGCGTATGGGCGCGAGTGCGGCCAGAACAATCTCACGGGTATAAGTGCCAGGGCCGGGCAAGATAGCCGGGTACTCGACCAAATTGGTGGCTTTGATCCGCGTTCGCCGGGCCAGCGGATGCGATCGCCCGACAACGATCTCGAGTGGATCGTCCCAGACTCGGACGCGCTGGATTTTGGCATAGTCCCTAGGGGGGAGTGTAACCACCGCCAGTTCAAGCTGCCCTTGCTGGATCGCCGTGCATGCGACTTCGGAGTCCATGAAGTGTAGGTCCAGGCTCACTTTTGGATAGGCCTCGTGGAAGCGCTTTAGCACCGTGGGCAGACGGTGTAGGCCTACATGATGGCTAGTCGCCATGGATAGTTCACCGCTGACCAGCCCCGATTGCGCCGGCAGACTACGCTTGGCATCCTCGACTTGGCTCAGTATTGTCTGGGCGCGGACCAGTAGCGTGCGCCCGGCCTCCGTCAAGTGGATGCCGCGCCCGATGCGGTCGAATAACCGCGTCCCTAGCTCGGCCTCAAGGGTGCCTATGCGCTTGCTGACCGCCGGTTGGGTCAGGTAGATTTGCGCCGCCGCCCGTGAGAATGAGCCAGTTTCGGCAACGGCCACGAAGGCGCGCAAGGCCTCAAAGTCCATAACGAATAGGAATCGATCCTATGATGAATATGAATTGGAGTTATTTATACAGCTCAAATAGTCTAACCACAACACCTGATCGGTAATGCCGCCATGACTGGAAAGACGCTGTACGACAAGGTTTGGGATGCCCATGTGGTTCGCAGCGATCCCGATGGCACCACCTTACTCTATATAGATCGCCACCTAGTCCATGAAGTGACCTCACCGCAGGCGTTCGAGGGCCTGCGGCTGGCCAACCGCCGACCTTGGCGCATCGATGCCGTCCTGGCGGTGGCCGACCACAACGTGCCGACGACGGATCGCAGTCAGGGTATCGGTGACCCGGTTTCACGCATACAGGTCGAGACCTTGGACAGTAACTGCCAGGAGTACGGCATTACTGAGTTCGATATGAACGATCTTCGCCAAGGCATTGTGCACATCATCGGCCCCGAGCAAGGCGCCACCTTGCCCGGCATGACTGTGGTGTGTGGTGACTCGCACACCTCCACGCACGGTGCCTTTGGTGCCCTGGCTTTCGGTATCGGCACCTCCGAGGTCGAACACGTGCTGGCGACGCAATGCTTGATTCAAAAGAAATCCGGTAACATGCGCATCATCATCGACAATCAAGTGGGTGCGGGTGTAACCGGTAAGGATATTGTGCTCGCGGTGATTGGCGAAATCGGTACGGCTGGGGGCGCCGGGCATACGCTGGAATTCGCTGGCGACGCCATCCGCGCCTTGTCTATGGAAGGCCGCATGACCGTTTGCAACATGA
The DNA here is from genome assembly GCA_964194625.1 of Acidiferrobacterales bacterium. Lineage (GTDB taxonomy): Bacteria > Pseudomonadota > Gammaproteobacteria > Acidiferrobacterales > SPGG2 > SPGG2. The sequence continues at coordinate 12,069 of CAXMNC010000236.1, forward strand.
GCATCGAAGCGGGTGCGCGTGCGGGCTTCATTGCAGCCGACGACAAGACAATAGAGTATGTGCGCGGTCGTCCGTTTGCGCCCAAAGGCAGACTTTGGGAGCAAGCGGTGCAGGCATGGCAGGATCTAAAGAGCGACGACGACGCCGTATTCGACCGTACCGTACATGTCGACGCCACTACCATTAAACCGCAAGTGACCTGGGGTACGTCACCAGAAATGGTGGTGCCGGTAGACGGTCGTGTGCCCGATCCGGAAGAAGAAGGCGACGTGATCAAGCGAGAAGGTATGCAGCGCGCACTTGAATACATGGATCTACAGCCCGGCATGGCGGTAGAAGATATTCCACTCGACAAGGTATTTATCGGCTCTTGCGCCAATTCGCGCATTGAAGATCTCCGTGCCGCGGCCGATGTCATTCGCGGCCACAAGGTTGCCGCCAGTCTCAAGCAGGCGATGGTGGTGCCGGGGTCGGGATTGGTGAAACAGCAAGCTGAATCTGAAGGTTTGGATAAAATCTTCCGCGAGGCGGGATTCGAGTGGCGCGAACCCGGTTGTTCCATGTGCTTGGCCATGAACGACGATCGGCTAGAGAGCGGTGAGCGTTGCGCATCGACCTCGAATCGCAACTTTGAGGGCCGGCAAGGGCAGGGCGGGCGTACTCATCTCGTAAGCCCGGCCATGGCCGCCGCCGCGGCGATCGCCGGCCATTTTGTCGACGTTCGAGAGTGGAGCTAATGCAGAAATTCGAAAAGCTGACTGGACTTGTGGTGCCTCTAGATCGATCGAATGTCGATACCGACGCGATTATTCCAAAGCAGTTTCTGAAATCGATTCACCGTACTGGGTTCGGTCCCAACCTGTTTGACGCCTGGCGCTACTTGGATCATGGTGAACTGGGTGTGGACAATAGCAAGCGCCCATTGAATCCGGATTTTGTACTGAATGACGAGCGCTATCGGGGCGCACAGATCTTGATTGCGCGCGCCAACTTCGGCTGTGGTTCTTCGCGCGAGCACGCAGTGTGGGCATTACAGGACTACGGCATACGCGCGGTGGTGGCGCCAAGCTTCGCCGATATCTTTTACAACAACTGTTTCAAGAACGGTATGTTGCCGGTGGTATTAGAAGAGAATGCAATGGATCAGTTATTCAAAGAGACCGACGCAAGACCGGGCTACAGCTTGGATATCGATTTGTCGGCGCAGACGGTGACGCCACCGGATGGCGACGTGTTTAAGTTCGATGTCGATGGATTTCGTAAGCGGTGCCTGTTGGATGGCCTCGACGATATCGGCCTTACCTTGCAACATCGACAAGACATCGAAGCCTACGAGCAACGTCGACGTAGCGAAGCACCCTGGCTATTTCCTAATCAGTAGAAAGTAGCAAGCGGCAAGTGGCAAGTAACTACTGAGTCGAGACCATGATACCGTCCTTGCTACTTCACACTTGTCACTTCCCACTTGGTGTATGAGTAAGAAGATAGCAATACTACCGGGCGATGGAATCGGGCCGGAGATCGTCGCCGAGGCGGTGAAGGTATTAGAGTGTCTGCGCCAGGATCACGGCCTTGATATAGAGCTCGAGCATGCCCCCGTGGGCGGTGCCGCCTACGATGCCCATGGCACGACGCTACCCGACAAAACGTTGGCGTTGGCGCGCGCGGCTGATGCCATATTGTTGGGCGCGGTTGGCGGGCCTAAATGGGATCAACTCGATACCGACTTGCGACCGGAAAAGGCATTGTTACGCCTACGTTCGGAGCTGGTGTTGTTTTCGAACCTACGCCCAACCATCTTGTACCCGCAACTCGCCGATGCATCGAGTTTGAAGGCAGAGGTAGTCGCCGATCTCGACATCATGATCGTGCGCGAACTCACCGGCGGGATTTATTTTGGTCAGCCACGCGGTGTGCGTACGCTCGAGAATGGTGAACGCCAAGGTTACAACACGCTGGTTTATTCGGAGTCTGAGATCAAGCGCATTGCCCACTCCGCCTTTGGTATCGCCGGCAAGCGTAGCGGCAGGCTGTGTTCGGTTGACAAGGCCAACGTGCTCGAGAGCAGTGTATTGTGGCGCGAAGTGGTGACTGAGCTAGGTAGCGAGTATCCCGATGTGACCTTGAGTCATATGTATGTCGACAATGCGGCTATGCAACTGGTGAGGGCGCCCAAGCAATTCGACGTTATCGTCACCGGTAATATGTTTGGCGACATCCTATCCGATGCCGCCGCCATGTTGACTGGCTCCATTGGTATGTTGCCGTCGGCATCGCTAGACACCCAAGGAAAGGGACTCTATGAGCCGGTGCACGGATCCGCACCTGACATCACGGGTCAAGGCCTGGCCAATCCACTGGCGACTATTCTCTCCACCGCCATGTTGTTGCGCTATTCATTGGACGAGCCAGAGATGGCCAAGCGCATAGAGCGGGCTATCTTACAGGCGCTTGATGCGGGTTTGCGCACTGCCGATATCTTCCGTGATGTCGGTCGGCAGGTAAGCACCAGCGAGATGGGAGATGCGGTTGTTCAGGCGGTAGCGGCTAATTAACCCCTTTTAACCCCCAACGCGTTTATGAGATTGCCTCGATGAGTAAGAAGTTTGATATAGCGGTACTCGGTGCCACCGGTGCCGTGGGTGAAGCCATGTTGTCCATTCTTGCGGAACGTCAGTTTCCAGTTGCCTCTGTTCACGCGCTGGCCTCCAGCCGTTCTGCCGGTTCGGACGTGAAGTTCGGTAACAAACTACTGACCACCCAAGACGCTAGCACGTTTGATTTCGGGGCTGTGCAAGTCGGCCTGTTTTCGGCCGGCGCCTCGGTGTCGGCCCAGTACGCCCCCGAGGCCGCTGCTGCCGGTTGTGTGGTGATCGACAATACGTCCAAGTTTCGTTACGACCACGATGTTCCATTAGTCATACCAGAGGTAAACCCCGACGCCATCGCCGACTATGAGAATCGGGGCATTATCGCCAACCCTAATTGTTCCACCATCCAGATGGTGGTGGCCCTTAAGCCCATCTATGATGCGGTGGGTATAGAGCGCATTAATGTGTGCACCTACCAGGCGGTCTCAGGGGCGGGTAAAAGGGCGATCGACGAGCTGGCGGCACAGACGGCGGCCCTGTTGAGCGGCAAGCCGGTGGATGCCCGGGTTCACCCCAAGCAGATCGCCTTTAATGCGCTACCCCACATTGATGAGTTCCAAGACAACGGCTATACCAAAGAAGAGATGAAACTTGTCTGGGAGACGCAGAAGGTACTCGGGGACGACAGCATCAGGGTAAACGCCACGACCGTGCGGGTGCCCGTTTTTTACGGCCATTCGGAGGCGATCCATATCGAGACCCGCGAGAAAATTACAGCTGGGGCGGCACGAAAGCTGCTCATGAAGGCGCCAGGCGTAAAAGTTTTGGATAATCGTAAGCCTGGCGGGTACCCGACCGCGGTCACTGAATCCGCCGGAGACGACAGTGTCTTTGTCGGCCGTATACGCGAGGACATCTCCCACCCCCGAGGTTTAGATCTGTGGGTGGTGGCCGATAACCTCCGCAAGGGGGCCGCCCTGAATAGTATTCAGATTGCCGAGCATTTGGTAAAAGACTATTTATAAACTATAGTTATTAGAGGTTTATAAAGACCATTACTAGCATAGTAGTATAACTGTCAGTAATATAAGCTACAATTAGCCGAGCGAGGCGCATAAGAGACTGCGTAAATCAGGGGTGATGTACGTAAACCGACCGACCAAGTTAGGGGCTAGGGCGGCGCAGCTCTTTATTTTGGGTGCTGTGATCGCCATGGCGCCTGGCGTGGTTCATGCGCTTGGTCTTGGCAACCTTCGCGTAAACTCGGCGCTGAACGAGTCTCTGAATGCCGAGATCGATTTTACTGCGATCAGCAAACGAGAGTTAAAGAGCCTCAATATTGGTCTGGCATCACGGGCAGACTTTGACGGCGCCGACATTGAAAAGCTCCCCTACCTAGCAGGTATCAAGTTCACCTTAGCGAAGCGCCTCGATGGCCGCTCTTTTCTACAGTTACAGACCGAGCAGCCAATAAGAGAACCGTTTCTACACTTCCTGTTGCAGGTTGAATGGGCCGGGGGTCGCCTGGTTCGGGAGTTCACCGCTCTCATAGACCCACCTTATTTGGTAGCGAGCAAGCCGCCGAAGATTCAGGCGCCACAAACGCCGGCCCCGGAACTGGTGATGACCCAACCGAGCGAAGCTGTCGTGCAGCCGCTTATACCTGAGCCCACACTGCAGGCCGAAACCCAGGTTGCAGAAATGGCGCCCGAGCCTGCGCCAGAAGCGATCATAGAGGCGGCGCCCGAGGTTGCCGAGGACGCGGCGCTTATTGAAGCCATGGAACCGATGCCACCGGCGGAGCCTCAGATCGAGGCGCTCGGGCCGGATGTCGGCGATGATTCGGTAGCGATGTCGCCCGAAGATGGTTGGCCCATGGTCGAAGAAGCCCCCGATGTTGCGGTGGCCGAATCCGCCGACCAGTTCGTTGAGCCGTTGCCACTCGATGACACGGCTGGGCCCACGGCGGTTCAACCCGGGGGAATGATGATGGGTAGCGGCTCCGATTGGGCCAACATCGGCGAGTACGAAGTGCAACGTGGTGACACGCTGTGGGGTATTGCAGAACAAATTAATCTCGATCCGACCTTGACCCGTGAACAAGTAATCATGGCGCTGTTTGAAACAAACCCCGATGCGTTCTTCCGCAATAATGTCAATAACGTTTACGCCGGCAAGATACTACGCATACCCGATCGCGAGACGCTTGATCAGCTCGCCGTGCGCGACGCACGCAAGGTGTTTGTGGCTCAATACAGCGAATGGCAGGACTACAAGGTACAGCTGGCCCGTGCAAGCGGTGCGATCGAAGTGGCGGAACCGGCAGTAGCAGAACCCGCAATGTCGCAGGCCGAGGAGAGTGCAGAGCCACTAGCTGAAACGCCGTCCGAACCGATGGCGGAAGAAATCAAGGTGGCGGAGCAGCCGGTCGAAGAAGCGATGGAACCAGAAACGGCGACGCAGCCCGAGATACAAGAACCACTCGTGCCGCCGCAAGAAGAAAAGGTTGCCGACAGCGCTGGTACGGCTGCGCTTGCGGCCAAGGCTAAACCGCCGGGTGACTTATTAAAGATCGTTCGTGCTGTCATTAAGCGTGAAGGTAGTGAAGCGGCTAAGGTCGCCGAAGGTGAAGGCGCTACGGATACGACTGACGCGGAGCGATTGGCCCTGGCTGAACGCGCGACCACGCTTGAGGAGGCGCTTGAATCCAAGCAAATGGAGCAAGAGGATCTGAGTAAGCAGATCGGTGAGGTAGAAACACAGATCGAAAAACAAAAACGGCTTATCGAAATCGAGAATGAGTCACTTGCCAAGGCGCAAGGTTCAGACACGCAAACGACACCAACGCAGCCCGCCGAGCCGGCTGACGCCGCCATGGAGAAGAAACCAGAGGAAGTAAAGGTTGCGGCTGCCGACCCTAAGGTTACAGCAGAACCTGCGAAAACTGCGACGGCAAAAACGCCGGACACAAAGAAAGCAGCACTGCCAAAAAAACGCATCGTCGCCCCGCCACCGGAGCCTGAACAAGGCATCATGGCCAAGATTCAGGACATCCTCGGCGGCTTTGCTGGCGATAATGTGACGATGGCCGTCGGCGGCGTAGTCGCCTTGGCGTTCCTCCTGGTTGGGCTCACATATTTCCGGCGTCGACGCCAGGCCGAAGCCGAGTTCGAGGAAAGCATTCTTACCGATACCGGCGTCACGACCGAAGAGGTGGCGACGACCGAAAGTGGTGGCCAGAGTGCAGCCAGCACCACATCTACCGCCGGTAACACTTCATTCCTAAGTGACTTTAGTCAGGGCGGTATGGGTAACATTTCCACCGACGAAGTCGACCCGTTGGCAGAGACCGAGGTATATCTCGCCTACGGCCGTGACGAGCAGGCAGAGGAGATTCTTAAGGAAGCCGTTACTAGAGATCCGAGTCGCCAAGAGCTCAAAGTGAAGCTGCTTGAAATCTATCATGCGCGCAACGACGTTGCCGCGTTCGAGACCATGGCGGAAGAGCTGTATGCAGCACAAGAGGGCCGCGGCGGTGAGCTTTGGAACACGGTGGCGGAAATGGGTCGCAAGCTCAATCCCGATAATCCTATGTTTCAAGTCGGGGCGCCCGTGGCCGAGTTCCCGACCGAGGAGCCCATACCCACTGCGCTGCCAGAAGCCGCATCTGCAGCGCCTGAGCTGGCGATGGACTTTGAGGCTCCTGAAGAGGCGCCGGCCGCCGACATGGGGCTTGATATGGATGCTGCTGATGCCGGCCTTGACCTCAATATGGGCACCGACGATGGTGAAGTCGATGCGCCGACCGATATCGGTCTCGAGTTTGACCTAAATATGGATACCGACGTGGCAATCACCCCCGACGAGCCGGCCATTGCCGAGAAGCCGTCGATCAGTGCTGATCCCACCTTCTCAGATACGGCTGACGACGTGGCTGGCATGGGGTTGGAGGATGACGCTGGGGTCGCAGCGCTCGACCTTGACGGTTCGGCGGATGCAGGGGTCGACTTCGATATCAGTGAGGGTACGGGCGAAGGCGATCTAGCCGTGGCCGAGGATGTTAGCGCCGCCGTCGATGTCGCCACCGACAGCGGTGATGTTCAGTGGGACCTTGATTCAGATTCAGCTGAGGAGGCGGTTGCCGAAGTGGCCGCCGATGCAGGCCCCTCCACCGATGATTCGCAACAGTGGGATGAGACAGCCACCAAACTCGATTTGGCCAAGGCCTATGTCGATATGGGTGATGCCGAGGGTGCCCGCAGTATCCTTGATGAGGTTCTTGCCGAAGGTAACGACGAACAGAAGAAGCAAGCGGCCGAGCTGGCAGCTCAACTTGGCTGAGCAAGACCTGCGAAAGAACAAAATCTCAACGCTTCCTCTCTAAGGTAATAAGACTGAAGGCATAGCGATGTCTTGCATCGGCATCGTGCGTATGTCGTTCCAATTCCTGCCAATCACTCCATGTCAAATCGGGAAACCATGTGTCACCCTCGACGCATGCGTGAACGAATGTTAGGTAAAGTCGCTGCGCTGACGGCAGCATCTGAGCGTATAGGTTGGCGCCACCTATTACAAAAAGCTCCGAATCCTCGCGGGCGATGTCTAGAGCCGCCTCAATAGAAGACACGGCGACGCAACCGCCTGTCAACCGGTCAGGCTGTGACGTGAGAACGATGTTGATTCGATTTGCCAACGGCTTGCCCAGTGACTCCCAGGTCTTTCGGCCCATGAGTATATGGTGACCGGTTGTCAGGTCGCGAAAGTGTTTAAGGTCCGCAGGTAAGTGCCAGGGTAGGGCATTGTCGATGCCAACCACACCATTCTCCGCCATGGCGACGATCAAACAGATCCTTGGTGTTGGCAATGGTTCCTCGGATGAATGGAGCCTGTACTGAATAGAAATTATTAAGTCGCGAACCTCAGACTGCCACGGGTGCTTTGAGTGCGGGGTGGGGGTCGTAACCCAACAACGTGAAGTCGTTGTAGTCGAACTCGAAAAGCGAAGTTCTGTCTGGATTCAATTGCATATGCGGCAATGGTCTCGGTGTGCGCGCAAGTTGCGCGTGCGCTTGCTCGAAGTGATTAACGTATACATGGGCGTCACCGAGCGTGTGAATAAACTCTCCCGGCCGCAACCCGGTTACTTGGGCGACCATCATCGTCAATAAGGAGTACGATGCGATGTTAAAGGGCAGCCCCAGGAATATATCAGCGCTACGTTGATAAAGTTGACACGATAGACGATTGTCGGCGACATAGAACTGAAAAAAAGCATGACAAGGTGGTAGTGCCATACGTTCCAGTTCTGCGACGTTCCAGGCGCTCACGAATAATCGGCGCGAATCAGGATTCCGCTTAATCTCCTGTAGGACCTGGCTAATCTGATCGATGTGTCGTCCGTCGGGCGTTGGCCACGATCGCCATTGCGCACCATAGACGGGACCTAATTCCCCCTCATCGTTAGCCCATTCGTCCCAGATGGCTACGCCGTTATCCTGCAGGTAGCGCACGTTGGTATCGCCCCGCAGAAACCACAACAACTCGTAAATGATGGACTTCATATGCAGCTTCTTGGTGGTGACGGCTGGGAAACCCTCCGCGAGATCGAAGCGAAGTTGGTAGCCGAATATGCTCTTGGTTCCGGTACCAGTACGGTCCTTCTTGTCAAAACCGTGGTCGAGCACGAATCGCATAAGGTCTAGGTAATGCTGCATATGCTTATTTCCGATATTTGAGGCCGCTACCAGTACGACGCGACAATAGTGGTACCTTCCGGTATTTGAAAAATGGAATCAAGGCGAGACCAGCTACGAAACCACCGATGTGGGCGCCAAACGCAACGCCACCCTTACTTGGATCAGCAAACGCGGAGCTGGCCAGTTGCAAAACTATCCAAAAACCTAAGACCCACATCGCTTTTAGGCGCATCGTGTGGAAAAAGATACCAAGCGGGATGAGTACCAGTACGCGGGCATGCGGGTGCAAGAGCAAATATGCGCCCAAAATACCGGAGATGGCGCCGCTTGCGCCGATCATTGGGATCGGAGACTCAGCGTTGGGCAAGGCGTGCGCGAACACAGCCGCGATGCCACACACGAGATAGAACACCACGAAACGGACATGCCCCATGCTGTCTTCGACGTTATTACCGAATATCCACAGATAAAGCATATTGCCGATAAGGTGCATCCAACCCCCGTGTAAGAACATCGATGAGAACACGGTAAGTGACGCCGGAATGAAATATAGCTCGGGCGATAGTTGGGCGTGGCCAAACAACACAGCCGGCACCGCACCGAAACTATAAGCGATATCCTGCTGTCCCTGTGGGCCAGAGGAGAATTGCCACAGAAAGGCGACACCGCAGATGACGATAACGGCGACCGTCACGTAGGGGCGGATGGTGGTCGGATTATCGTCGTGCAGTGGGATCATTGGCGGTTGGGCGAGAGCTTACCATAAGAGATCGGATCTCGATTAGGTGTCCAGTTTGCTTGCGGCATTGACGACCCAGTACTGGGCACTTATATTTCAACGCCTTGCGTCGTCTTATCGATTGCACGGGGTATGGCGCAGCCTGGTAGCGCACCTGCTTTGGGAGCAGGGAGTCGGGGGTTCAAATCCCTCTACCCCGACCATCTAGCGCCCGTAGCTCAATTGGAAAGAGCAACGGCCTTTTGCTGTTGCGGTGAGACCGCAACGATAGGAGCCTTTGGGGGGAAACCGGAACCCTTAAAGTGGAGGACACTGTATCGGTAGACCCTTAACGCGTAACGGCGATGGCAATACCGAGGAAACCGATAGACCATCCTTGAGTATCGATCTGTTGGGATCCGTAGAGACTATACGTGTCCCGCCTGCGATGGCGAAGATATAGTCCAGACCACGAACCCCTGTGCATCGTCCTGGGGGCGGTGAAAACCGTGGTGGTATGCTAAGCCGTAGGTTACAGGTTCGATTCCTGTCGGGCGCGCCAGATTTGTGGAGTGATAAACGCGGTGGCGAGTATAATGCGCCTCCAGTGTGTTCATTGATTATGGTGAGCGTAGCTCAGCTGGTTAGAGTCCCGGATTGTGATTCCGGTTGTCGTGGGTTCGAATCCCATCGCTCACCCCAGTACATGGGCCGTTAGCTCAGTTGGCAGAGCAGCTGACTCTTAATCAGCGGGTCGCAGGTTCGAGCCCTGCACGGCCCACCAATAAATCCCGCATAATCAGATAATTGCGGGAAGTCACCGCCAAGGGGGCTTGCCGGCTCTTGACCGGTGATAGGCGGGTGCTATGAAGACCCTCGAAAATGGCTGGAAAGTTGCATTAAGTGGCTCAATGGCCTTGCGAAAGCATCGCACAAATTAACTCTCGTTAGGGGCGAAAACTACTCAAGAGATTGATAAGGCGGAGCGGAACTCGGTCGGTGTGTGACATGTGTCTCTATGAACGTTCACTTACGATAGGCGACCGGAGATCTAGACTTGCTACGGCAGTTACACTTAACCCTGGCGCTGGCCGCCCTTCTTTTGGCCGGTTGTGATTCGGGGCCTTCCCCCGCGATGCTCGATGAGGCCTATCGTGTTGGCTTTGACATGGGGCTTGCCGACGAATGCAGCCGGCGAGGCGTGGTCAAAGAGCAGATGCCCTCTGCCTACGATGATTCGCTGGACGAGGGCAAACTCGAACTAGCATTTCAATCCGGCTATTACGCAGCCCGCAATGAAACGCGGCCATGCAAGTATGAGTAACTGCAATAAAAAACCCCGGCGCGGGCACCGGCACCGTGCAGCGAATCGTGAGGGAGGCTGCTTAAACGACGATGTGACTGCAGAGCGGAGATATATTGCAAATTGAGACGCTCGATTATCGTTAGACAGCAAAGCGTGTCATCCGCGAACTAGAAAATTTCACTTCGCACTTAAAACTGTGGAAACAAAAGGCATCATCGACCTTATTCTTGATGTTCTCAGGATCGTTTTCTCCTGGCCCTTCGTTGCCTTTATAATCTTCCTGTTCTTAATCAAACCGATCAGAGGCCTAATCAAATCCTGGGAAGGCAGGCATACTGAAATCTCGACGCCAATAGGAGCCATAAAGATTCTGCCTCCTGAAAGGCTTGGAGAAGTGAAACCAGAACTGGTTGAGAAGTCTCCCGTAGAAGCTATTGAGGAATTGCTGAGACGCCCGCGGGAGATGCTGCAGGGAGTAACAGAAGTGTTCGTGGGGCGGGAAACAATCAGCAGAGGCTCTGGGTTTGTGGTCAGCAAAGACGGGTTTGTTATTTCTGGCACGAACGTGGTAGGGGACAATGAAACGGTGTTCGTGAAACTTGCTGGTGAGGAAAATATTAAGAGTGCCGCGGTAGTCGATAAGAACCCTGCTAATCTCCTTGCCCTACTGAAACTGCCAGAAGGCCGATATCCTGCTTTGGAGATCGCTTCCAGTGTGAAATTCGGTCAGAAGGTCTATAAGGCTAGCGCGAGATCGGGCGTCTCAGAGGGATTCGTGGAGGGGGTACATGGCAGCGTCAATATCGCCGATTTCGCTGATGTACGTCTTGACGACGTAATTATTACGTCCGCAATCTCCGAACCAGGGGACAGCGGCTCGCCGGTACTGAATGGATCGATGAAGGTCGTTGGTGTGGTCGTGGCCGGGTCGCAGACCCAAACAATTGTAGTTCCCGCAACGCAAATCAGTACATCGTTTCCACAGGCCTTCAGCCGATGAAGAACAAGACTACGCGTGCAGTGTCTAACTTGTCACTCAACCCGACCATGGTTCCGCTGGGCTCCACCCCGGCTGGTTAGTTTTACGTTAGAAAGCATCACTCTGGTAGGACTCACCTATAGAGCCGCCGATGCTCCCAAGGCGGATTAGGATTGTTCTCTCACCCCGGACCGGAATCGTAGGAATGACTACAAGTGCGTAAGGATTTGGAGCAGATGAAACGAGCGATCTTGCTGTTGGCACTGATCTCCGCACCGGTGGGTGCGCAGACACTGTCGGACAACGGGCTAGAAACGGCCAACTACAAATCCGTAACGGTATTGGTTGAGGAGCTTAGCGCCGATGCCCGCAGGATTGGCCTCACTAAGGACCGCATCCAGACCCGCGTGGAGCTGCGGCTGCGTTCGGCGGGGCTTACGCCCGGTAAGGATTCCAGTAAAAACGAAACATACCTCT
>CAXMNC010000237.1:0-193860 GCA_964194625.1 Acidiferrobacterales bacterium
TTGCTGTTTTAACAGACTGACTGCCGGTTGTTAAGCCGATTTTTCGGCCCGGGTTATCGCCCCCTTAACATAGACTGCCTGTATGCAGGTTCCATGCCAGCGGGGATTAGTCGCTAGATTCGGGCGATTTCTCCAGACCAAAGGCCGTATGGAGGGCACGAACGCCCAATTCTAGGTACTTTTCGTCCACAACCACCGAAATCTTGATTTCTGATGTCGAAATCATCTGGATATTAATGCCCTCCTGCGCCAACGCCTGGAACATCGTGCTGGCAATGCCGGCATGCGAGCGCATCCCGACCCCTATGACGGAGATCTTTACGATCTTGTCATCGCCTTTAACTTCTCGGGCCGACAACTCCTCGGCTACTTTTTTCAGTATATTGGTAGCCTTGGCATAATCGGCACGCTGGACCGTGAAGGTGACGTCGGTGAGCCCGTCGGCGCCCACGTTCTGCACGATCATATCCACTTCAATACTCGCGGCCGCGATATCGTCGAACAGCTTGTAGGCCACACCGGGCTGATCCGGCACCCCCAAAATTGTGAGCTTGGCCTCATCGCGAGCAAAAGCGATCCCCGAGATTACTGCCTCTTCCATCTCATTTTCCTCGTAGCTTATGAGTGTTCCTGGGCCATCTTCGAACGACGACAGGACCCGTAGCGGCACCTTGTACTTACCCGCGAACTGTACGGAGCGGGTCTGAAGTACTTTGGCGCCCAGACTTGCCAACTCCAGCATCTCCTCCACCGTGACGCGATCGAGCCGGCGCGCCTCCGGCACAATTCGTGGATCAGCCGTATAAATGCCATCGACGTCAGTGTAGATCTGACATTCGTCCGCCTTGAGGGCAGCCGCCATCGCCACTGCCGTCGTATCCGATCCGCCGCGGCCCAGGGTGGTGATATTGCCTCCCTCATCCACGCCCTGGAAACCGGCAATGACCACCACGCTGCCGCGGTCCAGATCTTTACGCACGCGATCGCCATCGATACCCCGAATACGGGCCTTGCCGTGGAAATTATCGGTGAGAATGTGAACCTGATGACCCATGTACGACCGCGCATCACAATTCCGCTGATGCAGGGCCATGCTCAAAAGGGCTGCCGTCTCCTGTTCACCGGTGGCCAATAGCACGTCCACTTCACGCGCTAACGGATTGTCATCAACCTCGGTGGCCAACTTCAGCAAACGATCGGTCTCGCCGCTCATGGCCGACACCACAACCACCATAAGGTCGCCCGCCGCACGCATGCGGGCAACGCGGTCAGCCACCGCATTGATGCGCTCGGTATCCGCGACCGAGGTACCGCCATACTTTTGCACAATGAGCGCCATTGGCGTCGTCCTGAAGCGTAAAGGGAGAGATTACCTAATTCTTGGAATAAGCGCTGCTCAAGCCTAAGGATTGAGCTGGGTCTCAATCCAAGCCGGGATGTTAGCGAGCGCCGCGTCGAGCTTGGATGGATCGTTGCCGCCCGCCTGCGCCATATCTGGACGCCCACCACCTTTACCACCGATTCGGCTGGCAACTTCGTTGACCATCTTGCCAGCATGAACACGTTTAGTGAGGTCCTTGGTAACGCCGGCCACCAGGATTACCTTGTTGCCCTCGGCCGCACCGAGCACGATGGCACCGCTACCGAACTTATCCTTAAGACGATCGACTTGCTCACGCAGACCTTTGGCATCGGCGCCATCCAAGCGCGCCGCCAGCACCTTAACGCCATCAATCTCCTTGGCTTGCTCCTCCAGCGCTACACCAGCACCGCTTGCGAGCTGGCGACGAAGGTTTTCCAGATCCTTCTCCAAGGCGCGCACGCGCAGGCCCAGTTGTTCGACCTTTTGCTCGGCGTCATCGGGGCTACCCTTAACCCTCTCCGCGATTCGCTGCAAGCGCGCTTCGGTTTGCCGCACGTAATCGAGCGCACCCTGCCCCGTCAATGCCTCGATGCGTCGGACCCCGGCCGCGATGCCCCCTTCCGACACGATCTTGAATAGACCGATATCGCCGCTACGCGCTACATGGGTACCTCCACAAAGTTCGGTCGAGAAATCACCCATCGCTACCACGCGCACCTGCTCGTCATACTTCTCACCGAACAAGGCTTCCGCACCCGACTTCAGCGCTTCGTCGAGTGGCATAAGGCGGGTGTCTGCCAGGCGGTTGGCGCGGATTTCATCGTTAACCAGTCGCTCGATTTGTTCGAGCTGTGTCGGCGTTACCGGCTCGAAATGCGAAAAGTCGAAGCGTAGCCTAGGCGCCTCAACCAAAGAACCCTTTTGTATCACGTGCGGGCCCAAAGTCTTTTTCAAGGCCGCGTGCAAGAGGTGGGTGGCCGAATGATTGTAGACGGTGGCTTGACGTATGGTGGCGTCGACCTCCGCGCGCACAACTTCACCCACCTTGATCTCCCCTTTCTCGACACGACCGATGTGGGCGTGTGATTTCTGCATCTTCTGCGTGTCTTGCACCACAAAGGCTGCTGACTTTGTGCGCAGCCAGCCCTGGTCACCGACCTGACCGCCGGCTTCAGCATAGAACGGGGTTTGGTCGAGATGGATCACGCCGTCCTGGCCGGCGCCGATACTTTTAACCTCTTGGTCACCGACAAAGATGTGTTGCACTTTCCCTTTATCTTGGGTTGTCTCATAACCTGTAAATCGAGTTCCTTTTGTAACAATCGCTCTCACATGTGTGTCAAAGCTGACCGTACTTGTGGCCCCTATCTTAAAGGTGGATCCAGCGCGGGCGCGTTCGCGCTGCGCCGCCATCGCGCTTTCATAGCCCTCAATATCCACGGCGACTCCATGCTCACGCGCATAGTCCACCGTAAGATCCAGCGGGAAGCCATAGGTATCGTAGAGCTTGAACGCGGTCCCGCCGGAAAGTTGCTTGCCCGAGAGGTTGGCAAGATCCTCATTCAGGATCTTCATGCCCTGTTCTAGGGTCTCCGCAAAACGTGTCTCCTCTTGCTTGAGCACACGCTCGATCTGCTTGCGTGCCTTGGGCAGCTCTGGATAGGCCTGGCCCATTTCCGTATCGAGTGGACCCACGAGCCTGTGGAAGAACGGTTCGCGCAAACCGAGCTCATGACCATGCCGTGCAGCCCGGCGGATGATACGCCGCAAGACGTAGCCACGGCCCTCGTTGGAAGGCACGACGCCGTCGGCAACGAGAAACGCACAGGCACGAATATGATCGGCGATTACGCGCAGCGAATTGTTGTCGCTGTCTTCGATGCCCGCGATCTTCGCCGCCGCCTGCATCAGGCTTTGAAAGAGATCGATGTCGTAGACGCTGTGCACGCCCTGCAAGACAGCAGCGATACGCTCCAGGCCCATGCCGGTGTCAACCGATGGGCGCGGCAGCGGGTCGAGTCTGCCCCGTGCGTCTCGGTTGAATTGCATGAACACGAGATTCCAAATCTCGACGTAGCGATCCCCGTCTTCATCCCGGCTACCCGGCGGACTACCGGCAACCTCGGGACCGTGGTCGTAGAAAATCTCTGAACATGGTCCACAAGGACCGGTATCGCCCATTGCCCAAAAGTTGCTATCGGCCCCCATGCGAGCAAAACGTTTCTTGGGCACGCCGATCTCGTTTAACCAGATATCGGCGGCTTCATCATCCTCTTCGTACACCGTGACCCAAAGCTTATCGGGCGCCAGGCCCATGTCTTGGGTCATGAGCTCCCAAGCGAAACCAATGCCGTCACGCTTGAAATAATCACCGAAACTGAAATTCCCAAGCATTTCAAAGAACGTATGATGGCGTGCTGTATAACCGACGTTTTCGAGATCGTTGTGTTTGCCGCCGACGCGCAGACAGCGTTGCGCGGTGACGGCACGCTTGTAGGAGCGCTTGTCAGACCCTAAGAACACATCTTTGAACTGCACCATGCCGGCATTAGTAAACAACAACGTTGGGTCGTTGGCGGGCACGAGTGGGCTGGAGGCCACGATTTGGTGATCCTGGCGCTTGAAGTAATCCAGAAAAAGCTGGCGGATATCTGTACTCTTCATGACTGCTGACTTAGCTGGCTGCTGGAAAACAGAGCGGGCGCGCGGTACATGGATTTGCGAGTCGAAAAAGTCCAGGGCCGAAGCGGAACAAGATAAAGGTCCAGTGGACCTTTATCCCGCTGAGCGGGTTCGCCACGGATGGCGAACCCCGGCCTTGCCAGCGCAGCCGGATAGCGGAGCACAGCAAGGACTTTTTCGACATTCTCTTAGAGTCATTCTAAGTCATTAACATCGAAAACACATCGTATTTGATCAAACGTAAACCCACGATATTGTAAGAAGCGCGCCTGCTTGGCGCGTTCCGCGTAGTTGCTGGGTAGCTTGTCGCCGAATCTCTTGCGCCGCACCTGTTTGCTGAGCTCTACCCATTGCGGGTCGCCGGCATCCAAACTGCGCTGGATCAATTCACCATCGACACTCTTGTCGCGCATCTCCTTTTGAATACGAAGCGGGCCATAGCCGCGTTGTCGGCGCGTCTGCACCAGGTTCTCGGCAAAACGTCGATCAGATAGTAAACGCGACGACTCCAGGTCAGCAAGGACTTCCCCGGCTATGTGCTCGGGGCAGCCCTTGCTAATCAGTTTGCTATGCAGCTCGTGCCGGCTGTGTTCGCGGCGCGTAAGTAGATCGAGCGCTAAACGTTTGACCTGCGCCAGACTGATGGGTTTATCCGTGGGGGTACGTCTCAGGCCTCTGCCTCCTCGGCCTCTAACGCATCGACATCAGCGTCAGAGTCGGTATGTCCGCCGATATCGAGGGTGTCGCGAATACGGCCTTCTATCTCCGCTGCGATTTCCGGATTCTCCTTAAGGAACTGGCGGGCAGTATCCTTACCCTGACCAATGCGATCCTTGTTATAGCTATACCAGGCACCGGATTTGTCGACGATCCCATGGATGACGCCCAGGTCGATGAGCTCACCCTCTTTGGAAATGCCTTCGTCATAAAGGATGTCAAATTCGCATTTCCTGAAGGGTGGTGCCAACTTGTTTTTTACAACCTTGACCCTCGTTTGGTTACCGACGACTTCATCGCCCTTCTTGATCGCGCCAATACGACGGATATCTAACCGCACGGAGGCATAAAACTTAAGGGCATTACCGCCGGTTGTGGTCTCCGGGTTACCAAACATCACGCCAATCTTCATGCGGATCTGGTTAATGAAAACCACCAAGGTATTGGAACGCTTAATATTGGCAGTGAGTTTGCGCAGCGCCTGCGACATCAGTCGTGCCTGCAGACCCATGTGGGAATCACCCATCTCGCCTTCGATCTCGGCCTTAGGCGTGAGCGCAGCCACAGAGTCGATGACCACCACAGCGACCGCACCCGAACGCACCAACATGTCTGTAATCTCTAAGGCCTGCTCGCCGGTATCCGGTTGCGAGACCAACAGGTCATCGACATTGACGCCAAGCTTTCGGGCATAGGACGGGTCCAGCGCGTGCTCGGCATCGATGAAAGCGGCGGTGCCGCCATTGCGTTGCGCTTGTGCGACCACATGCAGGGCCAGTGTTGTCTTTCCCGAGGATTCCGGCCCGTAGATTTCGGCCACGCGTCCCTGCGGCAGGCCGCCGATACCAAGGGCAATGTCGATGCTCAACGACCCGGTGGAAATGACGCCTACTTTTTGGATGGTGTCCGAGTCGCCAAGGCGCATTACCGAGCCCTTACCGAATTGTTTCTCGATCTGGCCGAGGGCGGCGCTAAGGGCCTTGCTTTTGTTGCTGTCCATTACTGGCTCCAGGGGTGGGAACGACGGCTCGGACCGGGACCGACGCGAGCGCTTTTGCTCGGTGGCGATTATTTCACAAGTGGCTGCGGGCGAACTAGACATCTTCGTGCTCCTTATTTTGATCGTGGAATTGCCCCGTTCATGGGTGTTAGGTAGTTCTCTATCCGTTCTCGTTATGATACTATAGAACCGATAGAGAACACAACCCATTTCGGGCGGGGCACAACCCCCTAACAAAACCGGCCAATGGGGCCGGAATAAGCGAGGCGATATGGCAGAACCAGTCCTAACCCGCCGTCAGCAGGCCATCTACGACTACCTGCGGCAGCATCAACCCACGTTCACCCAACCGCCCACGTTAGACGAGCTGTGCCAGGCCCTGGGCTTAAGCTCCCGTGGCTCCATGCACAAACACGTGCAGGCCCTGGTCGAGGCCGGATTGATCGATCCCATGGATGGCAAACAGCGGGGCGTGCGATTGCGCGAACCCGTTCGAGAACAGATGGAATACCAGCTACCTTTGCTCGGCTACATCGCGGCTGGCCGACCCATCGAAGCCATTGAGAATCCTGAAGATGTGCACGTACCCCCGAACCTACGCAGCGACAAGCCTTGCTACGTACTGCAAGTCAAAGGCGACTCCATGATAGAGGATGGCATCCTCAACGATGACTGGGTGGTGATTGAGAAACGGGATTACGCCCGCAACGGTGAAATCGTTGTCGCCTTGATTGACGGCGAAGAAGCGACCCTGAAACGAATCGACCAGCGTCCGGGGGAAGTGATGCTGTTACCTGCCAATAGCACGATGGAACCCATGGCCTATTCACCCGAGCGCGTTCAGATTCAGGGCGTGTTAGTTGGACAGATGCGATCGTACTGACACCGCGCCCTGCGGCCCGTCATCCACCCGCGGCATTAGTGCGTCCCCGCATATCGGCCGAAACAAAAGTCATCCGCGTACGGGCGACCGACAGGGCAAGGATTGTTCCCAGCAATCCTTTTGAATTTCCACCGTTGCACCTGGACGTGCAGGTGCCGCGAAGCACAGAACGCGCGAGAGCGGCCATCCCTGGCGGTCAGATGTCGGAAGGTAGAGTAATGCAGGAGCAATTACCGAGCCGGCGCCCCGATTGTATGTCGTCGACGAAGGCGACTGAATTAGGGACTAAACGGGGTGCATTAGTGGCAATAACCGTTCTCGCGAAACCAACTAATGGCCTCTTGCAGGGCCTCCTCGACCGGGCGCGGACTCAAACCTAATTCGCGCTTTGCCTTCTCGGCGGAAAAGAACATGTACTTTTTCGAAAGTCGCACACCGTCGACGGTAATGCGTGGCTCGCCGCCTTTGGTAATCCGTGCCCATACCTGGGAGATATAGGCGACAGGAATAACAAGGCTATGTGGCAGACGGATCTTGGGTGGGCGTTGTCCAGTGATGTCGGCAATGGTAGCTAGAATCTCTTTTAACGACATGTTGCGCGCCCCAAGAATATAGCGTTCGCCGATCTTGCCGCGCTCGAACGCGAGTAGATGACCGATCGCTACGTCGTCGACGTGCACCAAGTTAAGCCCAGTATCGACATAAGCCGGCATGCGCCCGTTTAGGGCGTCGACGATCATACGGCCAGTGGGCGTGGGCCTGACGTCGCGGGGGCCGATCGGGGTAGATGGATTGACAATAACGATTGGTAGCCCTTCATGCTTAATAAGCCACCGCACTTCCTCCTCGGCCAGGAACTTGGAACGCTTATAGTGACCGACCATATCGGCCAACGTTACCGGCGTATCCTCATCGGCCGCGCTACCGTCGGCGGTGAGCCCGAGGGTAGCAACGCTGCTCGTGTAAACAATCCTTTTGACGCCCGCCTGGCCCGCCACCTGCATAAGGTCGCGCGTACCAGTGACGTTGGTCTTGTAGATACGATCTGGATCAGGCACCCACATCCGGTAGTCGGCAGCGACATGAAACAATGCATCACAGCCAACAACTACACGCTCTAGAGAAGGTCGATCGGTAAGATCTCCGGTCACAACCTCCAGCGCCAACCCATCGATATTGCGACGATCGCTTTGCGGGCGTACCAGTACACGTACGTCGTGACCGGCGTCGAGTAGCCGCCTGGCCACGGCCGATCCAACAAACCCCGACGCGCCGGTGATCAGGGTTTTCATCTCGCCATCCCCCTCCCTCCCCCACAAGGGGGGCGGGAGATTACTTCTTTAGAAGTTCCGTTGCTCATCTACTCTACGCTCGGGAAGATTCTAATTGGCCAGTAGGTTGGGTCCGGTTAGCTTCGCGATGTGGGTCAATGTCGCATAAGCGGCGCGACTATCTCTGCGCAATTGTAATAATGGGGTGAGTAACCGCGGTGTCCTGAGCACGACCTGACCCAACTTCGCGAGGCTTACGCGGCCATTCACATCCATAGCCTTGGTCACGGCGGTGGGGATGCTTCGCCCAGCCGGATCAGCAATGGCGCGTATCGCCATAAACGATTTACCGGCATCTTTGCATACCTGCGCTATCGCCACACTTTCCATATCGACAGCAACCGCCTCTGTACTTTGAAACAGTTCGGCCTTGTCGGCGGGTTCGGCCACAACTTGCGGACTTTGTATCAACGGGCCGGTGTTGATATTGGAACCAGCCAGGCACTTACATAAACGCGCATGCCAGGCTATATCAACTTCCAATGCGACACCCGCGCTCGGCACAACGGTTGCTGGTAGAACCACGTCTCCGGGACACAAGGCCGGATCCAACCCCCCCGCCGTGCCCCAACTTAGCAGTGCCGTCGCGCCGGCATCTAGCAGGGATCGGGCCGCTTGCTGCGCACGCTCGGCGCCAACGCCACACTGCCAGAGTAAAACACCATGCTCTAACTCGGTAAGGTTATTGGGCTTGATTGGGCGAGCACTGAGACAACGGGCTTCTGCTGGTAAAGCGGCGATGATGCCGATAGGCATCAGCGCGCTTTTCGTTTCCTCGAATTGTAGTAGCGCGCCAACGCCCACAGCGGGAAGTATTTTTCGTACCCGTGGTACTTTAGATAGAAGACACGTGGGAAACCCGGGCAAGTAAACGCTTCGTCTTTCCAAAAACCACCCGGCTGTTGCGTCTTCAGGAGATACTCAGCACCGCGTTGAACCGCCGGGGAATCGGTTTCACCTGCGGCCATTAACCCTAGTATCGCCCATGCGGTCTGAAACGCGGTGCTTGTGTCCGATTGACCGATCATTCCCCGGTCACGGTATGAATCATTGCTCTCGCCCCAACCGCCATCGGGGCGTTGCACCCATTTCAGCCACGCAGCCGCACGTCTAATCTCAGGCGCCATCTTCGACTCACCGACTTGCTCCAATGCCGCCAATACTGACCAGGTACCGTAAATATGATTCGTTCCCCAGCGCCCAAACCAAGAACCGTCTTTTTCTTGCTCCCGGCGCAGATACTCCAGGCAACGCATTTGTGCCGAATCATAGGCAGGATCGTCGAGTTGCGCGAATAAAGTAAGGCAACGGGCACTAACGTCACTAGTCGGCGGGTCAAGCAAGGCACCATGATCGGCAAACGGAACTAGGTTGAGGTAATAATAGGTATTGTCGGCATCAAACGACCCAAAACCACCGTTCTTAGATTGCATGCCGCGCAGCCATTCTGCTGCTCGTGATATCGACTCACGATAACGTTCGTTTTTTGTCTGATGCATGGCCCAGGCAACCACAGCCGTATCGTCGATATCGGGATAGTGGGCGTTGCCAAACTGAAAAGGCCATCCACCCGGCTGCAGTTCTGGGCGATGCTCACCCCAATCGCCGGGGTGATCGAGCAGTTGCCGCTCTTTGAGCCAGTCCAGCGCACGCAAGGTCTCGGGCGTAGGTTGACCTTCATTCATTTCGTGCAGGGTCAAACAGGCGAGGCCCGTATCCCACACCGGCGATACACACGGCTGGCAATAGGCCGATGTCTCACGAATCACCAACAGCTTTTTCAAAGCCGCCTTGGTAGTGATTCGATAAGGATGATCGGCTGGATAGCCGAGTAGCGCCAGCGCCTCGTGGGCATTGACCATAGCTGGGAATATCGCCCCCAGACCATCGGTGCCATTTAGCCGTTCAACAAACCAACTCTCGGCTTTCTTGATAGCACGTCGACGCAACCAACGTGGAATATACGATTCGAGCAAGTACCCCACGCGGTCTGACACGAACACGGCATGATCAAGCCCCGACCGTATTGAAAAGTAATGCTTCTCTTTTTCCGGCGGAACCGTAAACAATTCTCGGATCCCCACGCCCTTCGGATTCTTGGCCCGCGCCTTCAGACTACAAAGAATCGCCAGTGGAATTGTAACGGTGCGAGACCAATAAGAAATCTTGCTGATATGCACAGGAAACCAACGTGGTAATAACATTAGCTCCACCGGAACAAAGGGAACAGCGCGCCAAGGAACTTGTGCGAACAATGCAAGCGTAATTCGAGTAAATACGTTGCTTCGAGCCGCGCCGCCTTGGGCAAGAACCGCTTCGCGTGCTGCTTGCATATGTGGTGCGTCCGGATCATCGCCGGCTAGCTTCAAGGCGTAGTAGACCTTGACCGTACAACTCAAATTAAAATCCCCACCTGGATATAAGTGCCAGCCGCCATCGTTATCCTGGTGTTCACGGAGGTAGACAGCGATCTTAGCCTCGATCTCTTCGTCGATTTCATCCATAAAATGCATCATCAAGATATATTCGGCAGGGATCGTGCAGTCCGCTTCGAACTCGAAAGACCAGAAGCCATCCGCGTGCTGTTGCGATAACAACTCATCCCGGGCAGCTGCGATGGCTACCCTCAGTTGTTCATCGGAGGACTCAGTCGATGGTGGCGAAGCCTCGACAGAATCTGCAGGCGGGCAACGTTCGGCCGGTGGAACAGGTTGTGGTTTGGGTCTTTGGTCTAACATCTACCGATCATACTACGCCGGCCCGTGGGACAACGAATTATACAGATTTTACCACGGGTTGAGTGAGGTAACATGGGTCTAGGCTGAGAATAACCGGAGTTTCGCATATTCTTTAGGGCATAGAGTACGGGTGAATTCGCGGCGACGGCGGCGCTGGGTACGACGACGGCCGCGGCAACCCCAGCGTCGCCAGATTGAATAACCACTTCAGCATAAGATCGTTACCCGCAAACAGGCTAGTCAGCCCTACCGTCACCTTAACACTGCGTCGTGATATCTTCACTTCCTGTCCCGATGTAAACCCTGGGTTCTTGTGGATTTTGCGCAGCGTAAGCACAGCCATTCCTAGCGCCCATAGACAAAACCGGCGTATCCCCTTTTCACGCTTAGGTATAAGCAACGTGTAACTTAGAGCATTCCTGAGATGCGCACGCGTAATACCAACTAATTCCCCAAGACCATTACCAAACGACGCTTGATAGCTATCCTTAGACAAATCATTCAAGTCGAAACGGGATTTTTCGAACACATCCTGGGGTAACCAGCAGGCACCCCGGGTCTTATCTTCCCACACGTCCTTAAGAATATTCGTCATTTGCAAACCCTGACCAAAAGACACGGCCAGCTTAAGCATCGGTTGCTTGTTCTTTTCGATTTCAGGTGAGTAGTCACAAAAGAGCTCTGTCAGCATTTCGCCAACGACACCGGCAACGTGATAACAATAGCTATCCAACTCCGGCAAATCCTGAAGCCCCGTCTGGCTCTTGTTAGCCTGAAATGCCGACATGCCTTTGGCCATAATGGCAACAGAATGGCTAAGTATCCTGCGCTGGTTCTTGTTGAAACCGTGGGTCACGCGAAGCACAGCGGGCGCATTCTTGATCAGGTCACGCTCCGCTGCCAACGTACTTTCAGACAACAGTCCATGAAGTTCAGATGCGAATTGCTCTGCCGACTTTTCGCCATCTACGACCTTGATGAACTGGAGGGACAATTCACGCTTCTGGCTGGCGGTTAGGGCAGGTTCGTCTTCTATCGTGTCGGCAATGCGACACAATAAGTAAGCATTCCCGACGACCCTACATAAGTCTTTTGGCAACTGCGGTATAGTCAACGCAAAGGTGCGAGACACACCCTGTAGAATGTGGTGTTGGTATTCCTCGTCCGATCGCGGAGTGCTTAAATGTAGTTTCGCTTGTGCCATTTCAATCGGTCCAACCGTTATTTACAGATGGCGGGCCACGCATAAAGCGTACAAATTCCCTTGCCGCCTCGCCACCTATTCTCCCCCGCACTATCACGACTGTCCAGGACTCGAGGTTGTCGACAGAAATTTTCCCTGTGACCGTAAATCCATTGAGATGTTCCCTTATCCTATACAGGAGTACCTACTCGATAGATCTAAGCGGCGCCAGCGCCCGATCGAAACGTACCGCATCAACGATAGGCCAGTCCGGGATATCACTCATCAAGAAACCGAACGTAGCGTCTCGGTAAAGGGCACCGTGTGTCCACTTGAGGCTACCGACAGTTGGGATCGCGGCACGCTCGGTGAGCAGTGATCCAAACATATAGCCAAGACTGTTCGAGCACAGGATCGAGGCTGGATTTTCCACCAACGCGAAACCTTCGGCGAGGCGATAGAGAGCATCGGGATAAAAGTGCTCCTTGCTAGCATCGAACCACCACTCGTCCGGAAACCATGTCTTAGTTTCATCCGCCGCCCTTTCTTTGAGCCCAACAACAATAGAGCTGTAATCCAGCGGATCTCCGCTCGATATTTGATATGACCACAGCTCACCCGCCGGACCTTGTTTGCGTTGAATCAGAGCATCTCCACGAGCGCTGGCAACTTGCCATCCCTGGTCGTGTGGCAATACACAAAGGTCGACACCGGGTACCGACACCAGTACCGATGCGACCTTCGCCTCTATGTCCTTTTTCGTGTACAGGACGAAACTCGAAAGTAGCCCAAACTTAACAATAACAACATCATTATTGTTTCTAAGTGAGCGCGACACGTGAAAGCCGGCCTTCGTGAGCGCGTCTCTCGCTTGAGGCCAAGTATTATTTAGTGGTTCACCGCCTGCCATACCGTGGTCTGACACGATCACTGTTCGAAACGGTTCGCCCGGCATGCGTTCTCGCAAGTCTGCTAAGCCTTGATCTAGCTTCCCCAGGAAATCGGATAATCCTTCAGGACCGTAGACATGGCCAAGGCCATCGGTAGAGACGATATACATAGTAAAGAGTTTTTTATCCGACGCTTCGAACGCCTCGAATCCCTGTTCCATCTCGGATACGCTATATTTCTTCGGCCAACCATAAGCAATCGCCTTGCGCGCAATCCCTTTCAGATACCAATCGAACATTTGCTTCCACGGGGCTCGCACCGTCTTCAAACTGAAACAACCTCGGAGTTCCGCTCGCTGTCGGTCAAAATGGCAGGCCTCGTAACCTAAGGCCTTGGCCACACCAAGCGGCCGCAACAGCCCAGTCCATGCCACGTACGAGCCGGTGGGGAACGCATTGATGACCGCAACCGGACCTTTTAAACCCTTGAACACGGCTTGCTTCCCCAGCGTTGGATCAGTGAGCTTACGCACGACTTCATACGGTATTGCATCGATGCCAATGAGCAACGTGCGTACGTCGGCGGTAGCGTTGCTCATGAACCCCATCGCACCCACAAAAAACAATCTCTTTAGTATCGCAGGCAACATCCGGCAGGGATCCGACTCACTAAGCGAGGATCGATGACTTTGTCCGACAAATTAGATTGAATTCCTAAAGCATCGCTTCCAAAAAATCGTAGATCTCGTGCCGCATCCGGTTTAGGCCAAGAAAGGTCATCATAATAAAGGACATCTTGTGACCGTATGGCCAGGTGACACGTTTCGGCCGCCCCATAGCCTGCCACAGGGCCTCCCTGCCGGCGCTAGGCATACACTCATCATACTCGGCGTCAAACATTAACACGCGGCTTGGATCAACCCTACCGGCCAAACGTGCCGGATCAACTGGTGCCAATGGTTTTTCAATCTTCTTTTTCAATGTCTCCGTGGTCCAACCGAATCGAGACATTATCGCCTCCCTCGCCGCCTCGGCTCGACCAAAGCATGTTGTCAGCATTTCATGAACGTGCGCACCTCCCATTGCTAACACGATAGCCGCCAGCCGCGGTTCGTTCGCAGCCACGAGACTACCTACGAACGCACCTATGCTGAAACCCACCAGTCCGATTCGATTGGGGTCGACATCGGGCTGTGCTTCAACCCAGTCAATCGATCGTCGGATATCAACAACATGGGTGCGAATTCTTTCCGCCATGCGCCTGGCCAGGGAGATGAGGCCCGCCTCGCTAGTTGCCAACCCCATGGCCGTCCAGTCAAACAGAAAGTCCTTACCCAGTATTCGCAATACATTCATCTGTCCGTCGCTGTACTTGAGCAGACTCTGGGTCATTTTCCGAGACGGGTAGGTGTGCGTGCCCCAGATGGGAAGAACGATGACAACCCTCTTTGCTCCCGGCAGTTTGCTTTGATAGTACAACGCGGTGACGAGATTACCGACTTGCCCATTCTCTCCACTCGATCGAAACGACAAGGAGAAGACACGATACTTTTTGGTTTCTCCATGCGTCTCAGTAAATTCAACATCGGTGATTGGCGTCCGCGGGTAGCTGAATTTGTCGTGGAGTAGAGTGGGTGCGGCCGATGCAACTTGCTCGTCGCCAACGGCATGGGCGACGTTGGAAATGCTGCTAAGCCAAAAGGGGATTGCCACAGTTAATAACAAGACAAATCGGCTCCGCTTCTGTCTCACCTAGTGTGCACCTCTGCTAGTGGCCATCCAAAGCCAGCTATCCACGGGCTACCTTGCTATAGACCCATTGCTTTTAATATCAGGACCGGTCAGTCGGCAAGCACCTTTCAAACCGCATGCATCGGCGTTGTGCCGTTAATCACCAGAAATCAGGAAGCCGAAGGTACCGCACTTCCAAGCACGCAATAATCGCAATGATATCAGCTAGAACCAGAATCGACCGTCTTGGTATAGACTCTATCCTTCCAGCTAGAACCCTGTCCATACCAATACCGCAAAGCCGAGGTCCATGTCATTGCCAGATAGAGTGTCCCTATCAAGGGCATGGCCAACGCCCATGCCGGTGAGCGCGAGTAGAATCGCAACGTCGGCAAGTAACTAAGCATCATAGCACCCAAGGTCGTGGCGGCCACCATTCTCACGGCCGCGTCCGGCAGCATCAGCGCCGCGGGCGGAATCCAAAACGCTGCAATAAAGATCGCGGTACACGCCAACAATCTAACAATCGAGTAGTGCAGTTGTGTAAAGGCCGAACGCGCGACCATGTTCCAGATCCCAGCGAGATCGTCATAGGCGCGGAGGCTTCGAACACTATGAGTAAGACCCACCCACGTACGATAGCCCAACGATTTGACACGCCCGGCAAGCGTACAGTCATCAATCAAGGTATCACGTAAAGAATGAAAACCGCCAATCTCTTCAAGCACCCGTGTTCGCAACAGAACACAACCACCAGCCGCCGCGGCTACTTGCCGGCAATGTGGCATATTGGATAAATGGAACGGATACAAAAGTTTGAAGAAATAGATGAACGCGGGCATTAATAACCTTTCCCAGAACGACTGCATACGTAACGATGCCATAAGTGAGACCAATGCAAGGTTATCGTGTTGCATCCGTTCGCGCAGCGCCGCCAGAATACCCGGGCGCAGTTCAATATCCGCGTCTAGCAACAACGTGAACGGCGTATGTACGCACTTACGCCCCTGTTCAAGCGCCCACAATTTCCCACTCCAGCCCGTCGGTAATGCATGAACCGAAACGATTTGCAGATTCTGTGTTGCCACCCGCGCAAACCGTATCGTGTCGTCATCGGATTGATCATCGATCAACACGATTTTCATACCGGCGCCTTGGGCATCCAGCGCCCTCAGCATCGGCTGTACTGTTACCGCTTCATTGCGCGCGGGAATCAGGACCGTGATGTCGCTAAAATCGACAGGTTGGGGGTCAACCTTCGAGTCTAGGACTTCGCGAACTCGCCACGGACCCCAGGGCGCAAACAGGACGCCCACCCAAGGTAACGCCCCTAAAAAGGCCAGATAGATTTCCCGCATTCAGGCGACACGATTTTCGTTCGAAATGCGCGTTGACTCCACTTCAGATTCGCGCCCTTGTTCAGACGACGAGCGATAGCGTGTGGGCAATTCGGGGGCCATTGGACCTTCGACGCGTGGGCCGCGCAAGAACACGCCCAGCG
Source organism: Acidiferrobacterales bacterium (assembly GCA_964194625.1). Lineage (GTDB taxonomy): Bacteria > Pseudomonadota > Gammaproteobacteria > Acidiferrobacterales > SPGG2 > SPGG2. Next base: position 16,020 of record CAXMNC010000237.1, read on the forward strand.
CCTTGAAGGGATGAGAGAACGTGTCGTCAACCGCAGTCGGCTCAAATCCGCAATGTACCATGCAGTTCGCACACTTAGGATTGCGGCCGGTGCCATAACTATCCCAGTCGGTCTCTTCCATGAGCGCCTGGAAACTTTGAGCATACCCTTCGTCAACTAACAGATAGCACGGCTTCTGCCAGCCGAAGATATTGCGCGTGGGATTGCCCCACGGTGTACATTGATAAGATTGATTGCCGGCAAGAAAATCGAGAAAGAGTCCAGACTGATTAAAACGCCACTTGCGGGTCTTGCCGAGCTTGAAGATATCGCGAAAGAGCTGTTTGCTTGTAGCACGCTGCAAGAAAACTTCTTGTTGCGGAGCATGCTGGTAACTGTAACCCGGCGAAATCGTAACGCCCTCCACCCCAAGATCCATCGCAAAGCTCAAAAACTCAGCTACTTCTTTCGCAGATTCGCCTTGAAATAATGTGCAGTTCAGGGTTACGCGGAATCCTTTCTTGAGCGCCAACTTGACAACATCGACAACCTTATCGAAAACGCCCCGCCTACATACCGAAGCATCATGTCGTTCCCGATTGCCATCAAGATGCACCGAAAACGTCAAATAGGGTGAAGGCGTGAATTCATCGATGCGACGCCTCAAAAGGAGAGCGTTAGTACACAGATAAACGAACTTCTTGCGCGCCACAATGCCTTCGACAATTCGCGTTATGTCCTTATGGATCAGCGGTTCGCCACCGGGAATTGAAACTATCGGCGCACCACACTCATCGACGGCGGCCAAACACTCGTCAACACTCAGTCGCTTCCTAAGGATCTGGTCGGGATAATCGATCTTTCCGCAACCGGCACAAGCCAAGTTACATTGAAATAGCGGTTCCAACATCAGTACTAACGGATAGCGGCGCACGCCACGCAACTTCTGTTGCATGATGTAGCGGCCGACTCGATACTTTTGGATTAACGGTACACTCATGGAACCAACTTTAAACCTCCGTCCTACTCGCTAAGCGAGTATGGATCGCATTCGAACGTACACTACCCTCGCGCTCGCTGTCTACTACTAAGCTTAGCCCCGTTTGTAACAAGACCGAGACAAGTGCCAATTAAAATCAAGAGAGTATGCCTTGGATCACTTTTGTCTCGGCCAACAATAACATAATTTTTATATGGTAATAAACGCGCACCTGAAATAACACATCTGAACTGGCGGTCTTATTAGCAAAGGCGTCACACAACGCTACGAGTATGGGCACACACGGGAGGGCCGCGTGTAGCAAGGTTATTAAACCGTCATGTTCATTGCGTAGAACTGTCTACCGAGATCTGCAATAATCTGACGCGATACTCGGTCAGGATGACAAGCGGTGGAGCACCATCCCGGGCACATACGGTAGCATCCATTCTACGGCAACACAGTTTCACGCATCTGGCGTCACAAACTAATACGACCCCGACTAAACTATGTCAAATAAAAATAGCGCCTACCCGATTCTCGAATCAATAGATGTACCAGAGGATTTGCGTAGACTGCCGCTGTCTTCATTGGCGCCGCTCGCCAACGAAGTGCGTGAGTTCCTGATCGAATCCATTTCACAATGCGGCGGACACCTAGGTGCGGGCCTCGGTACGGTCGAGTTGACTATCGCGCTACACTATGTGTTCAACACGCCGGGCGACCGCCTAGTTTGGGATGTCGGACACCAAGCCTACCCCCATAAGATCTTGACGGGCCGCCGGGATCGGCTGTGCACAATTCGCAAGAAGGGTGGTCTGGCACCGTTCTTACGGCGCACCGAAAGTCCCTATGATAGTTTTGGCGCCGGTCACTCCAGTACGTCTATCAGCGCAGCCCTGGGCATGGCGATCGCAGCAGCACACCATCAGCAGGATCGAAAAGTGGTTGCGATCATCGGTGACGGTGGCATGACCGCAGGGCTTGCGTACGAGGCACTCGATCATGGCGGTGATCTTAAGTCCGATGTGTTAGTGATCCTGAATCACAACGACATGTCGATATCCCCAAACGTCGCCGCACTTTCGAAATACCTCGCTCGCGTTTTGTCCGGCAAATTCTACCGAACGATGCGTGCCAGCGGAGAAAAAGTTCTGCGACACAGTCAATCAATGTGGGAGTTAGCGCACCGCGCATCGCTGCATGTGAAAGGCATGGTGGTTCCTGGCACTTTGTTTGAGGAATTGGGGTTCGACTACTTCGGGCCCATCGATGGTCATGATCTGCCGACCCTGGTAAAGACGCTGAAGAATCTGCGTTCGCTTCCAGGTCCGCGCTTGCTGCACGTGGTAACGCGCAAGGGCAAAGGCTATGCACTTGCGGAGGCCGATCCGGTTAAGTATCACGGCGTCACTCCGTTTGATCCAAAAGTTGGTATCGTCGGCGCTAAGTCCAAGAGTACGCCGACCTACACACAAGTGTTCGGCGAGTGGCTATGTGACATGGCTGAACAGGATGATCGTCTCGTAGGCATCACACCGGCGATGCGCGAGGGGTCAGGCCTTGTGGAATTTGAGAAGCGTTTTCCCGATCGTTATTTTGATGTCGGTATCGCTGAACAGCATAGTGTGTGTTTTGCGGCAGGTCTCGCAGCTGACGGACTCAAGCCCGTCGTGGCCATTTACTCCACATTCCTACAGCGTGCTTACGATCAACTTATTCATGATGTAGTCGTGCAGGATCTACCGGTGCTGCTGGCCATCGATCGCGCCGGTGTCGTAGGCCCCGATGGCGCGACCCACAATGGCAGTTATGATCTTTCCTATATGCGTTGTCTGCCTAACATGGTGATTATGGCACCGGCGGACGAAAACGAATGCCGCCAAATGCTCTACACCGGTTATCTATTGAATCAACCAGCTGCAGTTCGTTATCCACGAGGCAAAGGGCCGGGGGTTAAGGTAAGCAAAGAAATGACAGCGCTAACCATAGGCAAAGCCGAGGTCCGGCGTCATGGCCATAACATCGCACTGTTGGCATTCGGCAGCATGCTGACCCCCGCGTTAGCCGTCGGCGAAATACTAGACGCGACCGTGATCAACATGCGATTTGTCAAACCGTTAGATCAAGAATTGGTATTGCAGCTTGCAGATACACATGAATTACTTGTGACTATCGAGGACAATGTAGTCGCCGGTGGTGCCGGCAGCGCCGTAAACGAATGCCTTGTGGCATGTCCAAAGCAAACTGCGATTATGAATCTCGGATTACCTGATAAATTGATCGAGACTGGCACGCGAGAAGAGATGCTGGCTGAAGCCGGCGTTGACGAAGCAGGTATCTTGCATTCAATCGAAAAACGTTATCACCTATTGGCACCACACAAGCCGGTTGCCGGCGCGGTCGATCAAGCGGCTGCGACCACCAGCCAGGCCGTCAATTAATAGTAAGGGATGCTGCCTTCTTGGCAATTAAGGCGTCCAACTCCTGCTTTAGACGCGGCAGGATTTCATCATAGCGATAAGCACCCACGCGCTCGCCGCCACGCTTCAAATTAACAAAGTTAGGCCCACACCAAAGGCCAAGATCAGCATCGTCGGTCTCACCTGGCCCATTGACTCGACAACCCATGACAGCAATGGTGATGGCATGTTGGATCGCGTATTCTGTCATTTTCTTTACTCGTTGTGCGAGATCGATAAAGGCCTCGTTTTCGACACGGGAACAACTCGGGCAGCTAATAATATTTAAAGTATCTTTTCCGTAATCGACGACGCTACGAACCCTGCCAGCGGCGATATCGGCGAGAATTTGACGACCCGCCGCTATCTCTTCGCCTTTACGCGGGTTGGGCAACGTTAACGATACGCGAATCGTATCACCGATTCCTCGACTGACCAGTTGTTCGAACGCGATCCGCGTCTTTATGACGCCATCAGGGGGAATGCCTGCTTCGGTTACACCTAGGTGTAGTGGTACATCGTTGCGTTCTGCCGCGAAACGCCTATTGACATCGATAACCTTTTGCGGGTCCGAGACTTTGAGTGATACGCAGTAACGTGTAAACCCCAGAGAGTCTAACAACGCGCAGTGCTCCAATGCGCTCTCTAGCATCGGCGAAATAGAATCTCCCGGCTCATATTTCTCAAGCTTAGCAGGGTCTACTGAGCCACCGTTCACGCCAACGCGAAGCGCGCAGTCGTGCTCACCGGCTATATCCACGAGAAATCTGACCTTGTCTTGCCACGGCTTCTTGCGCTCGTGATGATACAGGTGTCCTGGATTGTAGCGAAGTTTGTCTACGTGCAGCGCCGCGTCTTTAGCAAGCCGATAGTTCTCTTGTAGGTCGACCGACAATGTAGCCGATGTTTGTTCGCGGATTCTTGCCAACGCAGCGACATCTTTACGATTGTCGACGGCAATCCTAATAACATCGGCACCTGCTGCAACCAGTTCATTAACCTGGGTAACGGTGGCATCTATGTCTTGAGTGCGGGTGGCGCACATGCTTTGTACCGCGATGGGGTTGTTCGCACCGATGGTTGTGGCGCCGATGCGAACCGCGCGGGTGGGGTTGCGAGCTAGTTCCACGATGATATCTCAGTATCCATGTTCGAGTAGACCGGCGGTTAAGCTACTCGTTCCTGTATCAAGACGCAATCCCCGTTGCCCTAGGTCTAAAAGCTCGCGCGCGCACCAAATCGCAGGCGGATACCCGGTGCGGGAAACCCGACTGCCTCCTCGTAGTCGGTGTCGAACAGGTTGTCGATGGCAAACATGTAACGCCATTTGTCGCCAGTGCGCCAGAGCGCCGCTAGATCAGCACGTATGTAGTCATCCAGAACGCGATCACCGGTGGGAATCGATGAATCCGGAACTTCGCCAACGTAGAGCAGGGAAAACTGCAGATCAAGAAATGTGCGTGGACGCCAGCGAAGAGCCGAGCTGGCGCGCCATTCAGGGCGGTTTCGCAACTCTTCCTTAGTGCCCCTGATATCCGTGTCGACGTAGCTCACCTGGGCCGATAAATCTGTTTGAACGCTTGGTTTAATCGTAATCCCGGCCTCCAAGCCACGAAGGGTGATCTCCGATCGATTTACCAGAATCGGTGGCGGCCCCTCGTCAAAATCAACGGCATCATCAATGACGCTGGAAAACAATGAAATATTGGCGCTCGCGCCATTGCCGCCAATGGGGATGCGTAGACCGAACTCGGTGCTGCGACTAGTTTCTGGCTTTAAATTTGGGTTACCGACGATCGGATTACCGAGTGCGAAGAAACTCGGCAGTTTGAACCCTTCCCCCCAATTGGCGTATAGCGTCTTCTTGCTCGAGGGCAATGTGTAGGCAATACCAATTCGTGCGCTCGTCTCAGAACTGAAATCCTCCGGCCGATCAACCCGTACCCCCGCTTGCAAAGAAACGCCGGTGGAAAATCGATGATGAGCTTCTATGAAGGCAGCATTGCTATCGCGCCGCTGATCGAATGCGGTCGGCATCGGGACACCGCCAATGATCAAAGCCCCATCGCTCTCACCCTTTTCAGTTTCAAGCTCGGCCCCGAACGCCAATTGGAAACGCTCGCTGATCATCAGCCTGTTGCGCATGATCAGACTGGTGTGACGGTAGCGGCTATCCGATGTATTTGGTGGAATGCCAAACGGGTCACGCAAACCGGGGGCGACACCGGGGGACTCAATGTCTCCGCGCCCGTCAAAAAACCTGAGTCCAATATCGTAGCTCCACCGATCGGAAGGAACATGTTGGTAGTTGACCCCGAGGGCGAATTCGTCGCTATCGCGTTCATCAACCTCGCGCAATACCGCGAACTCGGGCCCGCCACTATCCTCGGGAAAGGACTCTAGGTGGCTATCGGCAACATACACCGTCGAACGTACTTCCATGACATTGGAAATGACATGACTAACGTTGGCGTTGAAGGCCTTAGCGCGAAACGCGCTCCCCGGCACCGGATCTCCATTATCAGTACTAGAGACACTTAAGGCGTAGTCGGATTCGCCATACGCACCTTTGGCTCGCAAAAGCACACGACCATATCCGGAGCTGCCTGCCCAAAACTCAGCCTCTTCCGCTGACGGCTTGCCTCCCGAACGGGTAATGATGTTGATTACACCACTTATCGCACCGGCACCGTGGATAACTGACACGGGCCCACGCACGATTTCGATGCGCTCGATATTGTCGATATCGAGGGTCGCGAAATCGAAAGACCCACCACGAGTATTGGTTGGATCATTCACCCTAACGCCGTCAAGTAGGACGAGGGTAAAGTTCGGGTCACCGCCGCGCACATAGACCGAACTAACACTGCCGCGCCCACCCGGCTGGTCGATGTGTACACCCGGCACTCGTCGCAAGAGGTCGGTCATATTACGTGCCTGGGCCGCCTCGATTTGCTCACGACTTATTACCGTTACGCTTGACGACACCTGTGTGGGCTCAACCGGCGTTAGGGTGGCAGTTACCACCACCGGTTCGAGGATCACGGCAGAATTGCTTTCGGATGGGTGTTCCTCAGCCCAAGCGTGGATAGAGGTTACCCCCACCAATGCGAGCGGAACGGAGATTGAGTAGATAGTCGACAGATGCAGGGTTAGGCGGTCCTGATGGCGTACGCAGCAGCATCGCGTAGGACGGTTGTAGGCACCGCGCCCATAAGCGCCCGCTTGTCGAACACGAAGGCAGGGGTACCGGTTATCCCTAATTGGCCAGCCATGGCCAGGTTTGACTGCAGGCGCTTCTCATAGTGTTGCTCTTGCCAGGCGCGTGCTACCGTATCTTTTGGGACATTTGCTTGCCGTGCCAGCATGCGTAAGACGTTTTCATCGCCAATGTTTTGACCTTCACCTAAATAGGCCTCAAACAATCGGTCATGCAACCGATAGAAAACCTCATTACTGACCTCCTTTGCTGCCTCCGCTAGTAGCAGCGCCTTATGCGAATTAGTGGTAAATGTCCGCTCGGCAATAAGCAGGCCCTCTTCGATCGCCATCTGCTTTAGGTTCGCCATCATGTGCTGCCACTGTTCCGGCGGATATCCTAGTTCCTCCACCGGCCGCCCCGCCGTCGGATTGTCGGGGTGAATCTCCATAAACACCCAATTGACGCGCATGTCGAAATCCTTCTGAAGGCTGCGCAGTCTTGCAGAGCCCACGTAACAGAACGGACAGATGTAGTCCGAGAATACTGTCACCAATAGTTCGGGCTTATCGGCCACGCCTATGCCTTTAAGTGGGCCGATTGGGGCGCCGATTAATGGCGTAGCTCCCGACCTTGCCAACGAACGGGAGAATTAACATCCAATGCAGGCGCGTAACCTTGGTGTCACGGTACTGCGTGAGCCCAATCGTCATATCGTCGTGACCGGCAGCCGGCTGATCTCGATAAGTGCCGAAAATACGGTCCCACCAAGGTAGGTTGAAACCAAAATTGCTGTTGGTCTCATGTGCAACGACTGAATGGTGCACGCGGTGCATGTCCGGCGTAACAATAAGTAGTCGTAGATAGCGGTCAAGATTTATCGGCAGACGCACATTGCCGTGGTTAAACAATGAAGTCCCGTTTAATGCGACTTCAAAGATCACCACCGCCACCGCGGGTGGCCCTAAGATCATGACTAGCGCCATTTTTATGCACATCGAAAGGATTATTTCTATTGTATGGAAGCGGACACCCGTAGTGACGTCGAAGTCCAAGTCCGCATGATGGACCATATGCAAACGCCAGAACATCGGTATCGCGTGAAACATGACATGCTGCAAATAAATCGCCAGATCTAACAACAACACGGCCAAAAAAATCGCAAACCAATGGGGCAGCATAACATTGTTCAACAGACCCCAGCCCCTTTCCTCCGCTAATAACGCCAGACCCACCGCTAGGATCGGTACTCCAAATATTTGGAGGGCACGCAATACAATTGTATTGATAGCAACCAAGCCCAGGTTGCTAAACCAGCGTATCGATCGGGCGACGGTGGGACGACGACGTGGTGCAAGATGCTCCCAAATCGCCATTAGTACCAAGATGCCAAAGAAGAATCCGAGCCTCACGGCAGGCTCGTGCTCCATAACAAGATTCATGGAGTACCTATGCTAGCGGCTAGTATGCGCTGCGTGTTCCCGCAAACCAATTAACGTTCGCCATCACGCTGCTGTTCAGGAGTATACAGCACCAGATCATCGACTCGACTAGCCAAGGGATCGTGGTTTTCCGATTCGGCGGGCTTAGGACTCGCGGTCTCTCGCGCAAGGATCTGATGACAAGCGTCACGGAACGTCGAAATCACTTCTTCGCTACGAGAGTCGCGCGCCAGCTTCGCCGTTTCGTCAATGGCTCGAATCAGACCCGCCTTGGTGTCGGGGGCCTGTTGCATTGCCCTCAGACCCTCGGTCACAACCATGCCTAAGGTCAGCACTGCTTGTTTTATCAACGTGGCCTTTAGCGGCGTAAGTGGTAAAGTCAGGTCTAAACCGCTCACCGTAGGTCGGATGTATCCATCGTCAGCCAGAGATTTTAAAGTAGGTGCGATGTTTCCTAGGCCCGCGCATTTTCGCTGTAGGTTGGCAACCGTCGACGTGTCATCGACAAGAATCAGAACAGTGCGGAGTCTTTGACGCAGGCCGAAACTTCTGGTTGCAAGTTCGTGCTCGCCCTTTCGGGTCTTTGCAAAAACGATCCTTCTATCCATCCCTCTGGTCCCAAGCTATCTCCACCCGAGACGCTGGTTAGCATTACCCGCGCCCGTGATGGGGTGTGCCAACAAAACCGCAATCCCCTATCAAATATGTGGCTTAATCGCCCCCACCGCGCGCCATCGAAGTGCGACATCTGATGACATTCTGTCGCCCAGCGTCCATGTCCCAAGTCTCTTACGGCTGTTCCTAGATAACACCAAATGACGCGAAACCGCTGATTATTAGCTGTTTTTTGGTACGTTGCAAGGGATATGGCAAGAATCTTGCTTAGTATTTGTCTTGGTTAGCCGACACACCTGTAAGTGTCATCAGTGTGGCCATTTCGGCACCTGGCACCAAGTGAGGTCAAGATGTACAGATTAAGGGCAAGCGCGAACACAACGGCTCGGGAATGCAGGGCATCGGACAAGCCCCTGCTCGGGATATCATCTTTCGGTGGACTCGTTCTGGCCCTGGCATGTATTTTTACCTCCGCCGCCAGCCACGCGAGCCTAGCTTTCACCAACGACTTAACGGCGCCGGCACATGAGACAGCCTTAACTGCCAGGCACATCAGCCTTGAAAATCTGACCAAAGATATCCGATCTACTGGCCTATCGGCGCACCGCTTTAGGCAAGCCGAAACGGCGTTAGAACAAGAACAATACGAGCAAGCGGCACTGCGGCTGCAGCTATTGGCCCTACAAGGCCATCAGAACGCTCAGTTCCTGATGGGCCTGGTGTACGGCAATGATCTCGGCGTGGGATCCGACCCGAAACAGGCGATCCACTGGTACGAATTGGCAGCGCAACAGGGTCATATTGAGGCGCAATACAATTTGGGTGTCGCTTACTCGACCGGTAAAGGGGTCAACCTTGACAACGTAAAGGCCGCCGGTTGGTGGCGCAAAGCCGCCGTGCAGGGTAACACCGATGCGCAGTTCAATCTCGGCTTGTTGTATGCCCAGGGTCAGGGTGTCGTTAAGAATCTGATGGAGGCAGCGAGATGGTGGTTTCAGGCCGCCTCGCATGGCGACCCCGCCGCCCAGTACGCCTTGGGCCTAATGTACGTCAGGGGCGAAGGGGTCTCCCAGGACCTCAACGCAGCAGTTAAGTGGTGGTTTCTGGCCGCAAGCCAAGGCTTCGAACGTGCACAAGACGCCTTGCAGATGTTGCAAACGCTGACCACCGAATAGAAAGGCTAAGCGTCTCCTCTCCCGTTCATGCTTCCAGTGCCGGTGCGTCCGGTAGTGGTAACCGTGTGTCTGAAGTAGCTACGACCATTGCGTAGTCAGCAGCAGACTGCCTTGCAAGACCAGCCAGGCGTAGAGGCCGGCTACCACATCGTCCAACATTGTCCCTAAACCGCCACGTACCCTATGCTCTAGGTGTCTTATCGGAAACGGCTTCCAGATATCGAATAATCGGAACAGACCGAACCCTACGACCACCCACACCCAGTGCACGGGAACCAGGAACATGGTGACTAGGTAACCGACAATCTCGTCCCAGACGACAGCAGGATGGTCGTAGATCGCGAACTGTCGCTCGGCTTGCCGACACATTGCCACCCCCAGCGCGAATAGCAGTGTTACAACAGCAGCATAAATCGCGGGCTGTAAGGGCGCGATGAACAGATAGATAGGAATTGCGACTAGCGTTCCTGCGGTTCCGGGTGCATACGGGATCAGGCCGGCCCCAAAACCCGTCACCGCAAGCAAAACCGGATTCTTCCATACGCGGCGACCAAGCCTATCACGCGATAGGCCGACGTTGCCCCGAGCTTCTTGCTCAGTCGGCGGTGAAATGCTCATAGCCGCCGGTGTTTGGTTTGTGATCCACACCCAATCGATCCACTACGCGAACACCAGGTTCTGTCTCAATATCACCGATATAGGTTGCGCCGCACTGCCATTTTGCACTGAGCTGCTCGAAATCAGCTTGCCTTGGCCCTGGGACGGTGAAACACAACTCATAATCATCGCCGGCTGTGAGTGCAATGGCCCATCTATCAAGCTGCTCAAAATACGTGTGATAAACGGTTGAGACCGGTAACCGCTCTAACATGATACGCGCGCCAACCGTGCTGGCGGTAACAATATGCCCTAGATCTAAAAACAGACCGTCAGAAATATCAATACAACTGGAGGCAAAATCCCGCAACGCTAGTCCCTCCGACACGCGCGGGATGGGAGAATCGAGTCGCGATTGTACGGTGGCAAAGTCGGCCGCTTCGAGCGGTAGCGTTCCTCGCTGATGCAACAGCGCCACACCTGCATCGCCGAGCGTACCGGTAACGTAGATACGATCACCGGTCTTGGCGCCAGAGCGCAGCAGCGCCTTACCGGTTGGCACCACACCACAGGCCTGGATGCCGATAGTTAGGGGTCCACGTACTGTGTCGCCACCTATGAGCGAAACGTTCCACTGGCTGGCAAGTCCGAAAAGTCCACGGCAGAATCCTTGGAGCCAGCTTGTATTCACCTCGGGCAAACTCAGGTTCAAGGTAAACCACTTGGGTGTGGCGCCCATGGCCGCAAGGTCACTCAAGTTAACGGCCAGCGACTTGTGGCCGATCCCGACAGGATCCGCTTCGGCAAGAAAGTGAGTACCGGCAACCAATACATCAGTGGTTAGCACTTGCTGCATACCGGGCAGCACGTTGACAACAGCGGCATCATCGCCAATTGAAACGGCAACGTCATCCCGGGCGCTACCCTGCGAAGCAAAAAAAGTACGAATCAGATCGAATTCGTTCAAAGTGTGGAGGGAGAGGCCGCCCCGCCCGCTTGAACCTCGGCAGTACGCAGTTTCAATGCGACCTTGTCCAGAACAGCATTCACGAACTTGTGGCCATGTTCGGCCCCGAAAGTCCTGGCAAGCTCGACCGCCTCGTCAAGCACGACTTTATAGGGGACCTGTGATTGGAACTCTAGCTCATACGCGCCGAGACGAAGGATGGCCCGCTCAACCGGATCGACCTCATCGACCTCACGGTCAAGATGGGGCAAAAGCTGATCATCAAGCTCGTGCACATGCAATGGGACCTCACTCACTAAATGATGAAAGTACTCGAGGTCAACATCATCGAGTTGGTGGTCGAGGATAAACTGTTCCTCGTTAGGGAGCTGCTCCGTCAACTGCCACTGATACAACGCTTGCACAGCGGCTTCGCGCGCCTTGTGACGGCCCCCTCTCGCTCCCACGACATACCTCCTACTGCTGGAGTTGTCTTATCAAATTAAGCATCTCGATAGCGGCGAGCGCAGCATCGCTGCCCTTGTTGCGAGCCTTAGTGCCGGCTCGCTCGATGGCTTGCTCTATTGTATTCACCGTGAGCACACCCAGCCCCACCGGGATGTCATATTGCATACTGACTTGTGATATACCTTTAATGCATTCACCCGCTATATACTCAAAATGGGGTGTCTCACCACGAATTACAACACCGAGCGCAATCAATGCATCATAGCGCTTGCTCGCCGCCATCGTCTTGGCGGCCAATGGTATTTCATAGGCTCCCGGTACTCGTGCTACTTCAATGTTTTCCGATTCCGCACCGTGACGACCAAGCGTATCAACGGCCCCCTCGAACAGACGCTCACCGATAAAATCGTTAAAGCGGCTACACACGATACCAAAACGCGCGCCACGGGCCGAAAGATCTCCTTCGATATTCTTTAGCTTACTCATCCAGATATACTCGATCGATCGGCAGTCTTGCCACCATTGTCGTTTTCGATGTATTCGACGATCTCGAGACCGAAGCCAGACATTGCCGGCGCTTTCATTATTTGCCCAAGAACTCGCATTTTGCCAACACCCAGCTCAGCCAAGACCTGACTCCCTAACCCATAGGTGCGAAGCTCCTCTTGTTGGCGCTTTTTGACGGGCGCCTCCAGGCTCTCACCTTGCCGCTCAAAACTCTGAATTCGCTGCAGTAAATTCTCGCCCGACTCGGCATGATCGAGGATAACAACAACCCCATTACCCTCCTGCGCGACACGTTTTAATGCTGCATGAAGTGTCCAATGTCCGGCACGATGTGCATCGGTGAACAGATCGAGCAAGCTCCCTTGAACATGTACCCGCACCAAGGTTGGTATGTCGCGTACGATCTTTCCCTTTACCAGCGCCAAATGTACATGATCGCTAATCGAGTCATGATAGGCAGTCACGCGAAATTTTCCGAACTCAGTAGCTACGGTTGCCTTGGCCATGCGTTGAATGGTGGACTCGTTCTCCATGCGATAACTGATAAGGTCTGCAATCGTACCAATCTTTAAGTCATGCTCGACCGCAAACTTTTCTAGCTCGGGTAAACGAGCCATGGATCCATCCTCGTTCATGATCTCGCATATAACACTTGCAGGCTCGAGGCCGGCCAAAAGTGCGAGATCAACACCGGCCTCGGTGTGGCCAGCGCGTGCCAACACGCCGCCACGTTGTGCCATCAAAGGAAAAATGTGCCCGGGCGTGACAACGTCGGACGGCTTAGCATTTTTCCTTGTGGCTGCATGTATAGTCGTGGCCCGGTCTGATGCTGAGATACCGGTGGTCACACCCTCGGCAGCTTCGATCGAAAGGGTAAACCGCGTCTTGTTGCGCCTTTGATTACTGTTAACCATAAGCGGCAACTGCAGTTGCTCACAGCGCTTACTGGTCAGCGTGAGGCAGACCAACCCCCGCCCGTAACGAGCCATAAAATTGATGTGATCGGGACGCACATGTTCGGCGGCGATAAGGAGGTCGCCCTCGTTTTCACGGTCCTCGTCGTCCATAACGATGACCATACGCCCATCACGCAACTCTTGGACTATTTCTGTAATCGGACTGATAGACATAACCCGCTACGACTAACTGCTCCTAGGGGGGCACATTATTACTCATTTCTGTGTAGATTTCCGCCTCTGTAAGGCTGCCCGGACGCCGATGGGGTGATCACGAACTGCGCATAAAGCCGTGCTCCCTAAGGAATTTAGCCGTGATTTTAGAATCTACCGCTTGTTCGTCACCCCGCAACAAACTTTCCAGATACCGGGCGATGATATCTACCTCTAGATTGATCTCCCGACCGACTGTAAACGAACCGGCAGTTGTCTGCTCCAACGTGTGGGGAATAACATTGATCTCAAACTCCTGACCTTGGACATCGTTCACGGTGAAGCTGATACCATCGATACAGACCGATCCTTTCTGCGCGATATACTTGGTGAGGTTCAGTGGTGTCCTTATGCGCATTGCGATCGAGCGGCCAGCCTGTCGCCGATCAACGATCTCCCCGACGCCATCCGCGTGACCGCTAACGAAATGACCGCCGAGCGCTGTTGTCGGCGTCAATGCTTTTTCAAGATTTACCGCATCACCGATTGCGAGACGTGAAAAGGTAGTACTCGCTAGCGTTTCTACGGATACATCGGTCGAGAAATCAGTAGCGCCAGCATTGAGTACCGTCAGACATACGCCGCTGACGCAAATACTGTCACCACAGCGGACATCGGTAAGGTCGAGAGTATTTGCTTCGATGTGAAAGCGCCGATCGTTGCCACGATCTTCAAGTGACCTTAGCTTGCCGACTGCCTGGACGATACCGGTAAACATATCTGCTATAGGTAAACGGGACGACAAATGATTCGCCAGTCGTCTCCCACCGCTCGCACATCGTCGATCTCGAGTGTCGTGCGGTCAGCCATATACTGCAGTCCTGACAGGCTGAACATACCGCGTGCTTCACTACCCATTAGGCTTGGCGCCAAATACAGAATGAGCTCATCTATCAGTTTTGCCGCCAACATGGCACCACACAACGTCGGTCCACTTTCCAATAACACCTCGTTTATCTCGCGTCCCGCCAGGTGTTGCAGCAGCGCTGCCAAATCTACGACACCATCCAGGGTGGGGAGCGACAACACCTCAGCCCCGACCTGATGCAGTTGCGCTGCGCGCTCACCATCGTCGCAAGCGGTCACAATCAGTGCACCCTCATGGGCCAATAATTTCGCCGACAATGGCGTCCTTAAATTGCTGTCTGTGACCACCCGCAGTGGTTGTCGCCCGATTTCGAATGCCCGCACCGTCAATGATGGGTCATCCTGAAGCACCGTGCCAATCCCACACAGGATTGCGGAACTACGGGCCCGCCAGCGTTGCACGTCAGCCCGCGCCGCGTCGCCGGTAATCCATTTACTTTCCCCGCTCGCCATGGCGGTGCGACCATCTAGGCTCACCGCAAGCTTCGCCCGCACGAAAGGCCGTTGGCGGCGCATGCGGCTCTCGAAACCCGGATTCAGGGCCCGTGCTTGCTCTTGGAGTATGCCAACGTCTACCGCGATCCCCGCTTGTCGCAGTGCTGCTAGACCTTGGCCGGCAACCTTGGGATTTGGATCTTCCGTAGCCACGACCACGCGGCTCGGGTTAGCCTCGATCAGGGCGTCAATACAAGGCGGTGTGCGCCCATGATGGCAGCATGGTTCGAGGGTAACAAACACCGTGGCGCCCCGCGATTTCTGCCCGGCTGCACGCAGTGCATTTATCTCGGCGTGGGGCTCGCCGGCTCGTTGGTGCCAACCTTCGCCTACGGTAACGCCTTCATTGACGATGACACACCCGACGCGCGGGTTCGGGTCTGTCGTGTAAAGACCACGCCGCGCGAGCCGCAAGGCATGTGCCATGTGCGCTTCACCCGACATATTTACTCATCCGACTCGTCACTATCGGGGATGAGCTTGAGCTGTCTGCGGCGTGTTTCTGGACTCGGTTCTTTCCGTAGACGCTGGACCTCCTCGCTAAAGGCTTCCAGGTCCTCGAAGCTACGATATACGGACGCAAAGCGGACGTAAGCAACCGAATCTAAGTCCTTTAACTCTTGCATGACCCACTCGCCGATCGCGCGTGACCCGATTTCGCGTTCACCACTAGCCAACAATTGGTGTCGAACCCGGCCAACAACGTGCTCCACTGCTTGCGCATCGACCGGACGCTTTTCTAAGGCGCGACTCATGCCAGTACGTAGCTTATCTTCGCTGAAAGGCTCCCGGCGTCCATCGGATTTGATAATCTGAGGTAACCGAAGTTCTGCGCGCTCATAAGTGGTAAATCGCTCACCACAAACACTGCACTCGCGCCGACGCCGTACGGAATCGCCCTCGTCGGCGAGGCGAGAATCTACAACGCGCGTATCTACAGCAGAACAAAACGGACAATACATCCTTTTCTAACCTACCCAACCATAGTGGCGCGGCCCGCCTGACCCAACAGACCGTTGCACGCGAGCTAGGATAAATGATTTGACACAGATTGCCTATGCCGCAACAACCGGACAAAGTCGCCCAGTCGAGTCGCCACGCTTGAATCAGGCAGCCAAAACTAAAACGCCCGGCTGGGTACCGGGCGTTCTCGATCAACTGCCCTCACGGGCCGCCAAGATCCTCAGCTTTCGAATACGCGTTCCAAGTGCGCAAGATCGTTTACCACGCGCCAGCTGCTGGCCCCGGCGTTGGTGACGCGCTCCTGCCATTTCTCGAGCCGACCCATATAGCGACGTGGGTCCACGTTATCGGCATTGAGTTTGGTAACGTTAAGGGCGACGAAACGTATGCCGCTTAGCTCGATCGGAAAGTCACGAACTGTTCCTTTGCCGAGCTCTTCTTGCATGTCTGAGAAGATCAATACCGTTTTCGTACCGGAATTGGCTTCGTTCAAGAATTGTGCGGCCTGAATGATACCACCCGTGATATCCGTATAGGCACTACCGCGTTTCACGCCCTTGGCGAACTTATCGACCTTGGCGCGAAATGCACGTTTCTGCTGATTGGCCCGCACCGGATCGCTGGTAAATGTGACTTTGGCGACAATATCCTTCTCACTAAAGCTACGACTGCTCACTTTAGCAACGGCCAGGACATCGCCTGGGTTCATCGTGCCCAATAGATAATTGATCACCGCTAGTGCCTTGCCGAGTTCCTTGGAATACGTACCCGACGTATCGATCAGCATATAAACACCCTGCGTACGATTTATCGGTGCCTGATCGCCGCCGCCGGAGCACGCCATCAACCCGAAGGCGAGCACCATAATAAGTACATGTGAGATTTTCCGTTTCATAACGCCTACACCTCCGAAACTATTAATCAAGTGCCCAAACTTCACTTCGCTGCGAATGGGGCAACGCGACGGGATTTTGATGGCTCCACATTTTGTCCGCCGTTAGGCCTCACCATACGCTCGACTAACAACGGCAGGAATATCAAGACATCATAAAGATTGACCAGCAAGTTACCCGCCTGCCTGGCGACATGTGCCACGACCCGCAATGCGAACGCCAGACCACGAATACCCACGACCAGGCCTACGCCAAGAACCGTGCGTGCGGAGTGGATAAAATACTCCAGCGGTATTGCCATAAAGGCCAAGGCCCACGGCAGTATGAAACCGAGGATCATTTGGCCAATGGTTGGAATCTTGTTCACCAGGCTGGAGTCCTCTGCGGCAGCGGCCACGGTTCCGCCGCCGGCGAGCTCACCGGTGAGCTTGATACCCTCTATCACGATCCAATCGCGCAACACGGCCAGGGCCACTTCGACAAGTGCGAGGGTGAGCAGTAATGAGAATGCCACCCACATAAAGCGGCGACGCATTTTATCCGGCAGGTTGTTGATGCGCGGAAACAAATGCGTGATGCGCAAGGCCTCCATGAGGAACAACCCCATACTCGCCTCGACAAAAATAATCACCAAGGCGGCGATGTCCGATGCCTGCAAGTTAGCGGTGATATAGTCGTTGGCCACCATTGCCGACATCGGTAGGGCGATGAGCTTATAGTTAACAAACGCACCACCGACAGCGATTAAAAGCACGACAGCTGCAATCGCGAATTGTGTGGTTGCCGAGGAGGTCAGGGAATGTTCGATCTTATCGGAGTTCACGCTGATTTGTTCGTACTTCTCCATTTGCGCATCGATTCTCGAGGCGCTCTCTTGCAAACCAGTCAAGTTGCGGTCGACCTGGCTCAGCGTCTGATTTAGCGAACGCCAAAACGGCATAAACCCCTTGAGGATCTTATGCCGGCCCTCATAATTCCGGCGGTATTCGGCAATCGCCTTATCTTGGATCTTCTCAATCGAGTGATTGATATCCCCCAGAATCTTTTGCACCAAGCCATCCGCAGTTGGCGGGATCTTGGCGACGGCTGCGACTGCCTTGGTCCACTCCGGCGGTGTAGGTGGGACTGCGCCACACTTTTGATAGTCTTCCTCGATTCGCGTAATCTCGCCCATGAGCTTGCGCTGTAAGACCGGATAGTCATGCAAATCACGTTGGACAACAGCGGTTACACGTTCGAACTCGCGTTCGATGCCTTGCGTAATCTCTTCCTTCCCGTGCGCTAACAACACCATCTTGTTGCGGTCACGTAACACCTCGGCCGTCGACAACAGCCAGCGCGCACCCAAACGCAGTGGGCCGCTAATTGCGCGACTTATGGCACGAATAACCCCGTGTAGCGGCCCGCGAGCTGGATACAAGACGAGTAAAGACAATGCATATAGAGCCAACACAGACAAAGCGAGGTTGCCTGGCCAGATCATCCACCAGTTAGTACTCATAAATCTTTCCCCAAAAGTTGGGCGATAACGCCCGTTTCGAGATTAAGTATAGTCGATAGGTATGAGGCGTCTGGGCCGGCCGACGGCACCCTGACGAAGGCTGGAAAACCTTGGATTAAAGGGGGATTCTGCCCCTAGGGCGCGCTCGGCTGAGCCCCTTCCTTTTTGACCGGCAACATATCCTGACGGGAAATTCCGAGGGCTAGAACCGTGGGCGTGGCGATATAGATGGACGAGTAGGTACCCACAATAATGCCCACAATCAATGCGGTCGAAAACGCGTGAATGATCTCACCCCCCAGAAAGAACAGCGCCAGCACTGTAAACATCGTGGTCGTGGAGGTAATGATGGTGCGAGAAAGGGTTTGGTTTATAGATGCATTCATAATTTCGGGCACTCTCGCTTTACGCATACGCCGAAAGTTCTCACGGATGCGGTCGAACACCACAATCGTGTCGTTTAGAGAATAACCGAGTACTGCCAGTATCGCCGCCAACACAGGTAGCGAGAACTCGATTTGCGTAAGCGAGAAAAACCCAAATGTAAGCAAGACATCGTGCGCCACCGCAACGATAGACCCAATCGCGAATCGCCATTCAAACCGAACGATCACATAGATCAAGATCGCAATTAGTGTGTACAGAAGGGCTAGACCACCCTTCTCGACAAGCTCGTCCCCTACCTGCGGGCCAACGAACTCCACACGTCTGACTTGTAGATTACAATCAACAACGGTCTTACTGCCCCCACGTGTACACTGTTGTCGTTGACCTGGGCGGCTCTCAACCAGCACCTCGTCGCGCACCTTGCGCAGGACGTCGATTACGGTATTACTCAAAACTGCGCTATCTTTGCTCGATTGCAGTGGAATTCGGATCATAACATCGCGGGCCGTACCGAACTGCTGCACCACGGCGTCGGGAAAATTACCATCTGCGAGTTGCGCGCGCACATCTGAAACCTCTACCGGCTCCGCATAACTGACTTCCACCAGTGTGCCACCGGTGAAGTCTAGGCCAAGATTCAAACCGCGCACAAAGAAAGACACCGCCGTAATGGCGATCAATATCATTGATATCGCAATCGCTAGTCTGCGACGACCGATAAAATCAAACTTTGTTTGTTTCTCGAAGAAGATCATCGACGGTCCTCTACACTGGTACCGAACTGAGCTTGCGCCCGCCAAAAATCAAATTGGCGATTGCACGGGACCCAAGAATCGTGGTGAACATCGATGTCAAGATGCCAATGCTTAACGTAATGGCGAATCCCTTAATCGGGCCTGTGCCGAAATTAAACAACATGATAGCGGCGATCAATGTCGTGATGTTGGCATCAGCAATCGTACCTAACGCTTTTTCGTAACCAGCATGGATACTGGCCTGGGGCGTATTGCCAGCGCGCAGCTCCTCACGGATACGTTCGAAAATCAGAACATTGGCGTCAACCGCCATACCGACAGTAAGCAAAATGCCGGCAACACCTGGCAACGTCAACGTGGCCTGAAACAATGACAGCACCGCTATGATCAAAACGAGATTGAGTGTCAACGCCACATCGGCAATGGCGCCAAACGCACGATAATAGATGATCATGAAGATCATCACGGCGATAAAACCGATCAGGATCGCTTGAAAGCCTTGCTTAATATTTTCTTGGCCGAGACTGGGCCCGATTGTTCGCTCCTCGACGATGAAGATTGGGGCAGCCAGGGCCCCCGCCCGTAGCAGCAATGATAGTTCGTTGGCTTCCTCAATCGTGAATGCGCCCTCGATCTGAAATCGCTTACCGAGTTGTGATCTGATCACCGGTGCCGTGATGACCTCTTCGATACGACGTTTGGTTCGCACCGGCTGGCCTAGCTCATCCAAGACAGGATCACCGTTGTCGTCGCGCTTGACCTCAGATCGGATTTCAACGTAAACCACAGCCATGCGTTTGCCGACGTTCTTGCCAGTCACGCGCTGATTGATAGCGGCGCCTTGCGCATCGAGGGTTAGAGATACAATGGGCTCATTCGTTTGCCCGTCAAAACTAGGAGAGGCATCGACGATATTATCGCCGGAGTAGATCAATCGGTTCTTCAGCAGAATGGGCCTGCCATCACGTTGCCGATAGAGCTTAGATCCCGGTGGCGGTCGGCCAGCAATAGCGCTTGAAACATCATGCTCTTCATCAACAAGCAGTATTTCCAGGGTTGCGGTGCGGCCCAGGATACGCTTGGCTGCCGCGGTATCTTGCACCCCTGGCAACTGCACAACGATACGGTCAGCACCCTGGCGTTGAATAATAGGTTCTGCCACACCGAGCTCATTGACGCGGTTGCGTAGCGACGTCATGTTTTGTTCGAGTGCTTGTTCCTGCCGTTCGCGCAACGCCGTTTCGTTTAACTTTGCGAACAATATCGGACCATCGACCCCGTCGCGCTCGGTCAATTCGAGCTCAGGAAGTTCGGTTCGGATCGCTGCCCGTGCACGCTCGCGTTCCGTGCCATCACGGAAACGCGCTTCTAGACCACCTTGCTCTAGGCGCTTGACCGTGAGATAGCGAATACGTTCGGCTTCGCGCAAGGTCCGCTTAATGTCACTGACATACCGCTGCTCCGCCTTCTTGAGCACCGCCGCCATGTCCACCTGCATTAGGAAATGAACGCCGCCACGCAAATCAAGGCCCAGATACATGGGTTTGCCGCCAACGGCATTTAACGTCTTGGGGGTAGCCGGCAGTAGATTGAGCGCCACGGTATAGGTCTGCCCCAGCTCTTTCTGCACCCGATCCCACGCCTTTAGCTGGGTCTCCGTGTCGGCGAATCGAATCTTCGCCCCTAGCTCGTCGAGTTGACTCGAGATTGACGTTAGGCCACCGTCCGTAAGGATTTCCTCAATCCGTGCAAGCGTACTGGCATCTACCGAGGTACGTGTGGCTGAAATCTGAATCGCGGGATCTTCACCGTAGAGGTTCGGGACTGCATATACCAATCCCACCACCATCACCACTACGATGAGCAAATTTTTCCAGAACGGATATTGATTCATAAGGCTCTAACTTGGCACCAACACAAACAACATATGACTAAGAATTCGCCTTTATGGTTCCCTTGGGCATCACCCCCCCCACTGACTGCTTCTGCACCTTGATAGAAACACCATCAGCGATTTCTAGCGTCAAAAACTGTTCGCCAACATGGGTAACCCGACCTAACGTGCCGCCGCCAGTTACCACTTCATCGCCCTTAGCAAGCGCCGCTATCATAGATTTATGCTCTTTCGCACGCTTTTGCTGTGGCCGTATAGCCATCAAATAGAAAATGGCGAAAAATAGTACCATCCAGAATAGCAGGCCGAATCCTGGACCGGTGCCTGCCGCTCCATCCCCGCCCTGAGCCCAGGCGTTAGAGAGTATGTCCATAGTTTCTCCTTCTAGGCATTCATTATTACGATTAAACCGTTGTCACGATGATTCTGAGTTGTCCTGGCGGCGCATACCATAAAACTTATCGGCAAAATCATCCAGTTTTTTTGCCTCGATGGCGGCCCGCAACCCCTGCATAAGGGTCTGGTAGTACCGCAGATTGTGGATGGTCGCCAGCCGCGCCCCCAGAATTTCGTTCTGGCTGTGCAGGTGGCGTAAATATGCACGGCTATAGTGCTTGCAATTGTAGCAATCGCAGTATGGATCGACGGGGCCCGTATCGTTGGCGAAGCGTTGGTTGCGGATCTTGACCACGCCGCTATGGGTAAAAAGCCAACCGTTGCGTGCGTTACGTGTAGGCAATACGCAATCAAACATATCCATACCATGACGCACCGCTTCCACGATGTCTTCCGGTGTACCCACCCCCATGAGGTAGCGTGGTCGCTTAGCGGGCATCTGCGCCGCCACGTGGGGCACCATGCGCAGCATGTCGCCCTTGGGCTCACCAACGGATAGCCCACCGATCGCGTAACCATCGAACTCCATCTGTGTCAACCCGGCGATCGAGGCATCACGTAAGTGTTCATACATGCCACCCTGGACGATGCCGAAAAGTGCGCCACCGTGCCCATCGTGGACATGCTTACATTGTTCGGCCCACCGCAAAGATCGCTGCATCGATTCGCGTGCGGCATCTTCACTAACCGGATAGGGCGTACATTCGTCAAGAACCATCGCTACGTCGGCATCCAAGTCATGCTGTATTCGAATCGCTTCCTCCGGCCCGAGAAAAATGCGGTCACCGTCCACGGGTGATTGAAAGTGAACACCTTGTTCTGTAACTTTTCTTAGCTTTCCAAGACTCCACACCTGAAAGCCACCAGAATCCGTAAGTATCGGGCCAGACCAGTTCATAAAACCATGAAGCCCGCCATGCGCGCGTATGACGTCGATACCAGGTCTCAACCAAAGATGAAACGCATTGCCCAGGATGATCTCGCTACCAATCTCCGACAACTCTTCCGGCGTCATCGCCTTGACCGAACCATAAGTGCCCACGGGCATAAACGCGGGTGTCTGTACGGTCCCGCGTTCGAACAGCAGTCGTCCGCGACGGGCCGCACCATCTGTATTGAGTAATTCAAATCTCATAGAAAGTCAGTTTGAAGTTGGAAGTAGCAAGTTGCAAGGAAATGCCAACAACTCGTCACTTCGAACTTGCTACTTGCCACTTGCTACTCTGGGTGCAATAAACATCGCATCACCATAACTGTAGAACCGATACCGTTGGTCGACAGCATGACGATACGCGTTAAGGGTGTACTCGGTACCAGCAAATGCGCATACCAATATCAACAAGGTTGATTCGGGCAAGTGAAAATTAGTTAAGAGCGCGTCGACGATGTGGAATCGATAACCGGGAAGAATGTAGAGCCGGGTCTCACCTTCAAACGGAACTACCCGGCCGTTTTGCGCCGCTGTCTCAAGCGCCCTAACAACGGTAGTCCCAACCGCAATAATGCGCCCTCCCCGTGCCTTGGTAGTTTCCATGCGTGCACATACATCACTATCGATTCGTAGGTACTCTGGGTGAATCTTATGTTCACGAATATCATTGATCCGTATGGGTTTAAACGTGCCCGCGCCAACATGCAGCGTCAAAAACGCCGTATTTACGCCGAGTTCTCGTAACTGACCGAACATGGCAGCATCGAAATGAAGACCTGCGGTGGGCGCCGCCACTGCGCCCGGGTGTTCAGCATAAACTGTCTGGTAACGTTCGCGATCACGCTCCTCATCGACACGGTCGATATAGGGAGGCAGCGGAACATGGCCCAAGCGATCCAATACGTGTGTTACCGTTTCCGCGCATTCGAAGCACAACTCATAAAAATCTCCACGACGTGAAACAACATCTACTGATACATCGTCGTCAATCCGTAGGCGCATCCCAGATCGCGGTCGCTTACTCATCCCAAGTTGCGCGACAACGTTGCGTTCGCCCAATATGCGCTCGACGAATATCTCCACGCGACCACCGGTGTCCTTGGTTGCAAAAAGTCGCGCCGGAATGACGCGCGTATTGTTGAAGATGAGCAGATCCCCTGGATGCAACATTTTCGTTAAATCGACGAATCGCAAATCTTGAATCTCGCCACTAGTACCATTAAGCGTCAGCAATCGGCCGGCTGAACGCGATTGCGTTGGATACTGCGCGATCAGCTCATTGGGTAGTTCGTAGTGAAACGTGGTCTTGTTCATCGGGCGTAATTTGACGCAAACCCCTGTAGGCCCAATCGCATCATGCTGTTAACAGCCGCGAGGAATCGGATATACTAGCAAGGTACTGCAAGGCGGCTCTTGCAGCACCCTGCATTGGGCACAGGGAAGTGACAACGTTCTCCAATCACGGAATCGATTGGAGAATCGAGAAAAGCAAAAACCGCGTTTTTGGTCTTCGAGCTGAAAAAATACAGGGATGGATTTTTTCGGCATCTTCCTAGTCGCCTGCCGGGATGGCGGAATTGGTAGACGCGCCGGACTCAAAATCCGGTGGTGGCAACACCATGAGAGTTCGAGTCTCTCTCCCGGCACCACAGCATTATAAGCCCCGAGGAAACGAGTTCATGTCGGCAACTGACGAAGAGACGCCGCATTGCCGATGATAAGGTATTAGCACTGTTGCCGACTCTGACAATCATGCGTTTCAAAAACTATGCTCCGGGCTGGGAAATTCCTGTTCACGAACCGCGGCGATAAAGGCCTCGACTGCGGCTTGTATGCTGCCATTCCCCTCCATGAAATTCTTGGAAAATTTTGGACTGGGCCGCGGATAGATGCCGAGCATGTCTTGGAGCACGAGTACTTGTCCATCGCAATCGGGGCCAGCTCCGATGCCGATGGTGGGGATGGTTAATTCGGCCGAGACGTCCTTCGCTAACTCAGATGGAATGGCCTCGAGCACCAATATACTGGCGCCACCCTCCTGCAAGGCATGGGCATCGTTACGCAACCGTTCGGCGGCCGCCTTGTCGCGCCCTTGCACTCGGAATCCGCCGAGTTGATGGACGGACTGCGGCGTCAGCCCAAGGTGCCCACAGACAGGAATCCCGCGCTCCGTTAAAAACCGCGCCGTCTCCGCCATCGCGCGCCCGCCTTCAATCTTAACTACGTGCGCGCAGCCCTCTTTCATCAAGCGACCTGCGTTGGTAAAGGTCTGCTCCGGACTCACCTCATAACTCAGGAACGGCATATCGGCAACAATAAGCGTACGCTGACAGCCGCTGGCAACACAGCGCGTATGATAGACCATGTCGCTAAGGGTTACAGGTAACGTTGTTTCGTGCCCTTGGCAAACCATGCCAACTGAGTCACCGACAATAATCATGTCAATGCCGGCGCTGTCGAGAAGGTGTGCAAAACTATAATCGTAGGCAGTAAGGCAAGTGATCTTTTCGCCTGCCTGCTTCATGGACGCTAGAGTTGTAATCGTTACGGGTTTCATCGACCTACAGAAAGTGGATTAAAAAAATGACGTCCGCTGTGGTGCTTACGAATCTGATCTACTAAAACCTCGAAATCGTCATCATTATCCACAAAGTTTATCTCGGCCGCATTCACTACCAGTAGCGGCCCCGCCGAGTAATGATAAAAGAACTGTGTATAGGCATCGACTACTTGCTGTAGGTACTCGCGCTCGATCAGACGTTCATAACCAAGATCGCGCTGTCGAATGCGGGCCATTAGCACGTCGACCGGTGCCTGTAGATAAACCACCTGGTCCGGCACCGGTAGATCCAAACTTAGATGTGAGTAGACCTGCTCGTAGAGCCGGAGCTCATCATCGTCCAGATTGACACGGGCGAACAACGAATCTTTATCCAAAAGAAAATCCGCAACACATCCGGGCCGAAACATATCGCCCTGCTTAAGCGGCTGGATCTGACGCGCACGCTGAAAGAGAAAGAACAACTGTGTGGGTAAGGCGAAGCGCGCCCGCGCCTGATAGAACCTATCCAAGAAAGGATTCTCTTCCGGTTGTTCCAACAACACCTTGCTGCCGAATGCATCTGCCAACCTACGTGCGAGGCTTGTCTTGCCGACGCCGATCGGTCCTTCAATCGCCAGATAACTCGGGCTATCACGATTCATGCTTTAGATCACACCGTTGGTTCCGAAAGTTCGTATTAATCCGCTTAGCCGGGGCCCTCAGATGCCTGGGCCTTACGAACTTCCCGGGCAGGCTGTGTCGATCTTCTCAATCCTCTGCTCACGACAAGACGCCAAGAACTCGGTGACCTTTCCACGCCCTGGCACAATGAGGTCTCGGTCCAGCTCCGACAAAGGATACAGGACGAACGCACGTTCGTGGAGTCTGGGGTGAGGCACGGTAAGACCCGGAGTACTCATCACAGATTGATCATACAAAAGCAAGTCAAGATCAAGTATTCGGGGGCCCCACTTTTGTTTACGCTCGACGCGCCCGTGTTGTACTTCTATTGCCAGCAAGTGCTCGACTAGCGTAGCTGCATCCAGCTCAGTACTAAGGCGACACACTGCGTTTAAGAAATCTGACTGCTCAGTATAGCCCACGGGCGCTGTGCGATAGAACGAAGAGCATCTTTCTAGGCGAGTTCTCGGCAGCATGCTAAGCGCGGATTTGGCTGTTCGCAATTGGGCCATCGGATTATTGAGGTTGCTTCCTAGGCCTACATAGACGCGCCCGCGCCGTGATTTGGATTTACTCATACCCTTTGCCGTTTACGTACCCGTTTTCTGCCAGCTGATAGCTTGCGCACCATAGCTTGGCGTTCCGGTTCTTCAACTGCCTGAAATCGTGTCCACCAGTCGCCCAACTCGGATCGTTCCTCGCCAACCTTAATGCGCAACAATAGGAAGTCATAGGCAGCACGAAAACGGCGGTGCTCGAGAAAACGAAAGGGTTGCTTGCCAGTACGGCGGTTAAATCGGGATTGTAACACCCAAATCTCCCTTACGACGGCCGAGAAACGCCTAGGAATCGCGATCCGTTGCGATTGTTGCGTAAGCACAGAGGTTGTGGCTGCTTGTACGGCCTCGTAGCGCGTATGGCCGCGAGCCACGTGGGTATCAAGTTGCCGACACAGCGGTTCCCACAACAAGGCAGCGAACAGAAATGCCGGCGTAACCGGTTTATCCTCTTGAACACGACTATCCGTGTTGGCCAGCGCGTTGGGTATCAGCGTCCGCGGTGACGCGTCGCCTTCCAACTCTAACGTCTCTTGTGTCAACGGGAACAGGTATCCGAAGAGCCCGTAATGCCGAAGTAATTCATAGGTCTTCACAGCACACCCACTGTGAAACAGCTTTATAATCTCTTCAAACATTCTTGCCGGTGGCACGTCCAACAATAAGCGCCCAAGTTCTCGGATTGGGCCCGCCGTAGCCGGCTCAATCTCAAAATCCAACTTTGCGGCGAAACGCAGAACGCGCAACAAACGCACTGGATCCTCACGGTAACGTACCTCTGGATCGCCAATAATGTGAAGCAGTCCACGTCTGAGATCATTGATACCACCTACATAATCAATAACCGCATTCTTTCGTATGTCGTAATACAATGCGTTAACCGTGAAATCACGCCGAATAGCATCCTCTTCTTGGCTCCCGAACACATTGTCTTGCAGAATGCGGCCTTCTACTGTCTGCCGGGGACCGGCAGACGCAGGTTTGGGCACACCTCTAAAGGTGGCAACTTCGATGATTTCACGTCCAAAACGCACGTGCGCAAGCCGAAAGCGGCGTCCAACTAGCCGTGCCCTGCGAAAGAGTTTGCGGACCTCTTCGGGCTTGGCGTCGGTCACTACATCGAAATCTTTCGGTTCGTGACCAAGCAATAGATCACGCACGCATCCGCCCACCAGGTAACTGTCAAACCCGGCCTCATTAAGTCTGCTTAAAACCTTAAGCGCGTTTTGATTGATATGCGCCTGTGAAATTGGGTGTTCAGAACATGGAATGGTAACGGGGGCGTTAATCTTTACCTCCGCAACAGGATCACCTGGAAATAGGTCGCGTTGTTGTTCAAATTGTGCCC
Organism: Acidiferrobacterales bacterium; assembly: GCA_964194625.1. GTDB lineage: Bacteria > Pseudomonadota > Gammaproteobacteria > Acidiferrobacterales > SPGG2 > SPGG2. Next base: position 43,768 of record CAXMNC010000237.1, read on the forward strand.
GTCCGTATAATAACACCCCTTTCAAGAGCGGTCAGAATACCGCATCACGCACACGCTCCCTTCGTCTAGTGGCCTAGGACGCCGGCCTCTCACGCCGGTAACAGGGGTTCGAGTCCCCTAGGGAGCGCCACACCGCCAATATTTGTGGACACCTTGAAATCATAGACACAGAGGCCCACATTTTTATATGACTGCTATAAGCACGTCGCCCTACATTTTAGAAGTCAGCCAAAAGGAATTCGCGGCGCAAGTATTAGAGAAGTCACGAGAAGTGCCCGTCTTCGTAGACTTTTGGGCTCAATGGTGTCGACCATGTCACATGCTGATGCCGACCTTGGCAAAGCTTGCCGATGCCTATGCCGGAAAATTTCTGCTGGCCAAGGTAAACACTGACAACGAGCGTGAATTAGCGATGACATACGGTATTCGTAGTCTGCCCACCGTAAAGATCTTCCGCAATGGAGAGGTTGCAGATGAATTTATGGGGGCGCAACCAGAATCGGCGATCCGACAAATCATCGACCGCCACGTGTCACGCGAATCCGACACCATGGTCGAGGCCGCCCTGCTTGCTCATCGCGAAGGCAAAATAGAAGAAGCGACTGAGCTACTACAAAATACCATGGACACGGATCCCGATAACGATCGGGTCAAAATAGAACTTACAAGGATATATCTCGAACAGTCGCGCCTTGACGACGCGGAAAAGCTGCTAGACCGTATCACCAAGCTAGACTCGGAGGGAATCGCCCTGGTGGCGTGCATCGAATTTGCACGCATCGCTGCCGATGCATTGCCGATGGCAGAGCTAGAGCAGGCGATTTCTTTGGATCCAAACGATTGTGATGCGCGCCACAAACTAAGTGCGCTACAGGTATTAGAAAATGATTATGAGTCCGCTCTGCAACAACTTCTGGAGATCGTAAAGCGAAACCGGAAATTTGACGAGGATGCTGGACGCAGGCACATGGTGGCGTTGTTCAATATGCTCGGCAATGACAGCGATCTCGTCGGCAAGTATCGCAACCTACTGTCCATGGCGCTCAACTAGTGCGAACAGCCTCAGGCGCGCTTGGTCCTTGTTATTGCCCAAGGCGATATAAAAGCGGGTGTTTGGGTGTGGGCTAAACCGTGCCCACCGTATGCACGGGCTAGGCCTTCGCGCCCCCCGTTTTTAGCATGTCAGCCGTACGGGTAAAGCCACTTCGGACCGCAATGGAGAGGGCCGTATCACCCTTGCCGTTCTTGGCATGCACATCGGCACCGCCATCCATCAACACTTTGGTGAGATCGGAATAACCCTTTGAGGCCGCTGCCATAAGTGGCGTAGCGCCACTCAGTGTTCTGACATTGACGTTAACGCCAGTCTTGAGTAGGGACTGCGCCACCGATACTTGGCCCTTGGAAACCGCGTTGAACAGCGCCACGGCGCCGTGCCGAGTTGAGGTTACTCTTTGCTTCTCAATGCCAGTTGGGATCTTGAAGAATCGACTCGCCAGCGAAACCACGACCATAGCGATTAACGCGAACATCATGATGTGGCGGTCAACCCCAAATTCTGTCGCCATGTCTGAGGGGAGATTGGCGCCGATGGCCAGGATTGCCACGACAAGTACGAGGGTAAACTTGAGGTATCGGACCAGTGCCACGCCGACAAGACATATCAACCCACCAAGCAAGTACTTGCGGTCGATACCCCATTGTTCAGCCAATCCGGTCGGCAGATTGGCGCCAATGCTCAACACCGCCACCCCAATCACCATTCCCCAGTCTGAAACCGACTTTACCCTAAGCATGGTCTGAGCCTAGTCGGCAGCCTGGCCGTGTTAAATCAGATATTAGTAGAGTTCGCATTATTATCAGCTTTCCTTGTCTAGGCTGTGTAATTCGTTCCCTCGGCCCTGCAGTGAGTCAGCCCACCGGCTATTATCTAGTGAACGGGACCGTCATCACAGCGAAGGTTAGAGCCCTAAAAATACGAATATCCCGGTCTATTTGGGGGAACATCATGCAAAATCTGTGCCTGTGGTCACAAATAATGGCCGTTTGGCACCACAATCGGCTGGAAACAGGTCGCGGAGCACTTCGCCGCGTTCACCGCCAGCTGGGGGCACGAGATGCCCCGGGCCGATATGAAACGTACCAGCCAAACAGTACCACCAACGCTTGAGCAACGCATTAGACGCCTGGAAAAGCGCGTGACGCTGCTCGCCGGTAACGAAAAGCGCCCGCTCGCCACCATGCCTAATGCCTTTCACCCGGCGCTTCCACTCGGGTTGGGGGTGGTCGTGCTGGTGTGTGGTTACCTGGGCCTGGACCTACCGCGGCACTACTATCAACCGCTGTTTGCTGGCTTAGTCGTCATCTTGGTATACCACCGTCAATTGTGGTCGTTAGCGCCCGGCCACTGGCGCTGGCCACAGATCATCGTTAACTTCTTAATGCTGTCGTTGTTCTTCAAACTCCTGGTTGGCGGAGGTACGCGCTATCCACTCGAGTGGCTGAAGGTTCCGGTCCTCAAAAAGATTTCACCCACGGAGGAGAGCCCTTGGTACGATCAGCTTTTTCCCAACTTCGATGTGGCCTGGCAGGGTATTCCAGCTGTGACTGATCTGAGTTTTGACGTCACCATGATTCAAAGCTTTTTGTTGATCGCCACCTTGGCAGGTGCGGTTTTCCGATTCCAGCCTTTCGCATCCCTAACTGCCGTGCTGCTGCTGTTGGTATCCATACCTACATTCATTAGTTTTAATTGGGAGTGGGTGGTCCTGTTTCTGGTCCTCGGTGGTGCTTCTTTGTACTTGCAAACATATCCCCTTACGGTACGGCTGAACCACGCTCAACAAAAAGACGAGTAAGCCAACTAGCGGCATCTGCCAGTTCTGCGGCGCAAACCGCATGTGCCATCGGATACGTACGCCAATCTACCGCGTATCCGTTCTGCTGCAAACACTTCCGTGATTTCGATGCCCGCGCCAACGGAATAATCGGATCGTCTTCGCCATGCGCCATGAAAATAGGAATATCACGATTGGCCTCATGGCACTCTTGCGCCAAACTCCTAGGGACAGGCAAGTAGCCTGATAGAATCAGCAGACCAGCCAGGCGTTGCGGGTAACGCAGACCCGCGTACAAAGCGATGGCGCCACCCTGCGAGAATCCGGCCAACAAAATCTGCGATGCAGGAATGCGGCGCTCCAGCTCACGTTGGATAAACACATGAACCATCTCCTGCGACTCTCGGATATGCTGAGAATTTTCACGAAAGTTACCTACGTCTGGCAGAATGTCATACCATGCTCGCATTACAAAACCTGCATTAATGGTCACTGCGCGCATGGGCGCGTGCGGGAACACGAACCGCACCGCTAGATCGCGCGGCAATCCAAACTCAGGTACTACAGCTTCGAAATCATGTCCGTCGGCGCCCAGGCCGTGCAGCAGTATCACGCTGGCGATCGGGTTCGGCGCTGTTTCAACCTCAACCGGTGGCGTGGCTAGAGCGAGCGATTCTGTAGAAGAATTCATAGCATGGTATTCGTATATGACCTTTCATGACTCAAACGACCAGGAGTCTATCGTTACTGGCAACCGAGATAAATGGGCACGCGTTTCAGTTTCTTTGCCGCTAGGTGCGGGCTAGAATGTTCGTGGTTGATACGTGCCTAAGACCATAATAATGGAGAAGGTCACATGCCCTTGAGCCTTCCGTTAATCATCGAGCCCGAGCAATTAGAGGAACAACTCGGCACACCCGAAATGCTGATCGTAGATTTATGCAAACCTGAAATCTATGCGCGATCACATATTCCGGGTGCAGTGCACCTGGAATATCGTTACTTGGTTGCGCCACAACCACCAGCCATGGGATGCCTTCCCGACGAAGTCCAGCTCACACAAGTGCTAAGCACCCTGGGCCTTTCAAACAGCACGTCTGTTGTCGCCTACGACGATGAAGGTGGCGGCCGCGCCGCGCGGCTTCTATGGACGCTCGATGCCGTCGGTCACTCACAAGGCAGCTTGCTAAATGGCGGTTTGCATGCGTGGGTGGCGGAGAATCGGCCACTCGCTAACGAAGCAGTCACACCTGTCCAGAACCAGTATCAAGTAACCATCAATGACGATGCTATTGCGGATAAGGCCTATATTTTGGGACACCTCGATGACGCGTCGGTGCAACTGGTGGATACTCGTAGCCCAGCCGAATACCATGGCCAACAGCAACGCGCCGCACGTGCGGGCCATATTCCTGGGGCGGTAAACTTCGATTGGGTAAATGCCATGGACCCGACACGCAATCTGCGTTTGCGGACACAAGATGAACTGAAGTCGGCCTTGACCAGCCTGGGTGTCGTCCCCGAGAAAGAGATAGTCACCTACTGCCATACGCACCACCGATCCGCGCATACTTATATTACGCTAAAGAGTCTTGGCTACGGGCGCGTAAGAGGATATCCGGGTTCTTGGTCAGAATGGGGCAACAGCCCCGAGGTGCCCATCGCCTAGGACAAGGCGGCACCACTAAACCACGTCAATATCCAAGTCGCTGGGATCGAGCCGTGATGGCTGGGCCGCGGTATCAACGCCGCAGGTGTCTTGCCTCAACGAGTAGATGTCGCCAATGTAGACCATGGCCACGACATCCCGCATTTCAGGATCAGCATCGCAGATTGCCTCGCATTTAGACAGCAGCGTATTGATCTCTCGCACCAGAGATGCGGGCAGGTTGGCATTTTTCATCGCCTATAACACTTCGCACAAGCACACGGTTCCCTTACCTAAGCAAACAGCATGCCAAGTCGCCAAAACCCGGATAAGACGGTATTAATTGCGAAAATTGGCCTTCTTATTCCCTGTGGAGCCACCTGCCGTCAAAAAATTGGCCTATAGATACCGCCAACCGCTGCTGGTGGGCTCAACACCATTCGTGGTGCCCGACCACCAGGAAGGACTGTTGTAAAATGCCCATCACGAGGGTCCAACGTTTTTTGCGCTAATGATGCTGCAAGGTCAGTTCGCGGAACGCCTTCCTTGCACCGGCCTTGCCTTTCTGGTATAGATTCGCGCTTAATTTTTTCCACGCATAGCAAAGTTAGGAGTGGAAATATGCCGGCCAGAAAAAGGAGTGAACCTGGGGCGAGTGCACTGTACGGCGGTGTCAAACCCTATGTGCGGAAAAAGGGTGAGAAATTCATGAATAAGAAACAGCTCGCGCACTTTCGCACGATGCTATCTGCCTGGAAGGCAGATCTGTTGGATGAGCTCTCGCGCACCGTTACTCAGATGCGAGACGAACCGACACTTCACTCCGACCCGAATGACCGTGCAAGTCGGGAGACCGATATCTCTTTGGAGCTACGCAGCCGTGACCGGGAAAGCAAGCTCATCAAAAAGATCGACGAGGCGCTCGAACGAACCGAGTCCGGCGATTACGGCTATTGTGAAGTTTGCGGCGTCGAGATCGGTATCGAGCGGCTAGAGGCGAGACCTACGGCAGAATTGTGTATCGATTGCAAGACGCTCGACGAGATTCGTGAAAAACAAATGGCCTGATGGTCCGATAACGATCCCAACGTCAGACGAAAGATCAGGAACACGGAACCAGAAGGGGACACTTGTCCCCTTTTCGGTTTCGGGAGACGTATTTGTATAGCCTGCTTGTCCGCAACGCTCGCATTGCGCAACCGGACGGATCCATATACGAGGGCGATCTCGCTTGCGAACAGGGCTTAATTGCGAAGACCGGACCTTCGTTAGACGCACAAGCAGACGAAACGATTGATGCCGGTGGAAGACTGTTACTGCCTGGCACCATCGACCCACAAGTCCACTTCCGTGAGCCGGGCGCAACCCATAAGGAAGACTTGGCTAGCGGTTCACGCGCTGCCGTCAAGGGTGGTGTTACGAGTTTCCTGGAGATGCCAAACACCAACCCACCAACCATAAACCAGAGTTCACTAGACGGCAAACTCGCGAGCGCCAGGCGCAAGTGTGTTGCCAACTATGGATTTTTTATTGGCGCCACACCCAATAATCTTCATGAGATCAACACAGCGTCACCAGTTTGCGGGATCAAGATCTTTATGGGTGCGAGCACGGGTGATCTGCTCGTCCACGATCCGCAAGCCCTTGAGCGCATCTTTGCCAATGGCGATCGACTCATTGCAGTGCATGCTGAAGATGAGCAACGCATTCGGGAACGTCGTGCCCTATTCGCGGAAAACACTGACCCTGCGGTACACTCTGAAATCCGAGACAACCGGTGCGCTGCCTTGGCCACTGAACTCGCGCTCACATTATCTACGCGCTATGAGCGACGCCTGCATATTCTACATTTGTCTACCCACGACGAAGTAGAGCAGTTACAGAATCATAAGCCATCATGGGTGACAGCTGAAGTCATTCCCAATCATCTCTACCTAAACGTCGAGCACTACGCCAGACAAGGCACACTTGTACAAATGAATCCCCCCATCCGACAACCTAAGGACAACGCTGCGCTGTGGCAGGCACTTCACGATGGTGTGATTGACTTCATTGCAACCGACCACGCACCACACTCGATGGAGGAAAAAAAGCAGCCCTACCCGCAGAGCCCTGCCGGCATGCCCGGCGTTGAAACCTCATTACCACTGATGTTAACCCACATGAAGGCTGGGAAATGCACGTTGGCAGAACTCCAGAAATGGATGTGCTGGGGGCCGGCCCAGGCTTATCGCATCGCCAACAAGGGAAAGATTACCGAAGGCTGGGACGCTGACCTCACACTCGTTGACATTGATGCAGTACGGCCTGCGCGCAATCAAGACATGTTCACAAAGGCCGGTTGGACTCCCTACCATGGATGGCCACTCACGGGGTGGCCCATCTACACTATCGTAGGTGGCTATGTTGCATTTGACCAAGGTCGGATCCGTGAGAACGTCCGCGGTCAGGCATTGAACTTCACTATCTGATCGTTATGGACCTCGTACCGTTGCTTACGGCACTTATTCTTGGTGCTATTGAAGGTTTGACCGAATTCCTGCCGGTATCCTCCACCGGCCACTTGATCATTGTCGGCGATTTCCTCGGCTTCACCGATGCCCACGCAAAGACCTTTGACATCTTCATTCAGCTTGGCGCTATACTGGCTGTCGTATGGCACTATCGGCAGCGACTTGCAAGTCTTATCGCTGGGCTTAACCAGGGCGTCGCCCAACGGTTCTGGCTGAATCTGACGATCGCCTTTGTCCCTGCCGCCCTAGTTGGACTCGCACTGCACAAGCAGATAAAGGCCTATCTCTTCAATCCGATGGCGGTGGCCGGGGCCCTCATCGTTGGCGGCGTGATTATTCTATTGATAGAACGAACACCACGCCGTGTCCGCGTGCAGGATCTCGAGTCCTTACGACCAAGTGATGCCTTAAAAATCGGCGTTGCGCAAACGCTATCTTTATTCCCTGGTGTATCGCGGGCCGGCGCGACGATCATGGGCGGACTGCTGACGGGTCTTTCGCGCACGACTGCTACTGAGTTTTCGTTCTTCCTAGCAATACCGACAATGCTCGCCGCCACAAGCTATGAGCTCATTACCAATCGCCACGTCCTCAGTCCCGAAAATACGGCCCTGTTTGTGGTGGGATTTATCACGGCCTTCGTGACTGCCCTGATCGTGATAAGGGCGTTTTTGGCCTATGTCGCACACCACAATTTCGCTGCTTTCGCCTACTACCGAATCGTATTTGGCTTGCTGGTACTGATCTATTTCTGGTAACCGTTTGCTTTGAATGCTTGACTCGGCTGGTCTATCTTAGTAAACACGGATAGATACCGGATCGACCGGCTCCTCTGTTCAACACCCAAACAACCCTTACAGCACGAATCGACAAGAATGGCCACTCAAAACGCTCCCGCAAGCTCAGAAAAACCACGTGTGCTCGTGGTTGACGATTCGCGTGTCATGCGCAAGGCCATCAGTAAGTTCATCCAGGCTGAATTCGACGTAGCCGAAGCTGATGATGGTGAGGCGGGCTGGCAAAAACTAACCGAAGACGACCAAATCCAGGTTGTTATTGCCGATGTGCTCATGCCGAAACTCGACGGGTATGCCTTGATATGTCGGATTCGTGCTGCCGATCAGACTCGAATCCGCGACGTACCGGTGATCGTCATCACTGGCGCCGAAGACGATGACACGCGAGAGCGTGCCTTCGCGTGCGGTGCTAACGACTTTATCACCAAACCAATCGACGGCGCCCACCTACTCACATGTACACGTACACAGGCGAAATTAGATCAAACGGCACGTAAACTGGCGCATGATGTCGAAGCCATAGACGACGAGCTGGCGAGTATAGATCCACTCACGCAACTCAATAGTCGTCGAATATTACTACGGCGTGGCAACGAGGAACTCGCCAACACCACCGGCAGAAGCGACGAATTTTCCTTAATCAAACTCGACATCGATGATTTCAGAGCCATCTATAGCCAACACGGTGATGATTCTGGCGACCGGTTGTTGGTCTGGCTGGCGAAGATTTTAGTCGCTCAGACACGGACTGGAGATCTAATTGCACGCATCGGCGGCGGTGAATTCGCGATTATGGCGCCAACCACCGGACGCCTCGATGCTGCCATCCTCTGCGAACGTCTTCGCGGTGCCATCAGCGCCGAACCGTTTAGTCACGATGGTGCAACAATACCGGTAACCGCAAGCATTGGTTTGGTGACCCTGGGACGCGACCGGGGAAACTCCATTGAGGAATTGCTAGCGGTCGCTGAGGAACGTGTTGCGTCTGCGAAGGCGGCCGGCGGTAACCGATTGAGTGTTAGAGAGCTGGCAGAGAACGAAGACGAAGATAGCGTCATCGTTGAACAGCCGGACATCGATACTGCCTTGGGGATGTTACAGAACGGTAACTCTGGAAAACTGGAACCCTATCTGCCCGATCTCGTGCTGACCGTATTGCCCCTGATCGAACTCTGTAACAACAAGCTAAGTCTAGACTTCGAGTATGAGCTTGATGTCCTTAGGAAAAAGCTTTCCGAACTGAAATAACAATCAGACGGCATGTGCCGCAATCCTTGGGTAATGCCTATCAACAAAGCCTTTGAGCCCGCATGGTGGCGCCGTGGGCCACACATGCAGACCTTATGGCCCACCCTCATCCGACGCAGACCACGCGTACAATTGCGGCACGAGCGCTTGGAGTTGCCGGATGGCGATTTTGTAGACTTGCAGTGGACCGAGGCACAGACGGGCGCGGTCGTTATTGTCTTGCATGGGCTTGAAGGGTCTTCGAACTCAGCCTATGCACGAGGTCTTCTCAAAGCATTGCAAAGCTGCGGAATACGCTCGGTGGTTATGCACTTTCGTGGCTGCAGCGGTACCCCTAATCGGCTGCCACGCAGTTATCATTCCGGCGACACGGCCGACTTGGCGTACCTTGTCAAAACACTAAAGCAGCGGGAACCGGGTGTAATGATTGCCGCAGTGGGCTACTCACTAGGCGGTAACGTTCTTCTAAAGTGGTTGGGAGAAACGGGCAAACAGACATTACTGACAACAGCGGTTGCCGTATCGGTACCATTTCTGTTGGCATCATCAGCGGATCGGATGGATAAGGGTTTCTCGAGAGTTTACCAATGGAAGCTCTTGCGCAGCTTGCGGCAAAAAGTCAAACAAAAACTACAACACATGCCGCTTAATGTTCGTACTAGCGATCTAGATTCACTCAAGAACTTTCGTGCTTTCGATGATGCAGTTACGGCGCCACTGCATGGCTTTAGAGATGTAGAACATTATTACGCTAGCGCGAGCTCGCGGCAGTACCTAAGAAACATAAACGTTGATACGCTTATCCTACATGCTCGTGACGACCCATTCATGACGGAAGATGCCATACCCACCGCCGAAGAACTGTCAGAGAAAACCGGGCTTGAACTGTATCCGTGTGGCGGTCATGTAGGTTTTGTGGCCGGAACCTGGCCTTGGCGTACCGACTACTGGTTGGAAACCCGAATCGCAGAACACCTGATATTGCGATTAAACATCAACAAAATGGCCACGGCATGAGATTATACTCGCTAAGAATCCCAATCGGCCGCAGTGTTTGCTAGAACATCGGCATGCCGGCGGGCTCGTTGATGGTCATCGTCGGGAACAGCCTCTATCTCCTCGAGCATACGAATATAGGTTGCGGGCAGCGCGTAGTCCTTGGCGCCTTCGACAACATATTTCTTGTACCACGTAAGCGAGGTCAGACTATCGTCGATAAAACGGGGATCCGCTGTATAGGTAAATGCGGTTAGTACCGAGGCGTCGGTGACTATCTCGATTTGTGTGTGGTTATAGCCGTTACCAAGACCTTCAGCTGCGTCGAGCAAAGGTCTTTCATTCGCATCGATACTAAAGACGACGCCATACACTTCGTCATCGGAAAGGCCAGTCGGGTGCGCATTGCATTTAGCAGACTCATCTGCGCCCCGTTTGTGGAACTTGAGTACATATCCCGGTAGTTTTCCGACAGCGACAAACCGGGCCGACGGAACACGCTGCCTCATCCGCGGCCAGTAAAGATTCGAGCCATACGCAAAGTAATTCATGACACTAAACTACTCGCGGGCCCAATGCGCGGTCGTAAAGATTGTTAAAAAATAAAGGGGTGACGGCCGGACCATGCATGGCGTTGGTATCCGACGTCGCCATGATTTAATTTATAAATCAATAGCTTAAAGCGCTTTGGGCTCCAATCAACATTGTGGCCGAACCAGGTTACGCCATCATCAATGTTGCGCCGCCTCTTGTTCGACAGCTTTCATGCTAAGCCGAATCCTGCCCTGCTTATCGACCTCGAGAACTTTCACCTTCACGTTGTCACCTTCCTTGAGCTTGTCACTAACATTTTCGACACGCTCATTGGATATCTGTGAAATATGTACCAGACCGTCTCGGCCGGGCAAGATCGTGACAAACGCGCCGAAATCCATGAGCTTTGCAACTCTACCCTCATATATCGTACCGACCTCAACATCGGCTGTTAGTTGCTCGACGCGTCGACGGGCTTCTTGAGCCGCAGCGTTGTCTGCTGAGGCGATCGTAACGGTACCATCGTCGACAATATCGATGATAGCACTCGTCTCTTCACAGATCGCACGAATCGTTGTTCCGCCTTTGCCAATAACATCGCGAATTCTTTCCGGATTGATCTTGAAGGTAATGATACGGGGCGCATACTCCGAGAGTTCGGCGCGTGGCTCCGAGATCGCCTGATTCATGACCCCTAGTATCTGCAGGCGACCTTCCTTAGCTTGCTCTAAGGCAGCTTGCATGATCTCCTTTGTGATACCCTCGATCTTGATATCCATCTGCAACGCGGTAACACCTTCATTGGTACCCGCAACTTTGAAATCCATATCACCGAGATGATCTTCGTCGCCAAGGATGTCAGTGAGCACTGCGAAACGATTATCATCTTTAATCAGCCCCATCGCGACGCCCGCTACCGGCGCCTTGGTCTTTACGCCTGCGTCCATGAGCGACAAGCTAGTACCGCATACTGTCGCCATAGAACTTGAACCATTTGATTCGGTAACCTCAGACACAACCCGAACTACGTAAGGGTACTCATTCATATCTGGCATCACAGCCGCAATGCCGCGTTTAGCGAGTCGCCCATGACCGATCTCTCGACGTTTGGGTGAACCCACTCTACCGCTTTCGCCGACGCTATAAGGCGGAAAATTGTAGTGCAGCATAAAGGGTTCTTTGCGTTCTCCCTCGAGTGCATCGATCAGTTGCGCGTCGCGCCCGGTTCCTAGCGTTGTCACTACCAACGCCTGGGTCTCGCCGCGCGTGAATAGCGCCGAACCGTGGGTGCGTGGTAGCAAGCCGACACGAATGTTGATGGGTCGCACAGTACGGGTATCACGCCCGTCTATACGCGGCTCACCCTGCAAGATACGGCTGCGCACTATATCTTTTTCTACATCCTTAATGGCACTCTTGATGTTCGCAATGTCTTCGTCACTGTCGTCGGCTCCGGCCAACTGTGTAACCGCACGCTCACGTATCTCGGCCAATTTGTTCTGCCGCGCCACCTTTTCCGCTATGCCATAAGCGTTACCGATTTCAGACTCCGTTGCTGCCCGTACGGACGTTAGCATCGCTGTGTCCTTAGCTGGCGGCTGCCAGTCCCACGATTCTGTTCCAGCTTCCTGCGCTAAGGAACGAATAGCTTCAATCGCTATTTTCATCTGCTGGTGGCCGAATAGTACTGCACCAAGCATGACTTCTTCGGTAAGCTCTTTGGCCTCGGATTCAACCATCAACACGGCACCTTCGGTGCCAGCCACCACTAAATCAAGTTTCGAGTCGGCAAGCTGAGTGTGGGTTGGATTGAGAATATACTCACCACCGGTATAACCGACCCTGGCCGCTCCGATCGGACCCCGGAAAGGGGCGCCAGATAAGGATAGCGCGGCTGAAACACCAATAATGGAGATAATGTCGGGGTTGATATCAGGGTCCAGGGATAACACGGTCACAATAACCTGAACCTCATTGATGAAACCGTCGGGAAATAAGGGACGTATCGGTCGATCGATCAAACGGCAGGTGAGGATTTCTTTCTCCGAAGGGCGCCCTTCACGCTTAAAGAAACCACCTGGTATTCGTCCGGCCGCGAAGGTTTTTTCTTGATAGTCAACGGTAAGCGGAAAGAAATCCTTACCAGCTCTAGGTTCCTTCTCGGCAACGACAGTAGCAAGCACTACTGTGTCACCCATGCTCGCTACGACTGCGCCGCTCGCCTGTTTCGCGATTTCTCCCGTTTCAAGTGTGATGGTGTGTTGGCCGTACTGGAAGGATTTAGTGGTTTTGCCCAATGCTCTGTCCTCGGTCTCGATTTACTTACGCAGACCGAGTCGCTCAATGAGCGTACGATAGCGGCCCGCATCTATTCGCTTCAGGTACTCAAGCATTTTCCTTCGCTTGTTGACCATTCGCAACAATCCCAAACGCGAATGACGATCGTGCGGGTGTACTTGAAAGTGGCCGGATAGCTCGTTGATTCGTGCCGACAACAGGGCTACCTGAACCTCCGGTGAACCAGTGTCACGTTGATGCATCCTATAATCTTCCACAACCTTGCCTTTATTTCCTGCCGTGAGCACCATCTAGCATCCCCTCATAACTGCGCAGTCTTGACGTTGTTCATGCCATCCCTCAGAAGGCGCGTATTCTACCGATGCCCTAGCGTTCCCTCAACAGAATCTTGGTAATCAATCAGATCGGCTAGATTGCGCCATAAGCCGGCGCGGTGCGACCCGACCGTCATCCAAAACCTGGCCCATCCCAAGAAAACGTGCGCCCTCACCATATAGTCGGACCCACCCTGGACCATGAGGGTGCCTAACTGATACCGGTTGCCCCCGACATAGGTAGTGCGCAGCCAAGGGTGTAAGGTGCACATCCGGTAGACTTGAAAGCGCCACGTCTATGGGAAGTAGTAACGCCTCACGCCTCGAGGGCGTGGTAATCGCCCTCAGTTCGTCCAATCCTGTCGCCCGCTCAACCAAAAGCTCACCTACCGCGAGGCGCCGAAGATTGGCGACATGCGCACCACAGCCAAGCAGTTGGCCCAAATCATGCGCTAATGTACGAATGTAGGTCCCCTTGGAGCAGTGAATCTCCAGATCCAAGAGGTCGTCTTTGAAATCTAGGCAATTAATCCGGTAGACCGTAATGCAACGTGGCTTCCTATCCACATCGACGCCTTTGCGCGCCAATTTGTACAATGGCTTGCCGCCGTACTTGATGGCCGAATACATAGGCGGGATCTGTTCAATCTTACCCCCAAATCGACGCACAGCCCGCCTAACAGCCCCCCAGCTTACGCTGACCGGCCGTTTGTCAACAATCTCACCCTCGCTATCGTAAGTACTGGTGGTTTCACCAAGCTTGAATACAGTCCGGTAGCGCTTGTCCGCATCAAGCAGAAATTGAGATATCTTGGTTGCTTCCCCAAAGCAAATCGGTAATAGGCCGGTCGCGATAGGATCTAAGCTCCCGGTGTGGCCGGCCTTGCAAGCATTAAAACTCAACTTGCTGGCCTGCAAAGCCTGATTTGAGGTCATCCATGCTGGCTTGTCGAGCAAAAAAATGCCATCCACATGAACACAGTTTCGACGTCCTCTAGACAACGTCCTTATCCCTTAATCGGTTTCGTTTTGTTTATCTTGCGCGCGCGCGCTGTCAATAAGGCTCGAGAGCGCAGCTCCCCTTTCAACCGACTCATCATAAAAGAAACGTAACGCCGGCACACCACGCAATGTGAGTCGATCCATCAACTGTCGACGCAGAAAGTGTGCTGCCTTGTTCAGCGCGGTAACACTAGGCTTGACGCTTTGGGCACCGGCTAGGCATGTAAAGTAAACCTTGGCCGAAGAAAGGTCACGAGCAACCTCCGTGGCGGTGAGCGTCACCCCTTGTACCCGCGGATCATTGAGTTCGTGTTGAATTAGGACCGCTAACTCCCGCTTAAGCAGTTCAGCCACGCGTCGTCGGCGGTTCGAATCTTGATGCATTGATACTGACCCATTTCGAACAAGTTCATTGCCACCTTGTTCGCACCCAAAAACTGTTAGGAACTGCTAAGTGGACCGCGCCACCTCGATTCGTTCATAGACTTCGATCTGGTCGCCCACTTTGACGTCATTATAGTTCTTCACGCCGATACCACACTCCAATCCTGCCTTAACCTCACCGGCGTCCTCTTTAAAGCGACGCAATGACTCGAGCTCACCCTCGAAGACAACGACATTATCTCGCAACACGCGAATCGGCCAATTGCGTTTGACCGCCCCTTCTGTGACGTAACAACCTGCAATCGCTCCAATTTTCCTCACTCGAAAAACATCCCGCACTTCGGCCAAGCCGACAATCTGTTCTCGGATCTGAGGTTGGCGCAACCCTTCGATAGCATCCTTGATATCGTCTATGGCGTCGTAGATAACATTATAATAGTGAACATCCACACCTTCGCTTTCGATCAGTTTTCTTGTTGCACTATCGGCTCTAACATTAAAACCGATTATGATCGCCTGCGAAGCAACTGCTAGATTCACATCGGACTCGCTGATTGCACCCACCATCCCATGAACGACTTTTACTTTCACTTCTTCGTTAGATAGTTTTTCGAGCGTATCGGCAAGTGCCTCCACAGATCCCTGAACATCCGTCTTTATAAGCAAGTTCAAGGTCTTGAATTCACCTTCTTGCATCTGTTCGAAGACATTGGCCAGTTTTGCTGCCTGCTGGCGCGCGAGCTTGGAATCTTTGCTTTGATCTTGGCGATACAACGCGATTTCCCGGGCCTTGCGGTCACTCTCAACGCTGACAACGTCATCGCCGGCACTAGGTACCCCGGACAATCCTTGTATCGCCACTGGGATAGAAGGTCCAGCTTCTTTTATCGCCTTACCATTCTCATCGAGCATGGCGCGGACGCGACCATATTCGCTACCAGCCAAGACAATATCGCCCTTGCGCAAAACCCCCTGTTGTACAAGTAGCGTCGCCACCGGCCCACGTCCCTTATCGAGCTGCGCTTCAATGACAGTTCCCGACGCGGGACCGACGTTAACGGCCTTTAACTCGAGCAACTCGGCCTGAAGCAAGATCGCATCAAGTAGCTCATTGATCCCCTCGCCTGTCTTGGCAGATACATTGACAAACAGGTCTTCACCACCGAATTGTTCGGAGATGACCTCGTGCTTGGTCAGCTCTTGTTTCATGCGCTCCGGATCCGCTTCGGGCTTATCGATCTTATTCACCGCGACCACGATCGAAACACCGGCCTCTCGAGCGTGGTGAATGGCTTCAACCGTCTGCGGCATGACACCATCGTCCGCGGCCACTACCAGGATCACTAAATCGGTGGCCTTCGCACCGCGCGCACGCATCGCCGTAAACGCCTCGTGCCCCGGCGTATCGAGAAAAGTCACGACCCCCTTTTCTGTCTTTACATGGTAGGCACCGATGTGTTGCGTGATGCCGCCGGCTTCACCACTTGCTACCCGCGTTTTGCGAATATAGTCGAGCAACGATGTCTTGCCGTGATCCACGTGACCCATAACGGTGACGACGGGTGGACGCGGTTCAGCGTCGGCGGCTATCCGTGTCGTATCCGTCAGCAGTGCCTCAGGGCTTGTTGGTCGCGCTTCCTTAACCGAGTGACCTATTTCCTCGACGACGATCGTCGCCGTATCGCGATCCAATACCTGATTGATGGTCACCATACTGCCGAGACCCATCAGCACCTTTATAACCTCGACCGCCTTTACCGACATCTTTTGCGCGAGTTCGGCTACCGTGATGGTCTCGGGCAACACAACATCGCGCACGACCGGCTGCGTTGGTTTCTCGAAAGCATGCTGACCCGACATACTGGTGACGACCGCCTTTTTGGAGATAGGTCGCGTCCGCCGACGACTCCTTTTGCCGTCGGCCACGTGTAACTCGACTCGCTCCGGTTCTTCTGGCCTTTTTGCCTTCCGTTTTCTCTCCTTTTTCTCCTTTGGCGTAGCACTCCGTTCTTCTTTTGGTGGTGGGGTCACCTCAGGTACAAGTGCCACAATCGGCTCAACGTCCGGCGCCAACTCTTCCTTGGCACTTGGCTCTTGTGAAACAGGTTCTGTGGCGGGCTGTTCCGACTGTGCGGTAACGTCCTCGGTGACCGTATCAGGGGCAGGCTTCGCCTCTGCCACAACTGGTAGTTGTTGCTCTTCTGGCTCAATCACCGGTGGTTCGACAGCTGGTGTTGGCTCAATCTCCGCCCGTTTAACGAACGTACGGCGTTTGCGCACCTCCACCTGAACCGTGTACCTCGCCCCTGACCTTGGATTCTGCGTAATCTGGCTAGTCGATTTGCGCTTTACGGAAATCTTTTTGCGCGTTGGCGCTTGTTCTTCCCCGCCCCGTAGAAAACTAAGCAAAGTCACCTTTTCTTCTTCGCTGAGTGCGTCGGCAGGAGTTTTACCATCTATGCCAGCAGCATTGAGCTGTCGTAGCAATGTCTCGGAAGGTACCCCGATTCGTTCAGCAAACGCCTTTACGGTGATCTGCGCCATAGAGAAGCTACTTTGCCTCGTCCTGATTCTCGAACCAAGGTTTTCGCGCCGTCATGATCAACTGTTTCACGCGCCCCTCGTCATCAATGCCTTTGATCTCCATTAACTCATCAACGGATTGTTCGGCAAGTTCTTCACGCGTTTTGATGTCGTGGCTGGCTAACAGGTGCGCCGTATGCTCATCCATGCCTTCCATTTCGAGCAAATCGGCATCAGGTTGGGCCAAGCTAATCTTCTCTTCCACCGCAATGGCATTGGTCAGTAACGCATCGTGGGCACGATTGCGTATTTCGTCAACCAGGCCCTCATCAAAGCCTTCGACTGTTAGTAATTCTTGCTTGGGTACGTATGCGATCTCATCGAGGTTTGTAAACCCCTCTTGCACGAGGATGGTCGCCACTTCTTCATCGACATCCAATTGCTGCATAAAAAGCTGGACCGCGCTGGCCGCGTCCGAAGTTGTCTTTGCGGCCGCGGCCTCTTCAGTCATGATATTCAGCTCCCATCCCGTCAATTCCGACGCCAACCGGACATTCTGCCCGCCACGGCCAATCGCCTGGGACAGCTGCATCTCATCTACCATCACATCCATGCTGTTGAGTTCTTCGTCAACCATAATAGACAACACCTCAGCTGGCGCCAGGGCATTAATCACGAACTGTGCGGGATCTTCGGCCCACTGAATAATATCAACGCGCTCGCCCGCCAATTCGTTTGACACGCTTTGCACGCGCGAGCCGCGCATACCGACGCATGCACCGATTGGGTCTATGCGTGGATCATTCGTGCTCACCGCAATCTTAGCGCGAAGACCAGGATCACGTGCCGCCGCATGTATATCAATCAGGCTCTCACCTGCCTCCGGTACTTCCAGTTTGAAAAGTTCGATCAGTAAGTTCGGTGCCGTCCGGCTCAAGAACAGCTGCGGGCCGCGGGGCACAGATTGGACATCTTCAAGATACGCACGGATACGATCGCCTGGCCGCAATCCTTCGCGTGGGACCATCTTTGTTTTGGACAACAACGCCTCGGCATCGCCAAGATCAATGATCACATCCCCACGCTCCATGCGTTTCACAACGCCAGTAACCATTTGGCCTTTGCGTTCTTGATACTGCTTCACGGTCTGCTCGCGCTCTGCTTCACGCACCTTTTGCAGAATGACCTGTTTGGCAGCCTGTGCCGCGATACGACCAAACTCCACCGGTTCCAGCGGCTCTTCGATGAATCCCCCGACCTCGATATTGGGGTCGCGCTCTCTCGCCTGGCTCAACGTCCACTGGCGATCCGGAAACTCGATTTCCTCGGAATCATCAGCAAGCACTTCCCACCGCCGGAATGCATCGTACTCTCCGGTGTCTTGGTGGATGGCAACGCGGGCGTCAATATCATCTTTGTGACGCTTGCGCGTGGCGGTTGCCAAGGCCGCTTCGATCGCCAGAAAGATGATCTCCTTATCGACGCCTTTATCGCGGGATAGAGCATCCACCATCAACAATACTTCACTACCCATGCTCGTTCTCCATTCAATACCTAGAACTTCGGTATAAGCCTGGCCTTCTCAATACGGTCAAAAGCCACATCTAACGTTTCGCCGTCTAGCCCCAGCACCACATGCTCGGGGGCCACTGCGATCAGGCGCCCCTTAAAGTTCTTTCGACCACTAAGCGGTTGGCCCAACCGCACTTTAATCATCTCGCCGGTGAAACGTGTGAAGTCTTCCGGTTTAACCAGCGGCCTGTCCAGACCCGGCGAGGACACCTCGAGCGTGTAGCGGCCATCGATCAAATCCTCGACGTCAAGAATCGCGCTCAACTGGTTACTGACGCGGGCACAGTCATCCACCGTGACCCCGGCCGGACTGTCGATATACACCCGCAACAGGGTGTGCCGACCGGTGCCGGAAAGCTCCACCTCCACGAGTTCAAAACCCTGGCCTTGGACACCGGGCTCCAACATCTTACGAAGCTGCGCGCTTGCTACCGCCATAACTCAGTCCTATACACGCAAAAGTGGGCGTCAAGCCCACTTTTTTCAAACCCCTTCTTTGTTCTCGCCCCCCAGTGGCGCAGATTATAAGCATTTCCGGGCAAAACTCAACGCTCGGCGCCGCTGGGGGCGACCCGGCCCTTACCTTTCTGACACAGTGGGCCTAACTTCGCTATGACCCCGGGCCCACGACGGCGGGACCTGAATCGCACTATTTGGTAGCGGGGGTAGGATTTGAACCTACGACCTTCGGGTTATGAGCCCGACGAGCTGCCAGACTGCTCCACCCCGCAACGGAATCGCGAAGTCTACCAGTGAACCGTACAATTTCAAGGTGGCGCATTCATGAGTCTGACCGACCCTTAACCCGTGACGTAGCAGACTGGCTTTCTGGGGCATTGGTGCCCGGGTTTACGCTCAGGTCGAAGTCGTTCCGGTCACCCAGCTTGGGTTGCTGGCTAGGGACGCAACGCAATAGACGTAAGCGATCCAGCCCATCACCTCGCCTATTACGTTGACGATCAAGAATACGATCAGCGGAGAGTTATCGGGCAAAAGCCAGAAAGCAACAAGCGGGAAGAATATCAGGAAAGCCAGAAAACCCGATTTCCACAGCTGCTGCCATATGATTCGTAATGCAGATCGCAGGGTGGCGAAAACCCTAAAGTCGTTAGTCGAGAACACAACCGGGAACCAATACACCAGCAGAAATGGGACGACCATTGCAATCATCCTGACGTTGGGGACCGTTTCCGTTACGAGTTGTTCAATGTTCGCACCGTCAACGGATCGGCTCGAGTAGAACAAACTCAAAAGCACGAACAAGACGAACAACAACAATAACCCCACCTGGACAAGTAGCCACAAGAATGGTGTAAACACCTCCTTACCGCGGGACAGTGCCTCGTATATCGACACGGTGTTATTACCAAGCGCGAAGGAACGGAACGTGCCACTTACCAGATAGATCAGGATCAGCAATGTGCCAAAAATCGCGAGCGCGAGGCCAGTTGGGCCAATGTCGTCAAGGGGAAGGATCGTTTGGGTACGTAGTGTCACGAAAACCACTTGCAGACCGATGACCAGCCAAACACCTGGGCTCAAGACAACCCGGACCGCCGCCCGGATACGTTGCTCACTCTCGGTTGGGGTGGGTTGCTGATTCATCGGCGCACGCACTGGCATTGGGGTGTCCGCGATCTCTGCCGTGTAGGCCTATAAGAGGCCGATCCCTAAGAACATCTACCGGCGGCGGTTAGCGGCCGGAAAACGGAAGACCTCGACCCGCCAGTTACTGTGAAGTGCATTCAGGACCAAACAAGAGGGCCCACCGAACGTTCGGTTCTTGCCAGCAGCACCAGGATTTAGCACCCAGGGACGTTTGCTTCTATCACAGATGAGTCTGTGGCTGTGACCATACACGATCGCACGTGCATCGGGATACAGATTGCGCAATATCGTATGTCGACGAGCCGGTCGACCTGCATTGTGCCCATGCACCGCCACCAAGCAGCCACCTGGCAGATCGACCGATAGATGATCAGGCAATGCATCAAGTGCCGATCGATCCTCTCGTGGCCATTTTTGCTTCGTGTCATTGTTTCCGCGAACTGCCATCACCCGCTTACCTCGCACCCGTAGCACTTGCAACACGTGTGCGTTGCCAATATCCCCCGCATGTACCGCCAGATCACAATCGTGAACAATGCCAATGATTCGCGGGTCCAGAAACCCATGGGTGTCCGATAAGATCCCTACGCGCATACCAAGATTATACGGCTTTAGAGTTATTGGCTGGAATCATGTTGTGACCTGTCGGTGATTTCCGCGTTCGAACCACATAACAGTAGCACCAGCCACCGCGGCAGGCATAATCGCCAGGTTAACCAAAGGCACGATGGTAGCAAGTAAAACGGCGGCACCGAAACTAAACGATAGCAACCTACGCGTCTTGGCATAGCGCCGCACTTGCGAGAATCGCATACCTTGGTTTTCCAGCGGATAGGCCAGATATTCAAGCGCCAACAACCAGGAAGTCGCCATCAACCATAGGAGCGGTGCCAACAGGTTAATGACGGGGATAAACGTAACTATCAGTAGCAACAGAATCATTGCCAATAGATATATCAATTTACGCAACTCACTGGTCAACGATAACCCCACACTCTTCAACAGCGACACATCTGTCGTCGGAACAGGCATATTGTTTTTATCGAGTGCGTACGCTACGCGCTCGGCAAGCCAGCCGTTGAATGGCGCCGCAATCAGATTGGCTGCCAAGGTAAACGTGAAGAACATGAACACACTGGCCACAACGGCGAAAATAAACCAAAGTAGTCCGCGCGCGAGCTGCGCCCACCAGCTGTTCACAGTCGGGAGAAACCAATCCAGCAGCGCTTCGAACTGGTCGATAAAAAGCCACCAGTCCGGCGAACACCAGAACATTTACCAATAGTGGAATCAGAAAGAAACGCCGTAATCCTGGACGAAAGATGAGGCGATAACCTTGGAGTAAATACCTTGGCCCGCTAACCAGGTCAGCGATCAAGTGGAGACCCTAGGGCGAGTACGAGTCTTGGCATCGGTTAGTAGATGCCGGCCACCGCCCGGCCACAAACATCGATGATGCTTCCCGCCCACGGCATCGCCAGCAGCAACACAAGCCCGTTGGCCCCGATGAGCACGCGCATGTCCAGACTTGCGGTGATCGGGGTATTGTCTTCGACGTCATCGAAATACATGAGCTTCACGACCCGAATGTAATAATAAGCACCGATCACTGCGAATAGCACGGCAAGGATAGCAAGCCAGATCATACCAACCTCAATCACCGACTGGATGACCAACAATTTTGCGTAAAACCCAATCGTGGGCGGCGCCCCTGCCATCGAAAACATTAGCAATAACATCAAGAACGCATACCAGGGGCTTCTCTGATTCAGGCCCTTAAAATCATCGAGCCGCTCGGCTTCAAACCCCGATCGCGAAAGCAAAATAATCATGCCAAACGCCCCTAGACTCATCACGGCATAGACAAGCACGTAGAAGAGCGCTGAGCTATAGCCGTTAGGCGTAGCGTTCACGACTCCTAGGAAGAAAAACCCCATGTGAGAAATCGACGAATACGCAAGCATGCGCTTAATATTGCTTTGCGCAATCGCTACCACATTACCGATAGCCATAGACAGCACTGCCAGTATCGTGAGCATGTCCTGCCACGATACGGCGAGGTCCTCGAGGCCGCCTACCAGCAGGCGCATGACCAATGCGAAACCCGCGATCTTTGGCGCGGTGCCGATGTAGAGCGTGACCGAAGTCGGCGCACCATGATAAACATCCGGCACCCACATGTGGAACGGCACCGCGCCCAGTTTGAAGGCGATGCCAACGACAACGAAAACCAGGCCGAAGATAAGCACCACATCGTCAGCCGCCATGCCCGCCACCGCTTGTCTGACACCTGCAATATCCAGCGTCCCGGTCAGCCCATAGAGAATAGACATGCCGTAGAGCAATATGCCCGAAGAGATAGCGCCAAGCACGAAGTACTTCATGGCGGCTTCAGTCGCCTGTGCCGAATCACGCTGGAACGCAACCATGGCGTATAGACTCAACGCCAGCAACTCAAGCCCGAGATAAAGCGTCAGGAAGTGACTGGCCGAAGCTATAATCATCATTCCAACCACACCAAATAGGCCAAGCACAAAATACTCGCCGCGGAACATTCCACGCTCACGAATGTAGTCGCGGGAATACACGAAAACGAAGAATACGATCAGGTAGGTAGCCAGCTTGATGACATTTGATAGCGAGTCGTGGACGAACATACCACTAAACGTCATGCCGGCCGGGGTCATCAGGAGGTCGAGCGTTAATGCCGCCGCACCAAGCAAAGTCACCTGACTAAGCCAATAGATCACCATACGCGCCCGCTTGCTCACGAACAGATCGACGCAAAGAATCAAGCAGCCCATAGCGCATACGAAGATCTCGGGTAGCGCTGGCCACATATTAGGGATTTCAGGCATCATCTCTTCGACTCTATCATTTCTTCAGCAAGCTACAGTTTGGACGTGGCGACCTGTTCAAGCAGATGATCCACTGACACATGCATCACCTCCAGAAACGGGAACGGCCATAGCCCCATCACCAACACAGGGATCGCCAATAGACCTAAGAACAACATTTCCCGTGGCGTCGCATCCTCGAGGGCTGCGACGCTATCTTTGATGACCGCCCCAAAGATGACGCGTTTATACATCCACAAGGTATAGGCGGCACCCAGAACCAATATGGTCGCGGCAAGCACCGCATACCACACGTTGACTTGATAGGCCCCAAGAATCACCAAGAACTCGCCCACGAAACCGGAAGTACCTGGCAAACCGGTATTGGCCAAGGCAAACAACATCATAAACGAGGCGAACACCGGCATGCGATTCGCTACCCCACCGTAGTCCTCGATTTCGCGTGAGTGCAATCGGTCATACAAGACCCCGACACATAGGAACAAGGCACTGGAGATGAACCCGTGAGAAATCATTTGCACGAGCCCACCTTCAATGCCCTGTGGGTTGAATATGAAGAATCCGAGCGTGACGAACCCCATATGTGCAATCGACGAATAAGCGATCAGCTTCTTCATGTCCGTTTGCATAAGGGTTACCAAACCAATGTATACAATCGCTACCAACGACAACGCGATCATGAAACCCGCCAGTTGATGGCTGGCATCCGGCAGAATGGGCAAACTGAAACGCAGAAAGCCGTAGGCGCCCATCTTTAACAAGATCGCGGCAAGAATGACGGAACCGCCGGTGGGGGCTTCAGTATGGGCGTCGGGGAGCCACGTATGCACCGGCCACATCGGTACCTTAACCGCGAACGCCGCAAACAATGCGAAGAAAATCAGGATCTGCGCGTTCATGCCCAACTGAACCTGATGAAATGTCGCGATGTCGAAACTGTGATCGGCCTGATAATACAGATAGATAAACGCCACCAACATTAGAACTGAACCCAGAAACGTGTAAAGAAAGAACTTGATGGTGGCGTATACGCGATTCGGACCACCCCACAAGCCGATAATGACGAACATCGGGATGAGCATGCTTTCCCAGAAGACATAAAACAGGATCGCGTCAAGGGCGGAGAACACACCGATCATCAGCCCTTCCATAATTAGAAAGGCGGCCAGGTACTGCGCCACCTTCTTTTGAATCACGGACCAACCGGCAATCACCACGAGCACGGTGCAAAAACTCGTTAACAATATAAGCAATACGGAAATGCCATCTATGCCGAGGTGATAACGAATATTGAACGCATCAATCCATGGACGATCCTCAACGAACTGCATTGCCGACGTATGCGAGTTGAAGTCAGCATAGAGCGGCAAAGTAACGATGAACGTAGCGATTGTGAAAATCAGACCCAAATATCTGGCGGCCGCCGCATTTTGGTCACCGCCGGTTGCAAGCACGACTATGCCGCCCACGATCGGCAGCCATATACATATGCTCAGCAAGTGCTCGGCAAACATGAGTCGTGCTTACGTCAAACGGAGAAAAAACGTCATCAGGAGAAACAACCCGAGAATCATGGCGAACGCATAGTGATAGACGTAGCCGGTTTGAATGTATCTAATGACAGACGCTACCCAGCGTACAACGCGTGCAGTGCCATTGACGGCAAGTCCATCGATCAGATTTACATCGCCTACTTTCCAAAAAAAGCTGCCAATCTTTCTGACACCAGCGGCCAGTACGATTTCGTTGAAATCGTCGAGGAAATACTTACGCGCCAGCAGTGTGTACAGAAACTGTGCCTTACCCCGAATAACGTCGGGTAGGTGCGGGTAACGAATGTACAAGAGCCAGGCGGTGATGATGCCGGCGATAGCTAGGAAAAACGGTAGTGCCTGGAGGCCATGGGCGATGAACGGCCCGATACCATGGTAGTCCCGACCCATCTCGGCGAGCACAGCATGCTCTGGGGCCACGGCTATCGAACTACCGAAAAGATTGCCAAATAGCATGGGTTCGATATACATACCGCCGGCCAGTACCGACGGAATCGCCAGCATCACGAGTGGAAAGGTCACGACGAACGGCGACTCCCTGACATGTTGGCGCGTGTGCTCATCCATGCGTGGCTTACCATGAAAGGTCATAAACACCATGCGGAAAGTATAAAGCGCAGTGATGAAAACACCGCTCATGACGGCCACATAAGCAAAGCCGCTACCGGGCAGCTGCGAATGGTGCACCGCCTGGATGATGGCGTCCTTAGAGAAGAAACCGGCAAAAGGTGGCACACCACAAAGCGCGAGCGCCCCGATCAACGTTGTCCAATACGTCACCGGCATGTACTTACGCAGGCCACCCATCTTACGCATGTCCTGCTCATGGTGCAGGGCGATGATGACTGATCCCGCCGCGAGAAATAGTAGTGCCTTGAAAAAGGCATGCGTCATAAGATGGAAAATTCCGCCAGCGTATGCAGATACGCCGTTCGCAACCATCATGTATCCCAGCTGCGAGATCGTTGAATAAGCCACCACACGCTTAATGTCGTTTTGAACGATGGCGACTAACCCAAGAAAGAGCGCAGTGATAGTACCGATAACAATCACCACACTTAAGGCAACATCCGAAAGTTCGAACAGCGGCGACATGCGCGCCACCATGAATACACCCGCGGTCACCATGGTGGCGGCATGGATTAGGGCTGAGATCGGTGTCGGGCCTTCCATCGAATCAGGCAACCAGACATGCAGCGGCACCTGTGCCGATTTCCCCATCGCCCCCATAAACAGCAGCAGGCAGATCAGGGTAATGACGTTCCACTCAACGCCGGGTATCACCGCCACGCCGGTGCTGGCCACCTGCGGCGCAATGGCGAACACAGCTGCGTAGTCCAGACTGCCGAAATACGTATAGATCACGACGATTCCAAGCAGGAAGCCGAAATCGCCGACGCGGTTAACCAAAAACGCCTTCAGGTTTGCGTGGATCGCGGACTCGCGCTCGAACCAAAACCCGATCAACAGATACGATACGAGGCCCACACCTTCCCAGCCGAAAAACAACTGTAGAAAGTTATTCGACATCACCAGCACAAGCATGAAGAAAGTAAATAGTGCCGTGTAGCAAAAGAAACGCTGGTATCCCGGATCGTCATGCATATAGCCGATGGTGTAGATGTGTACCATCAAAGACACGAACGTCACGACCGCTACCATCACGGCCGTCAGGGGGTCGATGAGCAGACCAATCTCAAACGGGATGCCACCACTTACCGCCCACGTGTACACGGGCCCGTTAAAGTAGTGACCATCAATGATGACGTCCTTGAACACGGCCAACGAAAGCACAAAGGATACGGTTACCCCCAATATTGCTGCCACATGGGCACCGCGTCGCCCGATCTTCCAGCCGAACATGCCGGCAATAACCGCGCCGGCCAAGCTCGCTAGTGGAATCGCCAGGTAGATCGTCTCGATGTCCAAGCCAAACATTCTTAGCCCTTTAAAGCGTTGAGGTCTTCGACATTAATCGTGCGACGATTACGGAAAATCACAACGATGATGGCAAGCCCGATGGCTGCCTCCGCCGCCGCGACGGTAAGGATAAAGAACACAAAAACCTGGCCGGCAATGTCATTTAGATAATGCGAGAAGGCAATGAAATTCATATTGACAGCGAGAAGCATGAGCTCGATCGCCATCAATAGAATAACCACATTTTTGCGGTTCAAAAATATGCCGACCACGCTGAGCGCGAACAGAATCGCGCCTAATATCAAGTAATGGGACAGCGATATCATTCGCTCGAACTCATTGCTAGGGCTTCTTTTCGGCCGGCATCTTTACCAAGCGCACCCGATCGCTACGCTGGACGCGAACCTGCTGGCGGGGATCCTGATATTTCGTGTCTTTACGGCGGCGCAATGCCAGTGCGATCGCCGCGATGATAGCGACGAGCAGGATGAATGCTGCGATCTCGAACGGATAAACATAATCTGTATACAAGACCCGGCCGAGCTCTTTGGTGTTGCTGTAGCTGGCAGGATGACCAGCGGGGGCGGCAATCCTTTGCAGGCCGAAATGTCGTGGCCCAAGGATGATCGCCATCTCAATGGCCAGGAGCACGGCGACAATGCCACCGATAGGCAGGTACTCGCCAAATCCTTCACGCAGGCGCAGCAGGTTGATGTCGAGCATCATGATGACAAACAAGAACAAAACCATCACCGCACCGACGTAGACCAACACCAACGTAATCGCCAGAAACTCGGCTTCCAGGAGAATCCAAAGGCCAGCAGCGGTGAAGAATGCTAGCACCAAGGATAACGCTGCCTTTACCGGGTTGCGTATGGTGATGACCATGCCCGCCGCAAATAGCAACACCGTTGCAAAGAAGTAAAAGACGATCTGCTCGAAAGTCATCAGTTAGGTTTGTTTATTGTTAGTTAGGCTCGTTCGTTATTATTTACTTCTCTAGCGATAGGCCGCATCGGCTTCGCGATCGGCGGCGATCTGTTTTTCGAATTTGTCACCTACTGCCAACAGTTGCTGTTTAGTGATCACGTTCTCTCCGCGACCCTCGAAGTGAAACTCAAAAAACGATGTCAACACAATCGCATCCACTGGGCAGGACTCCTCGCAAAAGCCACAGTAGATGCACTTAAAGAGATCGATGTCATAGCGTGTGGTTCGGCGCGTACCGTCTTCGCGCTCTTCTGATTCGATGGTGATGGCCAGGGCAGGACACACTGCCTCACATAGCTTACAGGCGATACAGCGCTCCTCGCCGTTGGGATAGCGACGCAATGCGAGCAACCCGCGAAACCGCGGCGAAAGCGGCGTTTTTTCCTCCGGGTATTGCACCGTTATCTTGCGTGCAAATAAATGGCGTAAGGTCACCCCTAAGCCCTTGCACAACTCGATCAGTAAGAAGCTATTTACATAGTGCTTAAACGCATTCATCTGATCATGCCTAGTGAAAGAGGTATCCGAATGGCGTTTGCATGGCGGCACCGAGCACGACGATCCATACCAGGGTTACGGGGATAAACACCTTCCAACCCAAACGCATGATTTGGTCGTAGCGGTAACGCGGGAATGTCGCCCTAAACCACAAGAAACAGAACAGGACAAACCCGATCTTCAAGAAAAGCCAGTGTATGCCGCTATCTGCCAACGCGCCAACGACTGGCACCGCGAAGACAGCCTGGTTCACCAGCCCGTCGATAGGCGAGAGCCAGCCACCAAAAAACATGATGGCGACTAGCGTCGCGATCAAGATCATGTTCGCATACTCCGCCAAAAAGAAAACAGCGAAAGTCATTCCCGAATACTCGACGTGAAAGCCAGCGACAATCTCAGATTCACCTTCGGCCACATCAAACGGCGCGCGATTCGTCTCCGCTACCCCAGAGATGAGATAAACCAGAAACAGTGGAAACAGCGGCCACAGGTACCACTGGTGCAACCCGCCTTGTTGTCGTAAGACAATCTCGCGCAAGTTCAGGGTTTCCGCCGCCATCAACACGCCCACGAGCGCGAATCCCATGGCAATCTCGTAGGACACAATCTGTGCGGCTGAGCGCAAGGAACCGAGGAACGCATACTTAGAATTCGATGCCCAGCCGGCAACGATGACGCCGTACACCCCCATAGACGTGATCGCCAAGATAAACAGTAGGCTGGCATCGATGTTGGCCAACACCAGGGTGTCGGTAAACGGGATCACCGCCCAGGCGACCAGAGCTGGCGCCATCACCAATACCGGCGCGATGACAAATAGAAACTTATTGGCGTTGGTGGGGATAATGATTTCTTTGAGCAGCAGTTTGAGCCCATCGGCGATGGGTTGCAGCCAACCGCGTGGCCCCACCCGATTCGGGCCTATTCGCACCTGCATATAACCAATCAGCTTGCGCTCTGCAAACGTAAGGTAAGCGACAGACAGCAGCAACGGCACAACAATGGCTACAATTAACCCGAGATTGATCAGTCCAACCTGGGACCAATCGGGGAACCATGCCCACAGCGCCAGTCCGGATTCGATGAGCGATTCCATCATGGTCAGCCGGCCTTCCCCACCGTGGCTTCGCCGTGAGCACCGAGTGGAACCGTTTGCGGATAGCCGGCCGGCACCAACACACAGCGATCGGCGACCCGCGGATCGATGACAAGATCCAAGGTGGCGCTGCCATCGCCGACACGTATAACCACTTGTTGGGCATCCGCGAGCCCAAGGGCTGTCGCTTGTGCCGCATTCATGCGAGCTGCCGGCGGTGGGTTATCCGCGGTTGCTTGTAGGGCCGGGGCGCGGCGTACCAAACTGTCTACTACATAGGTCGGTGTTTCGACGATACGGTACAAGCCATCATGTGCACCATTGATGTTGGCCGGCACGCTTAGTGATTTCGATTCAGCTTGGCTCGTGTCGGGCTTGTCGATCTCTGCCCGTACGTCTTCAACACTCACATATTCGAAACCCGGCTGATCCAGTAGGTTGCCCAGCACACGCAAGATCTTCCAACCGGGTCGAGTGTCTGCCAGTGGTTGCACTGCCCCGGTAAACGACTGCCACCGGCCCTCGCAGTTTACGAACGTACCGGCGGTCTCGGTGAACGGTGCAAGCGGCAACAGCACATCGGCATAGTCCATGGCATCGGTGGTCGCGGGCGTTGGCTTAAACGGCGTCAACATGACAACAAACTCCGCCGCCGCCATCGCCTGACGCGCCCGTTGGCCATCGAGGCAATCGAATTCAGGCTCTACCCCCAATAGCACATAGGCCTTGAGCGGCTCACTGATCATGGTGTGCGCATCCTGCCCCGCTGATACGGCAACGCCATTGGGACCGCGATGTGGGATACATCCCGCTAGCCAAGCAGCGACGCTGTTTGCTTCCGACAATTGCCCAAATGCCGCCGATGCGAAGTTAGCGACAAGGGCTGCCAATGCCCGCAGTTGAGCTGCATGCTCGTGACTAGCGGCAAGATTTCCGAGTATCACCGCGGTACGTTCCTTGCTTGCAAGAAGTTCCGCAATCTGCCTTTCTGTCTCGCTCGGTTTGAGCTCACTAAGCCACCGCGGTACACCGCCAGACTTGGGCCCCTCGACGTCGGCCAGCGCCTTGGCCACACCTGCCAGCGATGGAACCATATCTGCCGGATCGGTAATGACTTTTTGCGAAAGACGATAGGTAAAAGCGTAATCCACCGGGTTGATGACCATGACATGGGCGCCCTTGAGCTGAGCCTTACGCAAACGGTGCGCCAACATTGGCTGATCCTTGCGAACGTTGGTCCCCACCAACAACACCGCCTCTAGTTTTTCGAGGTTTTCGATCGACTGTCCGAGCCCGGGGTATAGGGGCATGGCATCATCGTCAGTGAAATCTGCTTGGCGCAACCGGTGATCAACATTATCTGATCCCAAGGCGCGGACGAGTTTTTGTAGCAGGTAGAACTCCTCTAACGTCGAGGTTGGCGCCGCCAAGGCACCGAATTGGTCCGCGCCATACTTGTCAATGACGCTGTTTAGACCGGCGACCGTAAATTCCAGGGCTGTGTTCCAATCCACCGTTGTCCAGCGGCCGCCGGCGCGAATCATGGGGGCTTGCAGCCGGTCGGCGCTGTTCAGGGCCTCGTAGCTATAGCGGTCACGATCGGACAGCCAACATTCGTTGATAGCCTCATTATCGCGCGGCAGCACCCGCATCACTTTATTGCCGCGGGTCTGCACATTGAGGTTTGAGCCTACGCAATCATGCGGGCTAATGGAATCGTGGCTGATGAGTTCCCACGCACGCGCCGTGAACCGATAGGGCTTGGAAGTCAGCGCCCCAACCGGGCACAAGTCTATGACATTGCCCGATAATTCCGAATCCATACTTCGTTCGATAAAAGTGCCGATCTCCATGTGCTCGCCACGACCGGTGGCGCCGATCTCCATGATGCCGGCGATCTCCTGACCGAAACGCACACACCGCGTGCAGTGGATGCAGCGGGTCATCTCCGTGGTAATCAGCGGACCGATGTCCTTGTCATGGACGACGCGTTTCTTGTCGCTGTAACGCGACACATCTTTGCCGTACCCCACCGCCAGGTCTTGTAACGGGCATTCCCCACCCTGGTCGCAGATCGGGCAATCCAGCGGATGGTTGATCAGCAGGAATTCCATGACACTTTTCTGCGCATCGCGCGCCAGGCCCGAGCGTGTGAACACTCTCATGCCTTCTGCCACCGGCGTGGCACAGGCCGGTAGCGGTTTTGGCGCCTTTTCAACCTCAATCAAACACATGCGACAGTTTGCCGCCACCGATAATTTATGGTGATAACAAAAACGTGGGATGTAGATTCCGGCCGCATCCGTGACCTCGATGACCATAGACCCCTTGCGGGCCGGCAGAGACTTTCCATTCACTTCGATGGTAACCATATCGGCCGGGGGCGGCCCCGTCGTTTTGGTATCCGGTTTCGTACTCATGTCTTAAGCTGACCTGCGCGGTAACTCGTAGGTACCAGTGCCTTGCATGCAATGACCGTTGTCGATGTGATACTGGAACTCGTCTTTGAAATGATGAACAAAACTTCGCACCGGCCAGGCAGTGGCTTCACCAAACGCACATATCGTTCGCCCTTCGATCTTACTGGCCACATCGTCCAGCATATCCAGATCCTCGGATCGGCCCTGTCCATACTCGATACGGCGAACCACGCGTGCCAACCAGCCACTCCCCTCACGGCAGGGCGTACATTGCCCGCAGGACTCCTCGTAATAGAAATAAGCGATACGTTCCAACGCCTGCACCATGCAGGTGGTTTCATCCATGATAACCACGGCACCCGAGCCGAGCATCGAACCCGCTTTGGCAAGCGCATCGAAATCCATGGTTAGTGCCATCATGATATCCGCAGGTAAAACCTTGGCCGATGAGCCACCGGGTATGACCGCCTTTAATCGATGGCCTGCACGCACACCGCCGGCGAGTTCCAGCAGTTCGGCAAACGGTATGCCCAATGGGACTTCATAGTTACCCGGGCGGTTAACATGGCCTGACACCGAGAAGATCTTGGTGCCACCATTACTTGGTTTGCCCATTTCGAGAAACTTTTTACCACCATGGCGCAAGATGTAAGGTACCGATGCCAGAGTTTCGGTATTGTTAACGGTAGTCGGTCGCCCAAAAAGTCCGTAGTTGGCGGGAAACGGTGGCTTGTAACGCGGCAACGCCTTTTTGCCCTCGAGCGACTCCAACATCGCGGTTTCCTCGCCAACAATATAGGCACCCGCCCCCAGATGATTGTGCAGATCGAAATCCACGCCTGAACCCAACACGTTCTTACCCAGTAGCCCGGCCGCATAGGCCTCTTCTAGCGCGTCTTCACAGCGCCCGAATGGCTCGACAAATTCGCCACGTATATAGTTGTAACCGACGGTCGATCCCGTTGCATAGCCAGCGATGGCCATGCCCTCGAAAACAGCGTGCGGGTTGTAGCGTAGGATATCGCGATCTTTGTAAGTGCCGGGCTCGCCCTCATCCGAGTTACAAACGATGTACTGTTGTCCCGGTGCATTACGCGGCATGAAGCTCCATTTAAGTCCGGTGGGAAACCCGGCGCCGCCACGACCGCGCAAGGCAGCGGTTTTGAGCTCTTCAATGATTGCCTCTGGCGGCGTCTTCTCCCTGATAATTTTTTCCCACATCTCGTATCCACCGGCACGGCGATAGGACTCTAGCCGCCAGGGCTGATCGTCTTTGAGGTTCGCAAAACAGACTTGGTTAATCGCCATCTCTAATCCAGTTTCGCAAGGATCCGATCAACCTTCTCGGGCGTCAGGTTTTCGTAATAGTCATCGTCAAGCATGAACATCGGTGCACCCCCACAGGCAGCCAGGCATTCGGCCTCCTTGACAGTAAATTTGCCGTCCGCAGTCGTTTCGCCAAGCTTGATCCCCAGTTTTTTCTCTAGGTGCTCAACGATCACGCCGGAGCCACACAACATGCACGAGATGTTGGTGCAGACATAGATCTTGTGGCGACCCACCGGCTTTAAGTCATACATGGTGTAGAACGTCGCCACCTCGTAAACGGCGATTGGCGGCATCTCCAGGTACTCCGCGACTGCGTCCATATGGTCGGTGGTAAGCCAACCACCGTTTTGCGCTTGCACAATATTTAATGCCCCCATGACTGCCGCTTGCTTCTGATCCGGCGGATACTTGGCGATCCAACGATCGATGCCGGCCCGTGAATCGTCCGTCAGCAGCGTCACCTTGGATGTGTCTTGCGCAGGTGCCCTCACCGGTCAATTTCTCCGAATACAATGTCTTGTGTGCCGATCACCGTCACCACATCGGCAATCATGTGTCCGCGCGTCATCTCGTCCAGCGCCGCCAAATGAGCAAAGCCGGGGGGACGGATCTTGAGACGATAAGGCTTGTTAGCCCCGTCCGAGATAAGATAGACACCGAACTCGCCCTTGGGCGCCTCGACCGCCGCGTAGACCTCTCCTTCCGGGATACAGAAACCCTCTGTAAACAACTTAAAATGATGGATCAACGACTCCATATCGTCCTTCATTTCTTCCCGCTGGGGCGGCACCAGCTTATGATCGTCAACGATCACTGGTCCAGGATTGTCTCGCAGCCACTTCACACATTGGCGCACGATGCGGTTGGATTGGCGCATTTCCTCAATACGTACCAGATATCGATCATAGCAATCCCCATTAACGCCAACCGGGATGTCGAAATCTAAACGATCATAGACCTCGTAGGGTTGTTTCTTGCGGAGATCCCATTCAACACCCGATCCACGCAGCATTGGACCTGTGAAACCTAGTTGTAGCGCGCGTTCAGGCGGCACTACCCCGATACCTACTGTGCGCTGCTTCCAGATACGATTATCGGTCAGCAGTGTTTCGTAGTCGTCGACGCGCTTGGGAAAGCGCTCGGTGAAGTCCCAAATGAAGTCGAGCAATGAGCCTTGCCGATTTACATTGAGACGCTTGACGTCGTTTTCGTTGTGCCACTTAGAGGGTTGGTATTGAGGCATGCTCTGCGGAAGATCGCGGTAGACACCACCAACACGATAGTACGTCGCGTGCATGCGTGCGCCCGATACAGCCTCGTAGCAGTCGAATAAGTCTTCTCGTTCCCGAAAACAATAAAGAAACACCGTCATTGCCCCGATATCTAGTGCATGCGTGGCGAGCCATAGTAGGTGATTAAGGAGTCGCGTAATTTCATCGAACATCGCCCGAATGTACTGCGCCCTAGGTGGCGGTTCTACACCCAAAAGTTTCTCCATCGCCAACACGTAGGCGTGCTCATTACACATCATCGCCACGTAATCAAGCCGATCCATATAGCCGATACTTTGGTTATAGGGCTTACTTTCGGCGAGTTTCTCGGTAGCCCGATGCAATAGACCGATATGCGGGTCGGCGCGCTGGATTACCTCACCGTCGAGCTCAAGCACCAGGCGCAACACACCGTGCGCCGCCGGGTGCTGCGGGCCGAAGTTCATCGTGTAATTACGGATTTCTGCCACCGAAACCCTCTTCGCGAATGACGCGTGGCACCAGCGTGCGCGGCTCGATACTCACCGGTTGATAGATAACGCGCTGTTTCTCGGCATCGTAGCGCATCTCAACTTCACCGATTAAAGGAAAATCCTTGCGAAACGGGTGGCCGATAAATCCATAATCCGTGAGAATCCGGCGCAGATCCGGGTGGCCCTCGAATACGAAGCCAAAAAGGTCGAAGGCTTCGCGCTCGAACCAGTCGGCGACCGCCCACATGTCCACAACGGAGTCAACACGTGGCCACTCGTCATCAAGGAAAGCTCGCAAACGCACACGGCGGTTATGTTTAATAGACAACAAGTGAATGACGACGGCAAAACGCGGGCCTGATCGCGGCCCGTCAGGTGCCTCGGCACGGTAATCTTGATAATCGACACCACAAAGGTCGATCAGTTGTTCGAAACTGAAGATGGGATCATCACGCAGAATTCGACAGACTTCACACAGGTCCTCACGTTTAATTTCCAAAGTAAGTCCGGTCCTGGCTTCGATGATGTTGATGATCGAAGCGCCGAACTTTTCCTTGGCGTGTGCGGTGACAGCCGCCAGCGAATCAATCATAGGATGGATTCTCTTTCGTGCTTAGCGGGCGATAGTATTAGTACGTCTTATCTTCTTCTGTAGCTGGATTATGCCGTAGAGCAGCGCTTCGGCCGTGGGTGGGCAGCCAGGAACGTAGACATCAACCGGCACAATACGATCGCAACCGCGGACAACCGAATAAGAATAGTGGTAATAACCGCCACCGTTGGCGCAGGAGCCCATAGAAATTACCCAACGCGGCTCGGACATCTGGTCGTAGACTTTGCGTAGTGCGGGCGCCATCTTGTTTACGAGCGTACCCGCCACAATCATGACGTCGGACTGGCGTGGGCTCGGGCGGAAGATTATCCCGAAGCGATCCAAATCGTAACGCGAGGCGCCGGCGTGCATCATCTCGATCGCACAACAGGCGAGGCCGAAAGTCATGGGCCACATCGATCCCGTGCGCGTCCAGTTGATGAGTTTGTCGAGTTGCGTGGTTGTCCAACCGCCCGCCAACGCGCCTTCTATTCCCATTCCAAAGCTCCCTTCTTCCATTCATAGATGAAACCGATGGTGAGAACACCGAGGAAAATCATCATAGCGAGAAAACCAAAAAGCCCAATTTCGCTGATTACCACCGCCCAGGGAAAGAGAAACGCGATCTCGAGATCGAAAATGATAAAAAGAATCGCCACCAAGTAATAGCGCACATCAAACTTCATGCGCGAGTCTTCGAAGGCCTCGAAACCACATTCGTAGGGCGATAATTTGGCGCTGTCCGGGTTACTCGGACCGAGCATCCAGCCCATTAGCATGGGCGCAACACCGAAAAACAAGCCGACGCCGATGAAAATCAGTATCGGCACGTAGTTCTCTAACATCCTTATCCCTAGTGCCTCTTACTCGGTGGCACGATGCGCGGATTCTGGCCCAGCAGTGCCCGCCAGCCTTACTCTAGGCTTTCGCCTCACGCAAAGTCAAGCCTACCCGAGTAAGCAATCTATTTTAATTCAAAGGCTTACCAGCGCCCCCACCCCTGAAGGTTACGATCACTACACACCTGGTGCCGAAGGCGGGACTCGAACCCGCACGGCTCGCGCCACCGCCCCCTCAAGACGGCGTGTCTACCAATTCCACCACTTCGGCATCAATTAGGCTCGCGGCACCCAAACCGCTATCTCGGGGCAATCGCGGATTAACGTATCTTAGTGGAAAACGTTGCTGACGCAACGCGCACCAGCAACAGTTGCGATAACTCTATTTCGGCACTTCGGGCACGTCGGTAGGCGTCGGGCCCTCGGGTATCTCTGGTGCCTCTCGTTCAGTTGTAGATTTTGTAGCTGTTTCTTCGGTAGTTATCGCTTCCGTCACGCTGCTGGGTACGCCACCCCGAGACGCAAACACGGCTAAGGTCAGACTGGTAGCAAAGAATGCGGTGGCCAGTAAGGCGGTCGCACGCGTGAGAAAGTTGGCCGACCCGCGCGCGCCAAAAAGCGTCTGCGACGCGCCGCTACCAAACGCCGCACCGATGTCCGCACCTTTACCCTGTTGTAACAACACCAGCGCCACGAGACCTACGGCAGCCAGCACGTGGATAACCAGCACCAGTTCCTTCATATCAACCCCTCAGTGAACGGCAGCCCGGCAGATTTCAATGAACTCGTTTGCGTCTAGCGAGGCCCCGCCGATAAGGCCTCCATCGATATCGGTTTCGTTAAACAAGTCGGCGGCATTACTCGCCTTAACGCTGCCCCCGTAGAGCAGACGAATATTCGCCGCAACGTTCTTGTCTCCGACCGCCAGTTTGTTTCGGATAAAGTGGTGCACAGCTTGGGCCTGCTGTGGCGTCGCCGTGCGTCCCGTGCCAATGGCCCACACCGGCTCATACGCAACCACCGCTTTTACCATAGCTTCGATCCCGTGTTGTTGGAGCACCGCATCGAGTTGACCGTTGACCGTTTTCTCGGTCTCGTCCGCTTCGCGCTGTGCCAGTGTCTCGCCTACACAGAGAATCGGTGTTAGGTTATTTTCGATGGCAACGCCAAACTTTCGTGCCACGACCGCATCGCTGTCGCCGTAAAGGGCGCGCCGCTCGGAATGCCCGACGATCGCGTATTTACACCCGTAATCCGTCAACATCGTCGCCGAAACCTCTCCAGTATAGGCGCCGGCAGACTGGGTACTAAGGTTCTGTGCCCCCAAGATCACACCGCTGCCCACTGCGAGACGTTCGGCCGCCAAAGGGATAAGCACGAACGGCGGACAAACGACCACTTCAATCGAATTCTCCCCGCTGATGCCCTGCAGTATCCCATCGATCAGCGCCGTCGCTTGCGACCGGCTGCCGTTCATTTTCCAATTTCCTGCCACCAACGGGCGACGCATGGATGTCTCCAAACATGGTTGCGCTCAGATGCCGGCTAAGCGGGCGCGATGGTACCGGCCACTGTCTGACAAAGCAATTTGCTCGCTTGTCGCATTGCACGTGTGGGGTCGATTAGGCAGCCTCACGGGCCGCCGATTTTACGGTTTCCGCCAACTGGCGGCTAAGCCGCTCAACGAGCTGTGCATCAGCGCCTTCAACCATTACACGAATGACGGGTTCGGTACCGGAAGCGCGCAACAATACCCGCCCCTGGTCGGCCAGTTCATTTTCTGCTTCGCGGACAGCTCGCATCACTTGGCTGGATTGATGGATATCGAACGGCGGCCGCCCATCGTCCTGGGTTGCTTCGTTGGGCAAGGGAATGGGAACGTTAACGATGGTCTGTGGATAAACCTGCATACCGGCCTTTAGTTCGGCCAGGCTTTTGCCGCATTCCGTCATGACCGTCAACACCTGCAAGGCGGTGATGATGCCGTCGCCGGTCGTGCTCTTATCGAGACAGATGATGTGTCCTGACGACTCCCCACCAAGTTCCCAGCCCTCTTCCTGCAAAAGACTGATCACATAGCGATCACCAACGGCGGCACGCTTAAAAGGGATATTGTTCTGGAAGCAGGCACGTTCAAGTCCAAAATTACTCATGAACGTGCCGACGATACCGCCATTTAGCCGATCGGCAATATGTCGTGCGAATCCGATGATATACAAGATCTGATCGCCATCTACACACTGGCCGTTGCTGTCGACCATGATTACACGATCACCATCTCCATCGAGCGCAATCCCAAGGTCGGCGTTTCGCTCGACCACAGTCCGCTGTAGCTGCTCAGGATGAGTCGAACCGCATTCGCGGTTAATGTTAAATCCATCAGGCTGATCGGCAATGGCTACCACTTTAGCCCCGAGTTCGGCGAACACCGCCGGTGCGATGTTGTAGGCAGCGCCATTGGCACAGTCCACGACGATAGTGAGACCGTCTAAGCGCTGTCTGGCCGGGAATGTGCTCTTGCAAAACTCCACGTAGCGCCCGCCTGCGTCACTGTAGCGTTCTGCCTTACCCAACACGGCCGAATCTACCGTACGCATCGGTTGGCCCATCGCCTCCTCGATAGCCATTTCAACCTCATCTGGCAGTTTGCAGCCTGTGGACGAAAAAAACTTGATGCCGTTGTCATGATAAGGATTGTGCGAGGCACTGATGACGATACCGGCGCGCGCACGCGCGGTGCGCGTCAGATAAGCGATTCCAGGCGTGGGCATGGGCCCCAACAGGCTCACATCAATACCCGCCGCCGACAAGCCTGATTCCAAGGCAGATTCCAGCAGATAGCCAGAGACGCGGGTGTCTTTACCGATCAATACGCGCCCACCCTCATGACCAGCGCCGAGCACTCGACCGCTGGCCCACCCCAACTTCAGTACCATCTCCGGCGTAATTGGATCCTGGCCTACGCGACCGCGAATACCGTCAGTCCCAAAATAACGCTTTTTCATCCCGTCTTACGCTTAAGCGCGGTGATGGCTAGGCCGCCCGGTAGACCGCCTCCACCATCCGCACTGCTTCGCGTGTAGCCGCCACATCATGCAGCCTGATAACGCTTGCGCCAGTGCGCACCGCCAATATGGCAAGGGCCACACTTGCGTGCAATCGTTTATCGACTGGTAATCCAATGGCCTTGCCGATCATAGATTTACGCGACAGCCCCACCAACACGGGCGCCCCCACCGACTTGAGTTCACTTAGATTACGTAACAACTCTAGATTATGTTCTAGGGTCTTGCCAAAACCAAAACCGGGGTCGATAAGGATTTTCTTCTCATCGACACCGGCATCAAGACAGGCCTGCCGACGCGCGCTTAAAAAGTCACGCACTTCCACTACAACGTCCTTGTAGGTTGGGTTCACTTGCATAGAACGCGGCTCACCTTGCATGTGCATCAAACAGACAGGTACGCCTAGTTCCGCCGCCGTAGCCAAGGCGTTTTCCTCACGCAAGGCTTTTACGTCATTGATCATACCAGCGCCGGCCGATACCGCTTCGCGCATGACTTGCGGTTTTGATGTGTCGATCGAAATCGGAATTTCGACCTCTCGTCGCAAAGCTTCGATCACGGGTACGACGCGGTCCAACTCTTCTTGTACCGAAACCGCCAATGTGCCCGGACGGGTAGACTCGCCACCGACATCAATGATGTCCGCGCCTTCATCGGCCATCTTTAAAGCATGGCTGACGGCTTGATCGCGAGACAGAAAGAGACCCCCGTCCGAAAACGAATCGGGGGTCAAGTTTAGAATTCCCATGACTGCCACGCGGCCCAGGTCGAGTGGCCGCCCACCGCAGTCCATAACCCTCGTGCTAGCGCTAGTGCTCGCTGGCAGGGTCGCCAATACTCGGCTTTGCTCGTGGTTTGCGGGTTGATTTCTTAGGCTTAGAACCAGGTTTGCCAGAATCACCGTTCAGACCTTCCGGCGGACGCGGCTTCTTGCCCGCCATGATGTCATCGATCTGCTCTGCATTCAGTGTTTCCCACTCGAGCAGCAATTTGGCCATGGTTTCAACCTTCGCGCGATTGTCTTCAAGAACCTTACGTGCGCGCGCGTATTGCTCATCGATGATACGACTTATCTCTGCGTCGACCAGCTGCGCCGTCGCATCACTTAGATCCTTGTGCGTCATCATGTCACGACCAAGAAACACCTCATGCTCGCGGTCGCCATACACGCGCGTACCAAGACTATCGCTCATCCCCCACTGTGTGACCATACTTCGTGCTATCTCGGTAGCGCGTTCAAAGTCATTGGCAGCACCCGTGGTCATCTGGTTCATGAATATCTCTTCAGCAATACGCCCACCCATGAGTACGGCAACCGAAGCTAGCAACGACTCGCGATCGTGGCTGTAGCGATCTTCCTCCGGCAACTGCATGGTAACACCGAGTGCGCGCCCACGTGGGATAATGGTCACCTTGTGTACAGGATCGGTGTGAGGCAGCACCTTGGCCACCACCGTGTGACCGGACTCATGGTAGGCCGTGTTCATACGTTCCTTCTCGGGCATCACAATGGAGCGTCGTTCCGCTCCCATGATCACTTTGTCCTTGGCCTTCTCAAAATCATCCATATCGACCAAGCGCTTGTTGGCCCGAGCCGCGAAGAGCGCAGCCTCGTTCACCAGATTGGCAAGGTCGGCACCAGAGAAGCCCGGGGTGGCCCGTGCCAATATGTTCGGCTTAACATCCTCGGCGGTTGGCACATTGCGCATGTGCACCTTAAGAATCAGTTCACGCCCGCGAATGTCTGGTAACGGCACAACCACCTGACGATCGAACCGACCGGGACGCAACAAAGCGGGATCAAGTACATCCGGTCGGTTGGTAGCAGCGATAACAATGACACCTTCGTTGCCTTCAAATCCATCCATTTCAACCAGCAATTGATTCAGGGTCTGCTCGCGCTCGTCGTGGCCGCCGCCCAAACCGGCTCCACGTTGACGGCCGACTGCGTCGATTTCATCGATGAAGATAATACAAGGGGCATGCTTCTTGGCCTGATCGAACATGTCGCGCACACGTGATGCACCCACGCCAACAAACATTTCGACAAAGTCAGAGCCGGATATCGTGAAAAACGGTACCTTGGCCTCGCCAGCGATGGCTCTGGCTAATAGTGTCTTACCGGTTCCCGGGGCGCCGGTCATTAAGACACCCTTCGGAATGCGGCCGCCGAGTTTTTGAAACTTAGCGGGGTCACACAAGAATTCGACGAGTTCCTGAACTTCTTCCTTGGCCTCTTCTACACCCGCCACATCTTCGAAGGTAGTCTTGTTTTGGTCTTCGGTGAGCATGCGTGCTTTGCTCTTGCCAAAGCTCATCGCACCACGTCCACCGACGCCACCTTGCATCTGGCGCATGAAAAAGATCCATACGCCGATTAGTAGCAGCAACGGAAACCAATTGATAAAGATGGTGAGCAACAGCGATTGTTCGTCTTTGGGTTTGGCGTCGATAGCCACGCCGTGCGCCAATAGATCGCCAATAAGGCCGGGGTCGGCGGGTGCGTAGGTCTTAAAATTCCCGCCCCCTTTCAAACTTCCCCGAAGGTTGCGACCTTGAATAGTCACCTTTTCGACCTGGCCCTGCTTGACCTGATCGATGAATTGGGAATATTCGATTTCATTGGATTGCGGCTGTCGCGGACCAAAGTTATTGAACACTGACATCAACACAACGGCGATGACGAGCCACAACAAGAGATTCTTGGTGAGATTATTCAAGCTATACCTCTTTTTGGTAGCAACCCATAGCGGCCACAGTAGGCCCGGTCATTTGACTGATTAGACCAGCACCCATACCAGCGTTCTATTGTCCTACGACGATCGGCACGTTACAACTGATCGTCCGTGTCGGCTTGAAGCTTTAGTTGGCCTGAAAACCCTTAGCAAACAGGTAGATCTCGCGACTTTTGGTGCGCGAAGCACGGGGCTTACAGGTCACAAGTCTATCGAACCGCCGCGCCACTTCGCGCCGCAATTCGTCGGCGCCTTCGCCCTGAAACACTTTAAGCAGGAGCTGTCCGCCCGGCGCCAATACTGTCGCTGCGACTTCCACGGCAAGCTCCCCAAGTTGTCCTGCCCTGGCCTGGTCGGAGACGCGATCACCACTAATATTGGGGCTCATATCCGATATTACAAGGTCCGCCGACGCGCCGGATAGACTCGTTATCAGTAAGTCTAGCACCGCCGAGTCACGAATATCACCGAGCAGGAAATCCACCCCAGGCAACGGGTCCATGGGCAAGATATCCTGGGCCACGACTCGGCCGCCAGTGCCCACTTTCTGGCGCGCATATTGTGACCAGCCCCCAGGCGAGGCGCCAAGATCAACCACGATCATGTCGCAACGCAGCACTCGATAACGCTCGTCGATCTCCCGGAGTTTGTAGGCCGCGCGCGAACGATAGCCCTCTTGGCGGGCCCGGCGCACGAACTCATCGTCCGCGTGGTCTCGTAGCCACTGCTTGCTATGTTTATGCCGGACCATGTTTGTAGGTGCCAGGGGGGGATGGGACCTATGAAATCTCTAGCAGCTCTGGCCGTCGCCGACGGTATGCGGCCGAACTTAGACGTAGCGGACCGTCAAGATTTCGTAAGAGCGCACGCCGTCGGGAACATCGACATCGACAATATCGCCCTCTTCTCGACCGATAAGGGCGCGCGCGATCGGCGAACTGATCGAGATCTCGCCCTCGGCAATATCAGCTTCCAAATCACCAACGATCTGATACGTGACCTTGCCGCCACCATCGCGATCCAACAGACCCACGGTTGCGCCAAATACGACTTTACCGTCAGCATCGAGCGTAGTCGGATCTATGACTTGAGCGCGCCCAAGTTGCCCCTCAAGGTCTTGAATACGACCCTCGATGAAGCCTTGTTGCTCCTTGGCCGCATGGAATTCCGCGTTCTCCGAAATATCGCCATGGTCTCGCGCTGCCGCGATCTCCTGAATGATTCGTGGACGCTCTACCGTCTTCAGCTGATGCAATTGCGCCCGAAGCTTTCGCGCCCCATCTGCCGTGATCGGTATTCTGGTCATTGAGCACTCTCTTTATGCAAATCCTGCAGACGGTTGATGGTAACTTGTTCTGCGGCGCGGTGCGCTTCGCGAGCGGCGCGGGCTGCTGATAGGGTGGTGTAATAGGTTACCCGATGTTGCAGCGCCTCTCTTCGAATGGAGTATGAATCCTCGAGACTCTGTTTGCCCGAGGTTGTATTAACGATTATATCAACCTCATCATTCATAATCATATCGACGATATCGGGACGTCCTTCCGACACCTTATTCACCGAACGTACCGGGACACCAGCCGCTTGAAGCACGGCCGCAGTACCACGGGTGGCCAGTATCTCGAAACCATTCTGGCTGAAATAGCGGGCAACTTCGACTACTGGTTTCTTATCCGGATCTCGCACGCTGATGAGCATACACCCTGCTCGCGGTATCGCGTAGCCAGCCGCGAACTGCGATTTAGAAAACGCTTCGCCGAAACTTCGACCTGTTCCCATCACCTCACCCGTCGATTTCATCTCAGGCCCGAGAACCGTATCGACGCCTGGGAATTTTATGAAGGGAAATACCGCTTCCTTGACGGAATAATAAGGAGGTACTATTTCCGCAACTATGCCCTGATCCTTTAGCGTGCGGCCGACCATGCAGCGTGCCGCGATCTTCGCGAGCGGCCGCCCTATCGCCTTAGAAACATAAGGAATAGTACGTGAGGCACGGGGATTCACTTCCAAAACATATACGTCACCATTCTTCACCGCAAACTGCACGTTCATCAAACCTATTACTTTGAGAGCTTGTGCCAGCTGCACGGTCTGACTTCGCAATTCATTTTGTACTTTCTTTGAAAGA
Source organism: Acidiferrobacterales bacterium (assembly GCA_964194625.1). Lineage (GTDB taxonomy): Bacteria > Pseudomonadota > Gammaproteobacteria > Acidiferrobacterales > SPGG2 > SPGG2. The sequence goes on from CAXMNC010000237.1 coordinate 87,809, forward strand.
CTGAAAGGAGGGAGCGAACACGCCGAATCGCCGGAATGCACGCCAGCCTCCTCGATATGCTCCATGATGCCGCCTATAACCACCTGTTCGCCATCGCTAATGGCATCGACGTCTACCTCGATAGCATCGCTTAAGTATTTGTCCAACAATACAGGCGAGTCCTCCGAGACGCTTACCGCCATACCTACATACGTTTCTAGTTCTTCTTGGCTGTGCACAATTTGCATCGCGCGTCCGCCCAACACATATGAGGGCCGCACTACTAAAGGGTAACCGATTCTTTTCGCCAGCGTTATCGCTTGCTTAAGCGTTCTCGCTGTACCATTAGGTGGTTGTAAGAACCCACGACGTTTCAACAGGCGCTGAAAACGTGCGCGGTCCTCAGCCAAGTCGATGGAATCGGGACTCGTGCCAACAATTGGAACATCAGCGGCAGCAAGGCCTGCGGCAAGTTTTAACGGTGTCTGCCCGCCATACTGGACGATCACCCCGGTCGGCCTTTCCACATGAATGATCTCAAGTACATCCTCGAGTGTCAGCGGCTCGAAATAGAGTCGGTCTGATGTGTCGTAATCAGTGGACACCGTCTCTGGGTTGCAATTGACCATAATTGTTTGATAGCCGTCTTCACGCATTGCAAACGCAGCATGCACACAACAGTAATCAAACTCTATACCTTGGCCGATGCGATTGGGGCCGCTGCCTAACACCATGATTTTCTCGCGTTCCTCAGGAAGCGCCTCGCACTCTTCGTCGTAAGTGGAATACATATATGCAGTGGTTGCCGCAAACTCGGCCGCACAGGAATCGACCCGTTTGTACACCGGGCGCACACCTAGTTTGTGGCGCTGACGACGAAACTTCTCCTCCGTCGTATTTAACAGTGTCGCAAGTCGTCTATCGGAAAAGCCTTTGGCTTTCCAAGCCCATACCTTGTCGCGGGTAAGCTTATGGCCTGCGTGACAAGCGATATCCCGTTCCATTTCTACGAGTTCAGACAACTGCGCCAAAAACCAACGATCGATATGCGTCAGCCTATAAATATCGTCCAGTGACATGCCAGCTCGGAAGGCATCCGCGATATACCACAAGCGGTCCGCCCCCGGCACTCGCAACTCTTGTGTTAGACGTGCGTCGACCTGCTCTGCATCGGCATCAGCATCAAGACATGGCTCGAGACCGTAGTTGCCGATTTCGAGACTTCGCAGTGCCTTTTGTAGTGACTCCTGGAACGTACGGCCGATCGCCATGACCTCGCCCACGGACTTCATTTGGGTCGTTAGGCGAGGGTCGGCTTTCGGGAACTTCTCAAACGTAAAACGCGGTACCTTGGTAACCACATAGTCGATAGTTGGCTCGAATGAAGCCGGTGTCGCGCCATCCGTAATATCGTTCTTGAGTTCATTGAGCGTATAACCAATGGCCAGCTTGGCAGCGATCTTGGCGATCGGAAAACCGGTTGCCTTTGACGCCAGTGCCGAGGATCGTGATACCCGTGGATTCATCTCGACAATGATCATGCGCCCATCGTCTGGATTGATCGCAAATTGTACGTTGGACCCACCAGTATCGACACCGATCTCGCGCAAGCACGCGATACTTGCATTTCGCATCAACTGATACTCTTTGTCGGTCAGGGTCTGCGCCGGAGCAACCGTAATAGAATCGCCGGTATGGATCCCCATTGCATCGAAATTCTCGATAGAACAAATAATGATGCAGTTATCATTACGATCACGGACCACTTCCATTTCGTACTCTTTCCAACCAATAATCGACTCCTCGATGAGCAACTCGTTGGTGGGGGATGCATCCATACCACGCTCACAGATACTGACGAATTCCCCTTTGTTGTAGGCAATGCCACCGCCACTACCACCCAAGGTAAATGACGGCCGAATAATCACTGGAAAACCGACCATGCCCTGGACCTGATGCGCTGCTTCCATACTATGGGCGATGGCACCACGTACGGTTTCTAGTCCGATCTTCTGCATCGTCTTTTTGAAAAGCTCCCGGTCCTCCGCCTTGTCGATGGCCGCACGGGTGGCGCCGATCATCTCCACGCCATGTTCTTCGAGTACACCTTGGCGATCCAGATCCAGTGCGCAGTTGAGACCTGTTTGTCCACCCATCGTCGGTAACACGGCGTCAGGCTTTTCTTTAGCGATAATCTTGGCAAGCGTGACCCAGTCGAGGGGTTCGATATAGGTGGCATCGGCGACGTCGGGGTCGGTCATAATCGTGGCTGGATTTGAGTTCGCCAAAATCACTCGATATCCCTCTTCCTTCAACGCCTTGCACGCCTGTGTGCCTGCATAGTCAAACTCGCATGCTTGGCCGATGATGATCGGTCCCGCACCAATAACGAGAATGCTTTCTATGTCGTTACGTTTAGGCATAAGAATAACTTCAGATACAAGTGGCAAGGTCCAAGGTGCAAGTTACGAAAACATCCACGTCACAAGTTTTTGGCTATGCGTTCTTTGCTCCCTTGCATCTTGTTTCTCGAAACTTGCAGCTGTTTTTCCATCAAGCCAATAAACCGATCAAAAATAGCGTTGATATCTTGTGGGCCAGGGCTCGCCTCTGGGTGACCCTGAAAAGAAAACGCCGGCCTATCCGTGTGGACTAAACCCTGAATGGAGTCATCGAACAGCGAGCGATGCGTTACTCGTAGCGTTTGCGGCACATCGGCACTATCGACCGCGAAACCGTGATTCTGGCTGGTGATTAGCACGCGGCCCGTATCCACTTCTAATACGGGGTGGTTCGCCCCATGATGGCCGAACTTCATCTTTACGGTACGCGCGCCAGCCGCGAGTGCTAGTAGCTGATGGCCGAGGCAGATACCGAAGGTAGGGACACCCCGATCCATAAGCGTCTCGACTGACTCAATGGCGTAGGTACACGGTTCGGGATCGCCCGGGCCGTTAGACAAAAACACGCCGTCAGGCTTGAGCACCAATACCTGTGCCGCGCTGGTCTTTGCCGGTACAACCGTGACCGCGCAGCCGCGGTCTGTCAGCATGCGCAGAATATTGCGTTTGATACCGAAGTCATAGGCAACTACACAAAATCGCGTCGCCGGTGGGCTGCGAAAGCCACGTCCAATCTGCCAACTGCCTTCAGTCCATTCATAGGATTTTTTTGTGCTCACAACTTGAGCCAGATCCATGCCTTTTAGTCCAGCAAACGATTGTGCTGCGCGTACGGCGGCGCGCTTGTTGATCCGGCGGGACTGGCCACCGGTAACGATACAACCATTTTGCGCGCCCTTTTCACGGAGCAATCGTGTGAGTCGACGGGTGTCAACACCAGCAATGGCCACCACTTTTCGTTCGCGCAAGAATGCCGCCAACGATCGATCAACCCGCCAGTTGCTATGGATAGGCGGCAAATCTCTGATCACGAGCCCCGCTGCGAACACAGCGCCGGACTCCATATCCTCCGCGTTAGTGCCGGTGTTGCCGATATGGGGATACGTGAGGGTTACAATCTGCTTAGCGTAGGAAGGGTCTGTAAGAATCTCCTGATAGCCAGTCATGGCAGTGTTAAACACCACCTCGCCCACTGCTTGCCCGGGAATACCGATAGATATCCCCGTAAACAAAGAACCGTCTTCAAGCGCGAGCGTGGCCAGCTGTGTCAACCGTTAATCTCCTCGGCCGCACGACACAAAGAAAGGGATCCCAAAGACAGATATACAAAAGCGGAAGACGCGTTTTGCGGCTCCCGCTTTTTTAGCATGCGTAAACGCCAGGCATAGTCTTGGTTGGCCGAGAATCTTACGTAACCGGTCGCCCAAAATCAACGAAAGCCGAGCACGTCCTGCATATCGAATAAACCTTTGTCGTGATTGCGCAGCCAACGCACCGCTCGTAGGGCACCTTTAGCGAACGTCATTCGACTCTGCGCCCGGTGTGAGATCTCGACCCGCTCAGTGTCATCTGCGAATAAAACGGTATGCTCGCCCACGATTTCGCCAGCCCGCATGGTCAGGAACCCAATCTGGTCGCGCGGACGTTCGCCGGTAATGCCCTGCCGGCCATAGACGGCACATTCCTGCAGATCGCGCCCGAGCGCACTCGCCAGCACCTCACCCATGCGGATCGCCGTTCCCGATGGGGCGTCTTTCTTATGTCGGTGGTGCGCCTCGATCACCTCAATATCCACGCCATCACCGAGCGTGCGAGCGGCGATATCCAGCAGCCGAAAACAAAGATTGACGCCCACACTCATATTAGGGGCAAGCACGATGGCTATGTCAGATGCGGCGTCGACGATTCGCTGGCGCTGGGGCTCATCGAAACCGGTGGTGCCGATTACCATACATTTTCCGGCTTGGCGGCAATAATCTATGTAGCTCAGTGTGGCGTCGGGATAAGAAAAATCTATTAAGACCTCAAAGTCTCCGTCGCTCGCGGTAATGCTCACCGGTACGTCAAGACGCCCGACCCCCGCCAGCTCACCGGCATCAACTCCGACCGCATTGCTATCCGGACGCTCAAATGCGGCGCTGATTTGGATGTCTTGGGCTTGCACCGCAGCTGCGATAACACTGCGACCCATTCTACCGGCGGCACCGGTAACCGCGGCCTTGATCATACGTCCCCTCGACGGTTGGTTTTGTGCACGAGGATAAATGATTTACGGTGGCCACGCTAATTCGGGCCACCCCGCCTGCGGAAGCTAGACTATTTACTCAAGAACGTCCTGATTTTGCTAAGCCAGGATTCCTCGCGTGGATTATGGCGACTACCACCGCGCCGCATTAGGGTATCAAATTCACGCAGAAGTACCTTTTGCTTATCCGTCAACTTAACCGGAGTTTCGATGCTCACGCGACAATAGAGATCGCCAACATGCTTGCTACGGACGCTCTTTACCCCTTTGCCCCGCAGTCGAAACAGGCGCTCGGTTTGCGTCTCGGCGAGAATCTTGAGACTGGCTCGACCATCCAGGGTTGGGATTTCTAGCTCACCCCCAAGGGTTGCAGTAACGAAGCTCACCGGCATCTCGCAATACAAATCGTCACCATCGCGTTTGAAGATCTCATGCGGCTTGACGCGGACCTCGACATAGAGATCGCCTGGCAGCCCGTTGTGTTCGCCAGCCTCGCCTTCGCCCGCTAACCGAATTTGATCACCCTCATCAACGCCGGCTGGAACCTTAACCGACAGTGTCTTCGTATGTTTGACACGACCTTGCCCGCGGCACTCGCTACAGGGTTGCGCAATGACCTTGCCGGTGCCGCGACAGTTGGGACAGGTCTGTTGGATCGAGAAGAATCCTTGCTGCATGCGCACTTGACCATGACCGCCACAAGTGGAGCAGGCCTCGGGTGAAGTGCCCGCCTTGGCGCCGGTGCCATGACAGGTTTCGCACCTATCTAAAGCGGGGATCCGAATTTTGACAGTGGCGCCATTCACCGCTTGCTCCAAGGTTAACGCTAGGCTATAGCGCAGATCAGCGCCACGACGGACGCTAGAACCAGCACGTCGACTGGAACCAAAGATGTCGCCAAAGACATCACCAAAGATGTCGGCGAAGTTGCCCGCACCAGCCGTCCCGTGAAACCCACCGGCGCCCATGGACGGATCGATACCCGCATGACCGAACTGATCATAGGCGGCACGTTTCTGGGGATCGGTTAGGATCTCGTGGGCCTGATTGACCTCTTTGAACTTGGCCTCGGCATCTTTGTCACCGGAACTGCGGTCAGGGTGATGCTTCATCGCCAACCGACGATAGGCCTTTTTGACCTCAGCTTCTGAGGCGTTTCTAGGTACGCCTAAGACTTCGTAGTAGTCCCGCTGTGGCATGGTATTAATTGCATGCGAAAAACAAGCGACGGCATCGATCTAGAGCAGATCGTGCCGCACGAAATGTAGCAACGCGCTTCGGGCGCGGCAAAGCGAATGCAAACGACGCACCACACCACCGACCGGAATTACTTCTTGGCTTTATCGTCCTTTACTTCCTCAAATTCCGCATCGACGACATTGTCATCCTTTGATTCGCCGCTGCTCGTTTCGGCCTCGGCACTCGCAGTGGCCTCTGCTTCACTGGCTTGTGCGTACATTTGCTCGGCCATTTTATGGCTGGCCTCGCCTAGCGCCTGAGTTTTCTGCTCGATAGCGGCTTTGTCATCGTCCTTCACCACCGATTCAAGGTCCTTGATAGCGGATTCGATCTTTTCCTTTTCGTCAGCATCCAGCTTATCACCCATCTCACTCATAGACTTTCGCACACCATGAATCATGGCGTCTGCCTGATTGCGCGCTTCTACCAACTCCCGTGCCTTCTCATCTTCCTCGGCATGGACCTCAGCATCATTGACCATTTGTTCGATCTCGGCATCGCTTAACCCAGAGCTCGACTTGATCGCGATCTTGTTCTCCTTGCCGGTAGCCCTGTCCTTGGCCGACACGTGTAGGATGCCGTTCGCATCGAGATCAAACGTCACTTCGATTTGCGGCAACCCACGCGGCGCAAACGGAATCTCGGTTAAATCAAACTTACCCAATGATTTGTTACCGGCCGCCATTTCACGCTCACCCTGCAAGACATGTACGGTGACCGCGGTCTGATTGTCTTCCGCCGTCGAAAAAGTCTGATTGGCTTTGGTCGGGATGGTCGTATTTTTTTGGATCAACTTGGTCATGACGCCACCCAGTGTCTCGATGCCCAACGAAAGCGGTGTCACATCCAACAATAGTACGTCCTTCACATCGCCACCGAGCACACCACCTTGTATGGCAGCTCCCACTGCCACGGCCTCATCCGGATTCACGTCCTTACGCGGCTCTTTGCCAAAGAAATCCTTTACCACCTCTTGAACCTTGGGCATTCGGATCTGCCCACCGACTAGGATCACGTCATCAATTTCACTCGCCTTAAGCCCGGCATCCTTAAGTGCAATCTTGCAGGGTTCAATCGTACGCACGATCAAATCTTCCACTAATGCCTCCAGCTTGGCGCGCGTGACCTTTATATTCAGATGTTTAGGCCCACTGGCGTCGGCGGTTACATAGGGTAGGTTAACCTCTGTTTGCTGCGCCGATGACAACTCGATCTTAGCCTTTTCGGCCGCATCCTTCAGGCGCTGAAGCGCTAACGGATCGTTTTGTAAATCGATACCATTGTCTTTCTTAAACTCATCTACAAGATAGTCGATTAGGTGCCGATCGAAATCTTCACCACCAAGAAAAGTGTCGCCGTTCGTAGATAGCACCTCGAACTGATGCTCGCCATCCACGTTGGCAATTTCGATTATAGAGATATCAAATGTGCCGCCGCCCAAGTCATACACCGCTATCTTGCGATCGCCCTCTTTCTTATCCATACCAAAGGCAAGCGCAGCCGCTGTCGGCTCATTAATAATGCGTTTGACGTCGAGTCCAGCAATGCGTCCTGCATCCTTAGTCGCCTGGCGCTGTGAATCATTGAAGTAGGCGGGCACGGTGATAACCGCTTCTTTGACTTCCTCGCCCAGATAATCTTCAGCCGCTTTCTTCATCTTCTGTAAGACGCGGGCCGAGATTTCAGGAGGCGCCATTTGCTGACCTTTTGTTTCGACCCAGACATCCCCGTTCTTGGCCTTTACGATCTTGTAGGGCATTAGCTTGATATCCCGCTGAACAACATCCTCATCGTAACGGCGCCCGATGAGTCGCTTGGCCGCAAATATCGTGTTATGGGGATTGGTAATGGCCTGCCGTTTCGCAGGCGCACCGACGACGACTTCGTTGTCATCAGTGAACGCGACAATCGATGGAGTAGTACGATCGCCCTCGCTGTTCTCGATCACGCGGGCCTTGCTCCCCTCCATGATCGCCACACAGGAGTTAGTCGTCCCCAAGTCGATGCCAATAATTTTTGCCATGTTCGTTTCCTCTACAAGTTCACACCCTACCAATCACCCACGAGTTATGGGGATGAAATGGGGCCCATTCGGATTATTTCAAGTGGCCCCGCCCAAGCCCTCTGCCTCGCGCGCCTTAGCCACCAACACCATGGCTGGGCGTAGCAGGCGATCGTGCAGCAGGTAGCCTTTCTGCACCACCTGGATCACATAGCCAGGGGCAATCTCGTCACTCTCCACCATACTCATGGCCTGGTGTTTTTCCGGGTCAAATTTTTCGCCCTGGGGGTCGATTACCGCCAGGGAGAACTTCTGGAATACGCTATCCAGCAATTTGAGCGTGAGATCCAACCCCTCGTGCATCTGCTCAAGGGCTGTCTGGTTCTGTTGTTGGATATCGACGGTACGCGCCAGTTCGAGACTGTCGCAAACTGCCAGTAGTTCAGCTGCAAATCGCTCAATACCGTACTTGCGCGCGTTGGCGACCTCGACCTGAGCTCGACGCTGGACATTTTCTGCCTCTGCTTTGGCTCTTAGAAATTTATCGAGGTCCTCTGCCGCTTTTGCGCCCGCCGCTTCGAGTTCGGCCTGCAGCCGGCTAATAATATCAGCGTCAGACGGGGTATCGGTTTTGGGGCCCACGTCGGCTTGCGGCCCAGCCTTCGCATCTGGTCGGGCCTGTTTCTTTGGCTTTGCGGTCTTGGGAACTACCGGCGTGTCCCCTGGTCGCTTTTTCCGGCTCATACAACCCTACCCCTCCTCCAAGGACAGAAGTATTTTATATGGGGGCGGGCCTGTGGTTTTCAAGCATCGCCGCGCATCGCATTCGATGCGAGGGCGCAACAGAATTTAGGGCTCAACGCCCAATGGAGGACAACGCACCACCCAACAGCTTGGCGGTCACATCGACAAAAGGAATAATGTGTTCGTAGGGCATGCGGGTTGGCCCGATTACGCCGAGAGTTCCTACTACCTGCCCATCAACCACATACGGCGCCACCACCACACTACAGTCTTTGAGTGCCTCGTAACCGGACTCGCGACCAATAAAAATCTTGACCCCGCCGGCGCGCATGCTCCGATCCAGCAGGTGCAGTAGATCGCGTTTAGCGGTAAAGGCATCGAACAGCTTGCGCAGCTTTTGAATATCGCCAAGCTCGGGAAAATCCATAAGATTAGATTCGCCACTCACTAGCAGATCATCGCCCTCATCAGCTGGCTCAACAAACATTTTACGAGTCATCTCGAGTGCCAACTCCATCATGCGCTGCATTTCTTTAGTGGTCCTTTGCATATCTGCTAGGAGCATGCGCTTGACCTCACTAATAGCAACACCACCATACTTGTCATTGAAGTAATTGGCGGCTTGTACGAGTTCGGCCGCCGAGTAACCTCGCTCTGTGTCTATGATCCGGTTTTGGACTTGCCCGTCTTCCGTAACCAGAATGACGAGGACGCGGCAACCTGAAAGACCAACAAAATCGAGTTGACGGAAAACCAGCTGCTCTTCTCGTCGTGGCACCACAACAAGGCCCGCCAGTTTCGTCACCTCAGACAATAGATGGGACGTAGTCTCCACCAGCTTTTGGGGGTCGGTGCCAGTCATGAACTCGTCCTCGACCTTGCGAATTTTTTCAGCGTTTAGTGGCTGCACCGTCAGCAGGCTATCGATAAACACTCGGTAACCGAGTTGAGTTGGAATGCGTCCCGCCGAGGTATGGGGCGACTTCACCAGTCCCATGTCTTCGAGGTCGGCCATCACATTGCGGATCGTGGCGGGGCTAAGGTCAAGCCCTGACTGTTTCGCCAACATCCGCGAGCCCAAGGGATGTCCCTCGGCGATATAGCGCTCTACCAGGGTCTTGAGCAAGGATTCAGCGCGTCTGAGTGAGTCCGGCATCTCGGTCTACGTTGCCTTTTCAGGATTAGCACTCTAGGCGATCGAGTGCCAAATCTCAAGCTGAGGGGCGCCCCAGGTCTTGGCCCGATACTTGAATCGAATCATTAGCCACTCAAGGGCGTCTCGCGTGCGCAGCGCACGCATTGGGTCCATGGTTAGGGCTGATTGGCGCTATTAGCGACCCATGTTAGTTTAGCGTCGAGTCATCATGAGATCGCCCATGGGCACGGACATCAAAACTATCGGCTTGTTCGGAAAATACGGCAGTAGGGCAAGTGGCGGTGAGATAACCCGGCTTTGCGAATTTCTACAAGGCCGAAAATTCGATGTTCTGCTCGATGAGGCCACGGCGAAGCTCGTCGACAAACCTGCCCCCAATAGTCTGCCAATTGTGGATATCGGTAAACAAATCGACCTCGCAATCGTTATTGGCGGTGATGGCACGCTGCTAAATGTGGCGCGAAATCTTGCCGATTGGCAGGTACCGCTGATCGGTGTAAATCTGGGTCGACTGGGCTTTCTCACCGACATTCCCGCGGAGAACATGCTCCCCGACATCGGCAGAATGTTGGATGGTGACTACGAGACGGAGCAACGTTTCATGCTTTCGGCCACGATCCAACGGCAGGGCAAGATCGTGCACAGTTCGAACGCGTTCAACGACGTTATCGTCAACAAGAGTCAGCTAGCACGCTTGATCGAGTTTGAGACCTATCTCGATGGTGAATTCGTAAATGGGATGGCGGCCGACGGTATTATCATTGCAACCCCGACCGGTTCTACTGCCTATGCCCTATCTGCTGGTGGGCCGCTTTTGCACCCGACGCTCCCAGCGATAGTGTTGGTACCTATCTGCCCGCACACGCTTAGCGATCGACCCATCGTGGTAAACAGCGACAGTGTGGTTGAGATTGTAATGACCCGCACAAAAGATCAGCGCGCCCATGTAACATTGGATGGACAGTTAAACTATCCGCTGCAAGACGAAGACCGCATATCGGTTCGTCGCGCCCAGCACTCTATTTGTCTGTGGCACCCCAGCGGACGCAATCATTATGATGTATTGCGAACGAAACTCCACTGGGGCGGTAAGCTCTGAATGTTAAGTCATCTCTACATCCGTGATTTTACTATCGTGCCGAGGCTCGAGTTATCTTTCGACGGCGGATTCACCGTACTGACAGGGGAAACGGGTGCGGGCAAATCTATATTGATCGATGCCCTTATTTTCGCGTTGGGGGCTCGTGCCGAGGCTACCAGCATCCGTCACGGTTGTGAGCGGGCAGAGGTTATTGCGAGCTTTAATCTGCACCCACAAGAAGATGCTGCCGCGTGGCTCGAACAACATGATCTGTTCGCAGATGGGGAGTGTGTTGTACGACGGTTGGTCGACGCCAACCAGCCATCTCGCGGATCTATCAATGGTCGGCCAGTGCCTATGCAGATGCTTCGCGAACTAGGTGAGCGCCTGGTGGACATCCACGGTCAACACGAACATCAATCTCTGCTACGGCGGGATGGACAACGTCAACTCCTCGATGATTATGCGAATCTAACCACATCAGTGAAGGAACTCTCTCAGCATCACCATACACTTGGATCACTTACATCACGTTTGGAAACGCTACAACGCCAGTCGGCTGATCGCAGCGCACGGGTCGATTTACTCCGCTACCAGGTGCAGGAACTCGAAGAGCTTGGATTACAGATCGACGAAATACAACAACTCGAAGAAGAGCGGACACGTCTCGCCAATGGCGCTGAGTTGCTGGACGGGGTTAAAGCCATTGCTCACTCGCTTTACGACGACGAAGAAAGGTCAGTTTCGCTTATGCTCGCACATGCGATTAATAGCTTGGAGCAACTCTCCCGATACGATACGAATTTGCACCAGCTGACCAACTTGCTAAACGATGCGTCGGTGCAGATAGACGAGGTTGCTTCGCAACTGCATCGCTATCAGGACACGCTCGACCTCGATCCGCAGCGTCTGCAATGGATCGATCAACGCCTGGTCTCAATGCACGACCTTGCACGTAAGCATCATGTACGACTTGAGGAATTGCCAGGGGTGTTGGAACAATTGCGCACAGAGTTGGACGATCTCGAAGATTTCGACCTGAATCTGACAAAGCTCAATGAAAGTGTTGGGACAGCGCGCGCGACCTATATGACACTAGCCGAACATACATCGAAGAAGCGGAAAGTGGCAGCACGTGAGCTGTCAAAAGCGGTCACTGAACAAATGCAAAACTTAGGGATGACCGGTGGCTGTTTCGAGGTACATCTTGAGTCACTACCAGATAGTAGTATCAGTGCAGTCGGCCTAGAACGTGTACAGTTCTTGGTAAGTGCGAACGCCGGACAGCCGCCACGCCCCCTTACCAAAGTCGCCTCTGGCGGCGAATTATCGCGCATCAGCCTCGGCCTTCAGGTGGTGGTGGCTGGGGTTGGGCGTATTCCATCATTGATTTTCGATGAGGTTGATGTCGGTATCGGCGGGCGTATTGCCGAAATAGTTGGCCAACAACTACGTACACTCGGCGAGGCTCTCCAGGTGCTGTGCATAACGCATCTCGCCCAAGTGGCGGCCCTTGGCAATCATCATCTGTGCGTGAGCAAGACCAATCAAAACGCGGCCAGCCTAACCCAAGTTACACAACTTTCCGCGGACGCACGCATCGAGGAGATCGCACGCATGATAGGTGGCATAGAAATCAGCGAACAAACTATGGCACACGCCCAGGATATGCTTGCTCGCGCCCAAGGTGTCGACTGTGTCTCAGCCTGATACTCGCCAAGCAACGGAGCAACTGGCGCCACACATACGTCCCGCCGCGATCTCGGATGTACCAGAGATCTACGGGATGCTGGAAGTCTATGCAAGTCAGGGTGAATTACTACCGCGAACGATGAGCGATCTTTATCGACACCTGCGTGATTTCTTCGTGGCCGAACTGGAGGGCAAGATCGCTGTCTGCGGGGCCTTGGAAATCTTCACCGAAAACCTAGGTGAGGTACGCAGTCTTGTTGTGGCGGAGAACTTTAAGGGCCGCGGTCTAGGTCATTTATTGGTCAAGCGAATCGTGACAGAAGCGCGAACTATCGGGCTAAGTCGGCTGATGGCATTGACCTACGCACCAGGGTTTTTCCATAAACTCGGCTTCGGGACGGTACCGAAAGGTTCCTTACCAGAAAAGGTGTGGGGGGTCTGTGTCAAACGCTACAAATTCAACAACTGCGATGAGACCGCGGTGTTGCTAGAACTCCAGTAGCAAGTTTCAAGTATCAAGTAGCAAGGAACCACGACATCAATCTCCCTCCTTATTCGGGACCTTGTCACTTGCTACTTGCTACTCATGTTTTTGAACAGTTCCCCCGGCTTCTCATCCCTTCGCATACGCCGTACAAGTAAAGCGCGTGATCTTCCATAATGAACCCAGCGTTCTCCGCTACCTTGCGTTGGCGTTGCTCGATCGCACTGTCGCAGAACTCAAACACCTTTCGGCAGCTAACACAAACCATATGATCGTGATGCCCGCCATGGTTGATCTCAAACACCGAACGATCACCTTCAAAGTTATGACGGATGACGAGACCGGCCGTTTCGAATTGGGTGAGCACACGGTAGACCGTGGCAAGACCTACTTCCTCACCCATGCTCAACAACCTCTTGTAGATATCCTCAGCGGCCAGATGTGGGTCTTTAGAGTCCTCTAGAATCCCGAGTATCTTTAGTCGCGGCAGCGTTGCCTTTAGGCCAGCCCTCTTGAGTTCAGCGCTACTTGCCATGGCACACCTCGTCAACCCGAGCGGATACTAATGTACGGAGAATCGTGTGTGGGCTATGATGCATGAGTGTAAACTACCTCTGTCCGTAATGTAATGACCAAACCCCTGATTAGAATTTTGAGCGTGTTGCTCATGTTATGGCTTGTCACGGCATGTAAGGGTATTTACTACCGTCCTGAAGTTCAGCAAGGCAACGTGGTCACTCAAGAAATGATCGACCAGCTCAAGATCGGTATGCCCCGTCGACAAGTCCGCTTCATACTAGGCACACCGCTGATCGAAGACCCGTTTAACCAGGATCGTTGGGATTACTATCATTCTCGCCTGTCGCGTAACAAGGGGCTAGAGCGACGTATATTGAGCGTTTTTTTTAAGGACGACGCGCTAGTGGAAATCCGCGGCGACGTTGTACCGAGTACAGTCAAAACCGAAAAGGGAACGTAGCCCTGCGTCGATAGCTAACGCCGCTTATCTTTGGGTTTTCTCGCCTGGCCAGCACGGCGTTTACGAGCTTGCTTGGGGTCGACAACCAACGGTCGATAGATCTCAACCCGATCTCCATTAGAAACCGTATCTTTTAAGCTTGCACGCTGGCCGAAGATCCCAACTGCATCGGCACTGAGGTCGATGTGCGGAAAGCGATCCAGTATGCCTGAGACACGAATCGCGTGTTCCACCGTACTGCCAGCGGGAATGTCAAACGAAACGACCACCTGTTCGCGTGTGGAGGCTGCATAAGCGACCTCGATTGTCACGTTTCTACCACTCTTACTTGCGACTGCCATACAACTCCATCGCTCGTTTCGTAAAACTATCGACAAGCCCGTTGGCAATCCTTATGAATGCTGGTTTGAAAGCAACATCAAGCATTTTATTGGAAAAAGCGAACTCTAACCTAAGTGAGATCTTACTTGCGGCATCCTCTAGCTCTTGAAACTCCCAGATTCCGTGCAAGTGTCTAAACGGTCCCTTCACAAGGTGCATCTCGATAGCGTCGTCCCCCTTTCGTTCATTGCGCGTCGTGAAGCTCTTGTGAATACCTTGATAGGCGATATCGAGACACGCAATTGTTTCTTTGACATTCTGTGACAGGATTCGAGCGCCTTCACACCAAGGCAAGAATCGCGGGTATGACTCGATATCTACTACAAGCGCAGACATTTCCTGTGCGCTATAGGGAACAAGGGCCGACCTACTAATTGCAGTCACAGAAGTAGACTCTAAATATTGAGAAGTACAATAAGTACTTAAGGGCAGTTTAACACGCGCGCAGAAACAACATTTCAACTGCGCATGGGCCCAAAGAATTCTTTTGGCAGTTAAACTGTGCTTGAATGTACGAGATTTAGTCGTGATTGACTCCATGCAAGCCAAAACCACCAAGCCATCGAGACACACCATCGCCCTCAACAAGAAGGCGCGACACGATTATTTCATCGAGAAGCGATTCGAAACCGGCATTTCACTGCTAGGCTGGGAAGTTAAGAGTCTTCGGGCTGGTCATGCACAACTGAAAGAGGGCTACGTCAATATCAAAGACGGGCAAGTATTTCTCGTCGGCGCCCATATCTCGCCATTGTCATCCGCCTCAACGCATGTGAAGCCGGATCCCCGACGATCCCGCAAGTTGCTTTTGCACCGACAAGAGATTCGCAAATTGATCGGTGCTGTGGAACGCCGTGGCTACACACTAGTGCCGCTGGCACTTTATTGGAAGAAGGGTCGTGCCAAACTCGAAATCGCGCTCGCCAAAGGCAAGCGTCAATACGACAAACGTGCATCAATCAAGCAGCGAGAAACGGAACGCGAACAGCGGCGAGCGTTGAAAAGCGTAAGGCGCTAGCCGGCCATTAACCCCCTTGTTTATAGCTAGCATCGCCCCTACCATAGTGAGGAAGCCTGGGTAACCACAGGTTGTCCATGGCGAATACGGGGGCGACACGGCTTCGACGTGGGTCGCGAAACCTTCGGGGCATGCCGAGGTGCAGATTTCCTCGTAAATCCAGCTGCACACTGATAGTTGCCAACGACGACAACTACGCCCTAGCGGCTTAATCCCCGCTAGCCTCTTTCCCGGTTTGTCTGTGGGCTGGGAGCCAAGGGGTCGATGCACGCAGAACCGCGTAGCGTTGTGCCTGTTAACGCCGCGTTAAACTCAAGCAGGCTAAGCCGGCCAGCATTCCTGTCTGTCGGAAGCTGGCCGGTTAAATCATAGGCAGACTACGCATGTAGAACCGGACGGCGGAGCACTTGCGGACGCGGGTTCGATTCCCGCCGCCTCCACCAGATGACAGAGGGCTGCCACGCGGCAGTCCTTTGTTATTTTGGAAGGCGGTGTGGATGAGAGCCCGCGTGGCGGGTTTGACGCGCGACGCCAGGCTGGAGAGAGGTCTGCTGCACTATCAAGTAAGATCAGAATCTGGGACAGAGACGCGGAGCAAAGCTGCAGTTTGCACGCCACTCCAAGTTAGCGCCCCGATCGACGGGGATGTAATCCACTGTGCCGCCCGCGGCGACTCCGAGTGCACCGATATTCTTCAGGCTGGCCGTAATGACACCGTTAACATCGGTGACAATACTTGAGACATACTTGGATTGGTAACTACCGGCAGAAGCCAGGCCAAGGCTGGCCTGAGACGGCATAGCGCCAATCCCGAAACCTTCGGAATGGGCCATGTCGATGGCACTCTTGGCGGCGCGGAGAAGGCTAGCTGCCTCCGAGACCTTGGCTTTCACTGTATAGTCCGAATAGGCCGGCACTGCGATCGCCGCTAAGACCCCAATGATCGTGGTCACAATCAAAAGCTCAATCAGCGTAAAACCTGTTTGCGTCTGTCTCATGCTACCTACATCCCTAGAAAACTCCCACGACCTGTTCGTGGGAGCTCCCGTTAGGACAAAAAGCCATCTTTTGTTGAGCACAAACCATGCCAGCCCCCATCCTCGGGACTAACGGCCGATTTGTGCGGATAATCGGCCGACCATAGTGACTCAAGGGGCCCAGGGTCGGTCGGAACGGGCACTAAGCGGTACGCTGGTGCTCGCTTAGGTCCTGCTCGGAGGCCAGTTCGGTGTCTGTCTTGCCGGCCATCGCGGCAATGCGGTCGACGGACCGCCGCATGGCATCACGCGCGTCGTCAAAGGCCTGATGGCGCTCGGCCGAGTCGTTGTCGTCCTTCATCGCTATTGCCGCCGCATGAAGTACGCGTAACTGCTTGAGGAACTGATCACCCTCCGCCCGCAAGGCAAGGCCCTTGCGTTTGTTCATCAACACCTGTCGGCGCAACTTCCATGTGCCCACTTCAAGCCCTACCATACCAAGACCCACAATCGCGACTTGTATGCTGAGGCTGTCCCGAACGAAGAGCACCGCACCCAAAATGGCGGCCACCGCCACGAACGGCAAGCCGATATCAATAACCTTCCGAAATGTGCTCAAGAATGCCTCCTGACCCACAGGGAGCCCTTTGCTTCCATTTGAACCCTGGGCATGTCACCCAGTTCCACTGCCTGTATCCGCGGGCAGCTGGGCCATGTCAGGACCCTCCGACGCAGGTGCAAGCTCGGCGTTCGTCTTACCGGCAACCGCGGCCATGCGTTCGACCGACTGTCTCATGGCGTCCCGTACCTCCTCGAAGGCCTGCCTATGCGCCTGCGAGTCGTTCTGCTTCACTGCCAGCGCCGCCGTGTTAAGTTGGCGCACAAGCTGCACGAACGCATCGGTCTCGGCACGCAGCCCCAGATACCGCCGCTTAGTGGGCAAAATCCGGTGGGCGGCCTTCCACACACCGAGCTCGAGTACCACCATACCGAGCCCCACAATCGCTAGTTGTATACGGAGGTCGTCCCTCACGAACAGCACTGACACCAAAATCACCGCTACACCCACCAGCGGTAGACCGATATCGATAGTCTTACGAAGTGTTCTCAAAAAGCCCCCCTGGCTCACAGAGCCCCGTCGCGCTTACCCTAGGCACCTTGCAAACCCCGTGCCGATCACGACAGAGTTTGAGTATAGGTCACCGCATTGATCGGCCCTCACGCCCAGCGTGGCGGCATTCCAAAGTAAAGCCCTGCCACCGACTTCGTGCTTCGCCAGTGAGGTCCATTCGTCCGACAATTTGACCCGCTCGTCGGTCGTGGGCGCCACGAAGACCGACTTGGTGACGTCGGCGCCTTGACGCACGCCGGTGACTAGAGGCTGCGTCTCAGCTTTTCACCAGCGGCATGGGTAGCTGCATCATCAGGGCTGTAGTTCGAGAGCAGGCAACCACGTGATCGTCAAAAGCCCATGGATTCGCCCACGTTGACGCCCCTTTGCGACTGCGTTAGCGTTCAACCGCATCTTTATTCGGACCGGTGGCGAGAACGTGCCCAAAAAGACGATGCCAGACTTCGAGGCCGCGCTGGTGGAGCTCGAGAAACTGGTAGACAAAATGGAAAGTGGTGAACAGAGTTTGGAAGACGCCCTGAAATCCTTTCAGCGGGGGGTCGAGTTAACCCGCACATGTCAGCAAGCCTTAAAGCAAGCCGAGCAACGTGTTGAGAAGCTTGTTCAGAAAGATGGCCGCTTAGTAACAGAGAATCTCGAGATCAAAGAATAACTGCCTTGAGCGACTTGGAGCAGACGCTGCACGGTTTTCGCGCGCGGGTAGAAGCTGCGCTGGACCAGCGCCTACCATCACCCAATCAATCGCCCGAACCGCTGCATCAAGCGATGCGCTACGCGATTCTTAACGGCGGAAAGCGCGTTCGCGCTTGCCTTGCCTATGCCGCTGGCATGGCATTGGGCGTAAAACCCGAACCGCTCGATGTAGTGGCTTGTGCGGTTGAGATGATTCACGGTTATTCTTTGGTCCATGACGACCTGCCGTGCATGGACGACGATGACTTGCGGCGAGGCAAACCCACCTGCCATAAGGCCTTTGATGAAGCGACGGCGCTGCTTGTTGGCGATGCGCTGCAAGCGCTGGCGCTCGAGATCCTTGCGAAAGACGAAACGCTGGACGTCGGCGCTGAGCGGCGAACGCAAATGATAGCGACGCTGGCGACTGCCAGTGGCTCCTACGGCATGGCCGGTGGGCAGGCGATCGATCTTGCGGCCGTCGGCCAAATGCTCACATTATCCGAACTCGAAAACATGCATCGTCTTAAGACCGGCGCGCTAATCAGGGCCTCGGTTCGCCTCGGCGCGCTGACCAGCGAAGATGTCACCGAAGATTGCATACGAGCGCTCGATACTTACGCCCAACAAGTCGGTCTCGCCTTCCAGATCACGGATGACATTCTCGACGTGGAGAGTGACACGCGGACCCTGGGTAAAACGCCCGGGGCCGATCAAGCCCATCGTAAACCCACCTATCCCGCGATTATGGGCCTACAGGCCGCGAAAGAGAAACGGGTTAAGCTCGCTGAAAGCGCCCTGAGTGCATTATCACCACTGGGTGACAGTGCCAGTGTCCTTGCCAGCTTGGCCCAGTATGTCATTCAACGCACGCACTAGATTAGTGCCTTGCTGCAGTATTAGAATTTACTTAAACTCCCTTATGGGCACGACTGCCGCAAGAGATATGAAATGACATTATTGAAATTAGATTCAGAATCTGCCGAAACCATCGCTGACGTCCAGGCGAGCCCGGACCTTCGCCAATTGCCGGTCCAAAAGGTGGGCATCAAGG
This sequence comes from Acidiferrobacterales bacterium, assembly GCA_964194625.1. Classification (GTDB taxonomy): domain Bacteria; phylum Pseudomonadota; class Gammaproteobacteria; order Acidiferrobacterales; family SPGG2; genus SPGG2. The sequence goes on from CAXMNC010000237.1 coordinate 107,046, forward strand.
ATATTCGCCATCCAATACGCGTCAAGGATCGCAGCCAAGGTGAACAGCATACGATTGCCCAGTTCAATATGTATGTGGAGTTACCACATAACTTTAAGGGCACCCACATGTCGCGTTTCATCGAGATTCTGAATAACTATGAGCCGGAGATCTCGGTGCAATCCTTCAAGAAGATGTTGAAGGAAATGGCGACACGTCTGGAGGCAGACACGGGCCACATCGAAATGACTTTCCCTTATTTTATCAATAAGGCAGCCCCGATTTCGGGCGTAAAGAGTTTATTGGATTACCAGGTCACGCTAGAGGGGGAGGTCAAAAAAGGTACACATACGATGACCATGAAAGTCGTGGTTCCAGTTACAAGTCTGTGCCCGTGTTCGAAGGAAATTTCGCGATACGGCGCTCACAACCAGCGCTCTCATGTTACGGTGACTGTACGTACCAATGCCTTCGTCTGGATTGAAGATCTCGTGGAGCTAGTTGAGAAGCAGGCAAGCAGCGAACTATACGGCTTGCTCAAGCGTCCCGATGAGAAATACGTTACCGAACGCGCTTACGATAACCCCAAGTTCGTCGAAGATATGGTGCGTGACGTGGCTTCGTTACTCAACGCTGATGATCGTATTGATGCCTACGTGGTTGAGTCAGAAAACTTCGAATCTATTCACAACCATTCGGCCTACGCCATGATCGAGAAAGACAAACGCGCCGATCGATCTTTATAGTACTTCCCACCAATCAAAAGACTGCGCGGAGAAATCGGTCAGTACCGCTTGGTAAGCTCCATTTTGTTACCATTACGAGTCATGTTGACTCGGCTTAGAAAAGACATGCCTAGCAAAACCTCTTCCGGGTGACGGCCTTCAATCACACCTGCTTGGATGTTGTGCAGAACAATTCCACCTACCTTTACTTTCTTCAGAGTCAGCGCATACATAGGTACAATACCACCGGCGGTACTAGCCATTCCCCGCTGGCCGTGGCGCTTGTAATCCAAGCCGATACGATTTGCCGTGTAACTATTCATTGCTATGGTGGTGGCCCCGGTGTCTACCAAAAACTTGACGCTGGAACCGTTGATGCTGCCATCGGCGTAAAAGGAACCGCGCTGAGCGAAAAGAACCACCTTCTGCGCACCCCCCTCTGATCCTAGTCCGCCACCGGCGCTCACAACCCCTAGCCGCAAGGTCTCGCGTCGCCCGGCGATTTCGACCTCGACTAACTCATTCCGCGTATCAGTGCGGATCAATTTCAAACCTTCGGGGCTGGTTTCGCCTACCGCCAGCACGCGTCGTTTGCCATCGATGTTTATGATGACTTTCTTTTCGAATAATGCGAATACCTTGATCGACTGTTCCGCGTATAGGCATTGCGGCCATATGATCACAATCAAGACAAGGAATCTTTTCAGTGCATCCGCCATATCATTCTCTAAATCGTCGAGTCCTGCCCGTGCGCGCTATCCTTGAGGTCCCCATCGCCGCTGTAGGCCGTCTTAAAAGGATAGACAATATCACAACGATCGTGCGTGTGAGCAGTATGCCCTATACCCAACCAGCCATAGTACTCCTAGCGCCCGACGGGCGTTATACTGCGGCGAATTTCTAACCCCGTGCACGAACTGAGGCAAATAATGCGCGTATCCACCTTCCTATTGTCCACCGTCAAGGAGACCCCATCAGACGCTGAAATCATAAGTCATCAGTTGATGCTACGGGCCGGGATGGTTCGCAAGATCGCGGCCGGTATATACACGTGGTTACCGTTGGGCCTCAGGGTGATGCGCAAGGTGGAGAACATCGTGCGGGAGGAGATGAATCGGGCCGGCGCACAGGAAATTCTAATGCCTGCGGTGCAGCCGGCCGAGTTGTGGCGGGAATCGGGTCGGTGGGAAGAATACGGGCCGGAACTACTACGTTTTCGCGATCGGCATGAGCGAGACTTCTGTTTCGGTCCGACCCACGAAGAAATTATTACCGAGCTTGTGCGGCGCGAAATAAAAAGTTACCGCCAGCTACCAGCAAACTTCTACCAAGTGCAAACCAAATTTCGCGACGAAATTCGTCCACGATTTGGCGTCATGCGGGCACGTGAGTTTGTGATGAAAGACGCCTATTCATTTCATATTAGTCAGGCATCACTACAACAGACCTACGACATTATGTTCGATGCCTATAAACGCGTCTTCAGTCGAATCGGTCTTGAATTTTGTGCAGTTGAAGCGCACGGGGGCGTCATCGGTGGTGGCAATGTTTCACACGAGTTTCATGTTTTGGCCGATTCCGGCGAAGACGCGATCGCCAGTTGCAGTCAATGCGATTACGCCGCCAACGTAGACTTAGCTATCACCGGTAAAGCGGACGAACCCCGGAGCGCATCTGACAAACCCATGTCCGTGGTTGACACACCAGATCAGCACACCATCGAATCGCTAAGCCAGTTTCTGAAGATCGATCCAGCTCAAACCATAAAGACACTTCTGGTCAAGGGCGCCGACGACATTGTTGCGCTTGTTATACGCGGTGACCACGAACTAAACGTGGTTAAGGCAGAAAAGTTACCGCAGGTGCAAAAACCACTATCTTTTGCGACCGCTGAAGAAGTCCAACGCGCCACTGGGTGTGAGCCCGGATCTATCGGCCCGGTCGGGTTGAAAGTACCGATCATCGCAGACACGAGTGCTGCCCAACTGTCGGATTTCGTTTGCGGTGCGAACGAAGAAGGAAAGCATCTACAAAATGTAAACTGGGGGAGTAATGCGACCAAACCTGAAGTAGCCGATATCCGAAACGTTGTACAAGATGATCCTTGTCCGCGCTGTGCGGGTGTCCTCAATATCCGACGCGGTATTGAGGTTGGTCACGTGTTTCAGCTGGGGACGAAGTACAGTAAGTCCATGGGTGCGAGTGTGCTCGATGAAGCCGGTGAGGCCGTTGCCATGTCCATGGGTTGTTACGGAATCGGTGTCTCGCGTGTGGTTGCGGCCGCTATTGAGCAAAGTCATGACGAAAACGGCATTATTTGGCCCGGCCCCATCGCTCCCTTTGACCTCTGCTTGGTCCCAATCGGCATTAACAAGTCAGCAGCAATTGCCGAGGCGAGTGAGAAACTGTATCAAGAGCTTCACGACGCTAGCATCGATGTTTTGTTCGACGATCGCAATGAGCGCCCCGGTGTGATGTTTGCGGACATGGATTTAGTCGGCATTCCCCATCGCCTCGTGCTTGGCGAGCGTGGGTTGAAGAACGGCGTGGTGGAGTATAAATCGCGCCGGAAGAAGGCGACGAGTGAACTACCACTCTCAGAGGTCGTAAACCGAATGCGCCAACACCTGAATACCTAGCTCGCGCGCTTCCTTGCGACCATCATCGCCTCATCTCTGAAGCCGCGGCTGATGTCTCCGACCTTGCCCTCTTCGCGATATACCAACACTTGTAAGGCCGAAAACATAACAAGTAGCTCGCCGTCAGCCAGACGGTAATCAGGATTGCTAGGGCCGACATCGCTTACACGAGTACGCGTAAACGTCTGGTAGAACAGCAAGCCATCCACCCGTAGCGCCCGCGTCAATTGGGGTGCAAGGCCTGGCTCCAGAAAGCGCGTCACCACAATGATGTCAAAACTCTCCGACCCAGGGGGATGAGCGATCACATCGCGAACGGCCGCCTCAACCGACACGCCATGTGCCTGCGCCCGCCCCCGTAGCTTGTCTATGGCAACCGATGAGTTATCCCAGGCATGGGTGGTGAGGCCATGTTCAGCCAACAGGAGCGCGTTGGCGCCAAGGCCACAGGCAACATCTAGTGCCGTACCCGAGGCGGGCAATAAATGACGATTGTCCAGCAGGACCTGTGCTGGCGATGACTCCCGAGCCTGTCGATAACGAGCATCCCACTTATCGGTCTCCGAACTCATGTGTCTCGCCAATTTTGGCTATAAAGGATCTTCTTTTTGAGCGTGAAATGACTGACATAGCGAGGCTTGCGGGCTATGCTTAGACGTAAGCATCAATTTGCAACACAAAGCAAAACAATGCAACGCATCCTCGTTTTATTGCTGATATGCTCCCTGGCCCCGGTATCGTTCGCCTCGGCGCCTTCGGTCGATCCAGAACTAAAGACTCTATTAAAGCAAGCGGCTAGTGAGGCCGATGGGTTTACTGATCGATTCGATGCGTGGGTTTGGCTTGCGGATATGTCGGGGCGGCTTGAGAAAAAGATTCCGGATGCCAACTTTCGGATCGACCTACTAAAAAGTGCCCACCGCGAAGCGGCCCGGGCGAAGCTCAAACCCGAACTCATTCTAGCGGTCATTGAGGTCGAAAGTAACTTTGATCCCTTTGCCATCTCATCGGTGGGTGCGCGCGGACTCATGCAGATCATGCCATTTTGGTTGAAAGAAATTGGACGACCTAACGACAACCTGTTTCAGTCCAACACCAACCTCCGATATGGCTGCACGATCCTTAGATACTACTTGGACAAGGAAAACGGCAATCGCATACGTGCGTTAGCTCGCTATAACGGCAGTCTAGGTAGACGGGACTATCCCGCTCGGGTATTTCATCTTTGGAATACCCGTTGGTTCCCGCAGTAGAACATTCAACATACCGCAAAGTCGTGGAAATCCTGCTCAATCATTTCTTCTGCGACGACCTTTTCAACCCGCGCCCAACGTGGACCTTGCTGTAGCCAGCTTTCCAACTGCTTTACCCGCTGGAACTCGCCACAAGCCACAACCTCGACCCGTCCGTCCATGAGATTTCTAGCAAATCCTGTCAAACCAAGGCCACGCGCAGCATCTTGGGCACTTGCTCGAAAGGCAACGCCTTGCACACATCCGGAGACTAAATAGCGCCGACAACAATTCACGTGTTCTCCGCCTCACGGGTCTTAACTCACCACAGGGTAGGAGAAAACTCTTGTAAGATGTATTGTAAGGCTGTCCTCCCTATAATCCCTAAAACATACCTTCGGAATCGCCCATGAGCAAAAAATTCCGCGTTGAAAGGGACAGTCTTGGCGAGTATCAAGTGCCAGCAGACGCCTGGTACGGAATTCAAACTGCCCGCGCCCTTGATAACTTCCCGATTTCGGGACGCCCACCAGATCATGACTTTATTGTTGCCCATGCGCATATCAAGCGAGCCGCCGCCGTCGCCAACAAAAGCGCTGGCTGGCTCGAGCCTAAGTTGGCCGATGCGCTGATTAGGGCGGCCGATGCCATCATTGCGGGACAGTACCACGACCAATTTGTTGTGGATCGATTTCAGGCAGGTGCAGGCACGAGCCACAACATGAACACGAATGAGGTCATCGCTAATCTTGCCAACGTCGCTATGGGCGGCAAGAAAGGCGAATACCAGCCAGCTCACCCCAATGACCATGTCAACATGGGGCAAAGTACAAACGATACCATTCCCACTGCGATTCGCCTTGCGGTCCTGACTAAATTGCCACGCTTGTGCGGTGCGGTGGAAACGATGGCTGGAGTATTCGCCGAAATCGGTGAGCGTGAGTGGACGACTGTGAAAAGTGCGCGTACGCATTTACAAGACGCGGTACCGACGACAATCGGTCGCGAATTAAAGGCATATGCATGGACACTGAACCGCTGTACACAGCGGTTAGCAGGGGCGCAAGAGGCCCTGTGTGAGGTCGGGCTGGGTGGCTCCGCCGCCGGTACTGGGCTTAACACAGCCCCCGGATACGCAAAAGCAGCGACAGAAGAACTCGCCCGCTTGACTTTTTTGCCAATTCGCCCGGCCGCCGACCTGGCCGCGCAGATGCAGTCCATGGCAGATCTTCAATACGTGGCCGATGGGCTGCGGGGGCTCGCGCTTGAACTTACTCGCATCAGTAATGACATGCGCTTACTCGCATCCGGTCCACGCACTGGTCTGCACGAGATTAATTTCCCAGCCGTCCAACCTGGATCAAGCATCATGCCGGGTAAAGTCAACCCGGTGATGTTCGAAATGCTGAATCAGGTTTGCTATCAGGTGATTGGCCAGGACACTGCCATTGCGCTCATGACTCAAGCTGGGCAACTGGAATTGAATGTCATGATGCCGGCGCTGGGCTCAGCCCTATTTGATGGGATGGACTGGCTGACTAACGCCATTACCGTCACAACCGAGAAGAGCCTCAAGGGACTAGAGGTCGATCGTGAACGATCACGCGATTACGCACACACTAGTGTTGGCCTGGCTACGTTGCTTAACTTGGCGATCGGCTACAAAGCCGCGGCAGAGGTCGCGCAAGAATCGACACATAGTGGACGCCCAATTCGTGAAATCGTTGCTGAAAGGAATCTAATGAGTGAGCATGAATTTGACCGGTTAGTAGAGCAGGCAGGCCGTGACGGGAATATCACACAACCTTAGGGTAACCTGTTGGCTGAAGCGACCTGCCGTCATGGTTGCCGACCCTGCCAGCGCCCCACCATGCTCGCTGGGAGTACCCGCGCCAAGAGTACCGCCAGCGCAAGCCCCAGTAGCGCCGACAGGAACAGATCAATGCTCAACGGCGAACCCGTAGTCACGCGACCGACCCAGAGGTGTACTAGCGCCAGACCTGCACCCAGCAAAAGCGCCAAGGGTCGCCATGATGTCGGGCCCAGCCCAGGAAAAGTGCGGCCCACGGTACCCAATAGCAATACACCAAGACCGAAAAACGCGAGCGCGTAGATCCAATGAAAGGATGGTATCCCGGCGTTAACAGATGTCCATAGGAACAGACCAGGCGCCCCCACTTGCGCGCCGATCAGCGCCCCATAATAGAGCGCCACGATTCCCAGCCATAGCGTTCTTGATGTCATTATTTGCCTATGCCAAAAAACCAGCCAGTAGCCAGCTATTAATCGCAAATTGTCACGTCTGGCGCTACTGTCTACAATTCCATCTAAGGAAAACAGATATTGTAGATATGCTATGGAACTGACGCTTACCGTCCCCGACATCGCGGATTCGCCGGCCACCAACGCCGAAACCAATGCTTCTAACCTGGAGAGATGGCTTTCTCAACTCCCACTCCTAAATCCTGTCGAATCAAGCTATCAATTGTGCCAATCGCTGTCGGCACTCAATCGCACCGAACTCGACAGTATGCAGCGACTGCAACTGTTGGAGCTTTACCGGGTCCCGATCAAGCAGATCACGCAGGAACTCCAACGCCAGTACATTGGCCGACCGCTGCCTTTGCACGAGAGGAACAAGTTGGCCGCTGAGCAGACCCGTCAGTTACAGGTGGAGATCACCTATGGTTACAAAAGAATCGTTCTTAACGCGAGTCAACCACACGATTCTCAATCACACCATAAGCTGGGGACGGAGTCGTTAGCCACGGCTATCCAGCGTGCGATTCGTTATCTCACTGAGGTTATCGTCAAGTCCTATCAATCCTATACGTTCTATCCAGAAGGGACCTGGCGTGAAATTCATCAGCTTTACACACACGCTGAGCGTACTGGCATCGTCGATACCCGCGTTGATGATCCACTCAACCAAGCTGTCCGCGATAACAGCATCGGCCACGCCTACAAACAGGCACTTCTCGTAGAGCTAAGCGATCCCTATCACCTGCCGGGCCGAATGATCGAAAAGATACAGCGTTACCTGGATCGGTGGGCGTCGCTTGTACATTTGCGACCGGCAACCACGACTTACGACCCCAAGTGTCAGTTTCTTATTGATCAGCAAAGCGACCGAGGCGGTGAAGTTTACACGGAAGAAGCAGAAATCCAACATCCGGAGCAGTATCGGTTACTAAACACGATTGAGTTGGCACAAGTAATACACCAACAACTCAGTGCCATAGGCAAGGGACACCAGCCCGACCCGAAGGGTTTGGAAGAAGACTTTTTCGTCCGAGGTGGTGAGGACATGTTACGGCGTTTGATCAACGCATGGGGTATAAATCCGAAACGTCACTTTCCTAGAAAAACGGTTGACGATGGGAAGGAGATGGATGTGGCCATCGGTATCGCAGCTATTAACTACTGCATAAATGGTGGCAAACAATTTGTCTTGAGTTTAGATAAGAGCGGGACAGAATCTGGGGAGATTACCATCGGTTCTTCCAGACAACAGTGGCTTTCGTTTGACGAGTCGGCCCAGCCTAGTTACACACGTTGGAGATTACGCGACGAAAGTGCCAGCGGCGTTGCATTAGCCAAGCGTGGTGTCGCGAGCGAACATGTCCGTGTCGGTGACTTGGTGGCAACACGAACGCCAGGTGAAGATAGCCCGTGGGAGATCGCGGTAATGCGGTGGATGAAAAGTACGCGACCCGTCGACATGGAAATCGGCATGAAGCGATTGGCGCCTACTGCCGATCCGGTGGCGATCAAGGTCTTCAAAGCAAAACCTGGGGAACCGCAAGCACCTGAGGAAGATACGAGTGCTGATGAACCCCAGGTAACGTCGACCGAAACGCATGCGGCGTCCGAAGAACCCCGTGATGAGACGAATGGCGTCGAAGACGAGGAGCAAAATGAAGAAAAAGAAAGCCAGGCAGAAGACATGGATGCTGCCGATGACGAAACAATTACAGTTTCATCTTCCGTCCCCGAGGAGCAAGGCGGAGATTTTTTGCCTGCCCTGTTGCTACCAAGGGTAAGAGTTCTAAACCAACCGCAAAGCTTGGTTACTTACCGGGGCACCTTCAAACCCGATCGCCTACTCCTGCTCGATAACGGCCAGACCCGCTACAAGATACTGGCAACCAAGCTTGTCGAGATCACTGATACGTTTGAACGCTTCCAATTCATGCTACCCGAAGAATAACGCCATCGCTTAACGCGACAAGGGCCCCGAAAGGGGCCCTTGTTATTGTCAAATCGCGACAACTAGATACGGCGTTATTGCCGCAAGAACGCTAAATCGGACTCCTCGATCACCCCTAACGACCATGCGCCACGGGTCTTGGCATGCTGAATTGCCGCCTCAATCTCAGATGCCGAAACGTTCGGAATCATAAGTACCTGCTCGGGCTCAATCAGATCGGCGTCATCGATTTGATCGCTGTTGGCCTTGAAAATAAGCGGCCATTGATAGGGGTTACCATAGATTACGCGATAGCTTGCAATGTCCCACAGCGTATCACCACGAACCACTGTATAATTGAGACTCTCTCCGGCCATGGGTTCCGGCTCTGCCATTGGCTCCGGCTCTGCCATTGGCTCCGGCATCGCCTCCGGGGCCGCCGCCGGGGCTGAGGGTTCGGGCTGCGCTTCGGGCGCGGTCGCGCAACCGCTGGCGACGGCAATAAATAGCGCCGCCAGCAATACTGCGATAGGACCTTGTAGACTCTTCATTGTCGACTATCTCCTAGCTAGGATGTGCTCTTCTTCTCGGTCGAAAACCACCCACACAATCAATAGTACAAAGTATCAGCCCCTATGTATAGACTGTCAAGACGTGTACAGACCACCACATGCTCATGATTTTCGAACGATTGAAAAATCATGCCTGACGTTTTGGTACTTTATTTCAGTCGCTACGGCGCAGTGGCGAAAATGGCACAACATATCTCGCGAGGGGTCGAAAAAGTGGACCCCATACATGCACGCATGCGCACAGTGCCAGATGTGTCGACAACAACCGGTGCCAATGCCAATAGCGTGCCAGATCACGGCGCACCGTATGCGACGATCGATGATTTAAGGGAATGCGTCGGCCTTGCGCTCGGCAGCCCGACACGGTTTGGCAATATGGCGGCACCGCTGAAGCATTTCTTAGATACTACTGGACCACTTTGGTTAACTGGCGGGCTTGCGGGTAAACCAGCCGCCGTTTTCACCGCCTCATCCAGCATGCACGGCGGACAAGAAACAACTTTAGTCTCGATGATGCTGCCGCTAATGCATCACGGCATGGTGCTTGTTGGATTACCGTACAGTGAAAGTGCGCTACTGCGCACGGCTACCGGCGGTACCCCCTATGGCGCCAGCCACGTGGCTGGCGCCGACAGTGATCGGCCTTTGAGCAAGGACGAAGAAAGTCTTTGCCAAGCCCTTGGTACGCGCCTTGCGCACATCGCGAAGACACTTTACGAAGCACGTAGCTAATGGCTATTCAAGGCTACGAATAAGCGGGATCGTAATACGTCGTTGGCTTGCTAGCGACGCGCTGTCGATGCGTTCTAATAGTTCGAACAGTGAGCGCATGTCGCGCGGAAAGCGCCGAAGTACGTAGCCCGCCACCTCTTCTGTCATATCGAGGCCACGGTTTTTCGCACGCAAACGTATGGCAGTAAGTCGTTCGGCATCACCCAATAAGCGCAGCTGATATACCAAGCCCCAACCGAGGCGTGTTGCTAAGTCTGGTAATTTCAGACCAAGGTGCGAAGGCGCCGCGCTAGCCGAGAAGATCAACACGTTATTGCTGCTACGTGATCGTTCGCAAAGCTGAAATAAGGCCCTTTCCCATAGGGGATCACCGCTTATACGATCGACATCGTCAACACATACAAGGGCCACGTGCTCCAGCTCTTCCAGGATCGCTGGCGATAAGCGCGCGACCTCTTGCAGCGGGACGTAGATTGGCGCTGTAGGGCCGACCTCCTGCGCGGAGCGACAGGCGGCCTGTAAGAGATGCGTCTTGCCGGTGCCCATCCTACCCCACAAAAACAGTAAGCGCTCTTTGGGCAACTGTTGACGGCACAATGATCGGACGCTCTGGGTTAGCCGCGCCGTGACCTCGCGATTACTCGTGGCTAAAAAATTCTCGAATGATGAACTGTCACCAAGCTTAATATTAAGTGAAAGTTGTCTAGTCACGACCACAGCTTCCGCCGACGTTATGTGGACGAATTAGTCTTGACACTGGTTCGACCTGGACGTCGCTTCTGGGTATCGCTTCGTCACGATCCACAGGTAGTGCAGACCACTTGCCACTGTCGTCACAAGTACAGCGTAGATTCCGTAATCAACGATAGGTTGAAGCGGCAGCAATGCCGCCTGTTGGACAAGAATAATGATAACCAATGTGATCTGCAGCACTGTATTAAATTTGCTGAGATAGGTCGGGCGCACGTCTACCTCGCCGACAAGTGACGTATAGATTAGATAACCACCGATAATCAACAGGTCACGGAAACCGACCGTGAGCACTAACCAAAATGGCAGATGATCCAATACGGCCAGCATGACATAGGCGCTGACAAGTAGAATCTTATCGGCCATCGGGTCGAGAATAGCGCCCAATCGCGTAGCTAGGTGATAGCGCTTGGCTATGAACCCATCCAGACCGTCGGTCAGACCGGCGACGATGAAGATGGTTAGCGCCAACACGTAGTCCTGTGCCTCGAGTACGAGTATGAATACTGGTACCAGCGCGATACGAAGAAGCGTTATGGCATTGGGCAAGTGATATAGCTTGATCATTCTAAAACCGTTGCGGAACCTCGTGCGATGACAGCTCGCAACCACCTAGTCGTCGCCGGTTGGGAGATGATTGGCAAGCTATTGAAGCTCCCGTGTGAAGTCAAGGTTTACACTCGCCGAGTGGCGTCCTACCATACAATACCCGAATGTGGAGTCTCAAGTGAGTAAGTCCCGCCGTAATTCCCTCAGTTATCGCGATGCTGGTGTCGATATCGACGCAGGCGACGCGCTAGTACGGGCTATTAAACCCATCGCGAGCAAGACCGCGCGGCCAGGACTGTTGAGCGAGTTGGGCGGATTTGGCGGCTGTTTCGAGTTGCCAACTGATCGTTACCACCAACCGGTGTTGGTCGCCGGCGCCGATGGCGTCGGTACGAAACTCAAACTTGCTATCGAACTCAACCGGCACGATTCAATCGGCATCGACCTTGTCGCCATGTGTGCCAATGACATTGTCGTTCAGGGCGCTGAGCCCTTATTTTTCCTCGACTACTTTGCCACTGGCCAACTAGACACTACGCTCGCCACCACTATTATCCGGGGTATCGGCGAAGGCTGCCAGCAAGCAGGCATGGCCCTGCTCGGCGGCGAGACCGCCGAGATGCCCGGCTTGTACGCTAAGGCTGATTACGACCTTGCGGGCTTCGCGGTGGGCGTCGTGGAACGCGCCAAACTCATTGACGGTTCCACAGTTACTGCCAACGATGTCTTAGTAGGCATCACTTCCAATGGCCCGCATGCCAACGGTTATTCGCTGATCCGCAAGATTATCGCAACGCGCAAAGTCTCGCTGCAGGAACCCTTCGGCAATCGCACCCTCGGCGAAGTCCTGCTGACCCCCACAAGGATTTACGTACGGCCCATGCTAACCCTAATGCACATCGTGCCCATCCACGTAGCCGCGCATATTACCGGTGGCGGGCTAATCCAAAACTTGCCACGTGTATTACCAGCCGAGATACAAGCTGTCGTCGACACCACCACCTGGACACGTCCCCCGATTTTCGATTGGCTACAAGAACATGGAGATATCGACGACGATGAAATGTATCGGACGTTTAATTGTGGCATCGGCATGGTGCTGTTCGTAAGCAAAGAAGATCAAACCGCTACGTTGGACCAACTGCACGAACTCGGCGAAACAGCATTTGTGATCGGCCACACTGAACAACAAAGCGGTGATGACCGGCTAGTGTTATTGCGATGACTACATCCAAACTGCCCGTCGTCGCTTTGATCTCTGGGCGCGGCAGTAACCTACAAAGCATCATCGACGAGATGCACGCAGGTCGACTACCGATAGAACTTCGTGCCGTTATCAGCAACAATCCGGATGCACACGGACTGGTGAGAGCCCAGGCCGCCGATATTCCTACCTGCGTCCTTGATCATCGGCAGTTCTCGAGTCGGGTGCATTATGATCAAGCGCTGATGGCCGCAATCGATGAGCATAATCCCGGATTAGTAGTACTGGCAGGCTTCATGCGCATTCTTGGCCGGGCTTTTGTTGAGCACTACGCGGGCCGTCTCATTAATATTCACCCTTCGCTACTTCCAGAGTTTCCCGGCCTCGATACCCATGCACACGCGCTGCAAAGTGGTGCGCGGCAGCACGGTGCGAGTGTGCATTTCGTCACGCCCGAAGTAGATGCTGGTCCTATCATTATTCAGGCAACCGTACCCGTCTATGAAGATAATTCGCCGGAAGTGCTGGCGGCACGCGTATTGCGTGAAGAGCATCGCATCTATCCGCAAGCTATTCGTTGGTTCGCCGAAGGGCGCCTTGAGATCCGCGACAATCGCGTTCTACTCGATGGTGCCGAACAACCAGAGCAACGACTGGTATGTGCGAAACAACCGGCATGACTGATAGTTACGGTATAGCGGAGCCGTCAGTCGCGTTTTTGAACCGTTCTAAACGTTAGCCGCTTCACGAATTCGCCAAATCCGATTACAATGCCTGCGTAGATAGAAGAATACTGACCACCGTATAGTTTTGATTCTTGCTTGGCTATAATGACAGAATCGCGTGGTACCACACTTAAGGGGGGATTTCGATATGTTTGAGGGCCTAATCGAGCTTCCGTGGTGGGGGTATGTGGTTGTCGCCCTGGTCTTGACTCATATTACGATCGCTTGCGTGACGATCTATCTGCACCGGCACCAGACCCATAAGGCCTTGGATCTGCACCCCATCATCAGTCACTTCTTTCGCTTTTGGCTATGGCTAACCACTGGCCAAGTCACCAAAGAATGGGTGGCCACCCACCGCAAACACCACGCCCACGTCGAAGGACCTGAAGACCCCCACAGCCCACAGCAGCTGGGCATCCATAAAGTGTTATGGCTGGGTGCATATCTGTACCGCATCGAGTCCGACAAGCCAGAGGTACAGGAAAAGTACGGCCATGGTACCCCTGATGATTGGCTTGAAAAGCATGTCTATACGGATCGCGGGTATCGCGGTGTAGTGATCATGCTTGGCCTGGATGTCGTTCTATTTGGATTTGTCGCAGGCCCCCTGGTTTGGCTTACACAAATGGTGTGGATACCTTTTTGGGCAGCCGGCGTCGTAAACGGTATCGGTCATTGGGCGGGCTATCGCAACTATGAGCTACCCGATGCAAGTAGAAATATCGTGCCATGGGGATTCATCATTGGTGGCGAAGAGCTCCACAACAACCATCATACGTATCCGAGTTCGGCCAAGTTCTCGTCGAAGTGGTGGGAGTTTGATCTCGGTTGGGTGTACATAAGAGTCCTATCCGCACTTAGACTCGCGACGATAAAAAAGGTCCCGCCCGAACCTGCCTTCAATCCGAATAAACAGGCCTGTGACCTCGATACCGTGAGAGCGGTTGTGGCCAATCGTTTTCAGGTAATGGCGGGCTTCGGGCGCGATGTGTTGAAGCGCGTCTATCGTGAGGAATTGAAAAAAGCCAACCTATGTGACCGCGAGGCCTCACGGTTGCTTAAGCGGGCCAAGCGATCCATGAGACGTGAGATATCGATGTTAGACGAGACCAGCCGCAAGTGGTTGGCGCGAGCCCTCGAATACAACCAGCCGCTGAATACCGTTTATGCCATGAAACAAAAGCTTCAAGATATCTGGCAACGTTCTACCACTACGCATGAGCCTCTGTTGCAGGCGTTGGAAGAATGGTGCCGACAGGCAGAAGCTACGGGCATTCAGGCGTTACGCGAATTTTCGTACAAACTACGCACATACGCCCTCGCGCCAGCCGTCGCTTGATGCGTGAGGACAACCACGCTCCCTAGAAGTTTATGTAGCCGTCAGATCGCCTTTGACAGGCGTTCATGAAGAGGGCTAGTTCGTGGGAAATGTGCCAACAGAAATTCCATTTGGTCCGCAAGCACGCGCTTACCTTGTAGAAAAACGTACTCGGCGTGCGTCGGCACAAACGGCACTGCGATTAACTCCATTCTCGCCTGCTCAGGTGTGCCACCGGCTTTATGGTTGTTGCAGCGGCGGCACGCTGTCACCACATTATTCCAAGTATCGGTACCACCAATACTCAGCGGTTTGATGTGATCGCACGAAAGCCCGCGCGGCGGAAACCGACCTCCACAATACATGCACAAGTGGGCATCGCGCGCGAAAAGTGCTTTATTGCTCAACGGTGGGATGTAATGCTCGCGCGCTTTCAACAACGCATGGGTATCGCCTTGGGTGGCAATAATGCTGTTTACCTCAACAACACTGCGTTGTCCCGAGATCGCGTTGTAGCCACCACGCACACGGTACAACAATACCCCGCAAGCATAAGCAATCTGGTTCAGATGATAGGCACGAACCGCTTCTCTATAGTCTATCCACTCTAGCGGCATTCCAGAAACGTCGGTTCGCAGCACTTGTTGGCTTAATGCGTACATAGCCCAAACCTAAGTCAACTGATCTACGACAGCGTATTTATGCCAGAAAAACAAGTGCTTGTACATAGTTAAACTTGTTCGCCGCGGCCTAAGACTCGGTCACCAAATTCCAGATGCACGCAAAATAAAAGCCCGGCATTACCGGGCTTTTTGATAAGATCTGTGAACCTTTAGAGAGAAGTTACTTGATCTTGGCTTCTTTGTAGATCACGTGCTTTCGGGCAACCGGATCGAATTTCTTGATTTCGAGCTTGTCCGACATGGTGCGCTTGTTCTTCGTTGTCGTATAGAAATGTCCGGTCTTGGCGCTGGAAACTAGTCTGATCTTTTCACGCACTGCCATGCCACACCTCCGAACGTTAGACTTTCTCGCCGCGCGCGCGTATGTCGGCTAGTACTGCGTCGATGCCCTTCTTATCGATGATCCGCAGCCCTTGACTTGATACCCGCAGTCGCACCCAGCGCTTTTCACTCTCCACCCACAAGCGTCGGCCATGTAGATTTGGCACAAATTTGCGCTTTGTCTTGTTGTTCGCATGCGATACGTTGTGCCCGCTCATCGGGCGCTTGCCGGTCACCTGACATACCTTAGCCACTGCTATGCTCCTGAGAAACCAATTGTTTCTGAGCACGAGTTTATACCAGAATTTACCAATAAAGGGTAGTCAGCAGCCTGCGCGCCGCCAAGACCGCTAACGAACTACCGTTACAAGATACCCCGCTCACTGAATGACACCACCTCTCGGTCACCGATTACCATGTGATCGAGCACGCGGATATCGACCAGCGCAAGCGCCTCCTTTAATCCTGCTGTCAGTGCCTCATCGGCCTGGCTTGGTTCTGCTGCACCGGATGGGTGATTGTGAACAAGGATGACTGCGGCCGCATTGTGGAAAAGCCCGCGTCTGACGATTTCCCGGGCGTAGACTGCAGTACCGTTTATGGTGCCGTAGAATAATTCCTCGAACGCCAGTACCCGGTGGCGGCTATCGAGAAACAAACAACAAAAGACCTCCTGCGTACGATCACCGAGTCGGGCATGCAGATACATCTCCACGTCCTTAGGAGACGAAAGCGTAACACCACGCCGTAGTCGCTCCCCTAGTTGACGGCGGCCCATTTCGAGGGCCGCTTGAAGTTGCGCATACTTGGCACCACCTAGCCCTGGGGCAGAACAAAACTCTGTTTGGCTCGCGGCCAATAATGCCCGCAGACCCCCAAACCGTGCTAGCAGTTCCCGTGACAGGTCTACCGCGGTCTTACCGGTTACCCCAGTTCGCAGGAATATCGCCAATAGTTCAGCGTCGGATAGGGATTCTGGTCCCCGTTGGAGCAGCTTTTCACGTGGCCGTTCCGCCGCCGGCCAATCGACTATCGACATATGGGCACCCTCGGCGATTTGTGTAATGCGCCAAACGCCAAGTAAACTCTACCATATGGGTACACTTACCAATAAACGCGTCTTAACCGGCATAACCGGCGGCATCGCCGCATACAAGAGCGCCGAGCTTGTGCGCCGGCTGCGGGATGCTGGCGCTGATGTGCGTGTCGTGATGACGCAGGCCGCCACCGAGTTCATTACACCTCTCACCATGCAAGCCGTTAGCGGCAATCCGGTTCACTCGCATTTGCTTGACGCCGATGCGGAATCAGGTATGAGTCACATCGAGCTCGCACGTTGGGCAGACACCGTACTAGTGGCACCGGCGAGCGCCAATTTTATTGCCAAGATGGCCCACGGTCGTGCCGATGACTTGTTGAGTACGTTGTGCCTCGCAACCGAAGGCCCGGTGGCGTTAGCACCGGCGATGAATCAACAGATGTGGCTGAATTTAGCGACACAAGAAAATGTGGCCGCCATAAAGAAACACGGGATTCGAATATTCGGACCGGCAGCGGGCGCACAGGCATGTGGCGAAACCGGGCCAGGCAGAATGCTAGAACCGGTCGAGATTTTGTCGCTGACGACAGAGCTTTTCTCCACCGGCACGTTAGCCGGTCTTCATGTGCTCATCACGGCAGGCCCTACGTGGGAGGCCATAGATCCGGTCCGGGGTATTACTAATCGCAGTTCAGGCCGTATGGGTTATGCCGTGGCCGAGGCAGCGGCCGAAGCTGGGGCTAAAGTTACCCTCGTGTCCGGACCCACTGCACTTGACGATCCCCAACGCGTCACCACAATACGTGTGGGCAGTGCATTGGAGATGTTTGATAGCGTCCATGCACACATCGAGGGCGTCGATATTTTTATTGGCGTAGCTGCCGTCAGTGATTACCGCCCCGCCAGCGCCGCCTCTCAGAAGATTAAAAAACACGCGGATACGCTAAGCCTAGAACTCGTGAAAAACCCAGACATCCTGAAGAGTGTCGCCGCCTTATCGCCCGCACCGTTCACGGTTGGGTTCGCGGCTGAAACCGAAAATCTGGAAACTCACGCGCGCGAAAAACTAATCGAAAAACATATCGATCTTGTCGCCATAAATGACGTGAGCGCGACCGATATAGGGTTCGATACCGAGGACAACCGTCTGCTATTGATCGATCGACATGGTAAATCCGAGTTACCGCAGCAGCATAAATCACAACTAGCCCGCACCCTGATACAACATGTAGCAGACAAGTACTATGCGAAACGTACAACTCAAGATTCTCGACGCGCGCGTCGGTAAGGAATTTCCCCTACCTCGATACTCTACCGACGGCGCCGCCGGTCTCGATCTCATCGCCTGCATTGATGAACACCTGCGCGTCGAGCCTGGCGAAGCACATCTAGTTCCTACCGGGATTGCCATTCATATCGCTGATACCGAACTCGCGGCAGTGCTGTTGCCGCGTTCAGGTTTGGGGCACCGACACGGCATTGTCCTGGGTAATCTGGTCGGACTCATCGACTCCGATTATCAAGGTCAAGTGTTTGTATCATGCTGGAACCGAGGACACGAGCACTTCGTCATTCAGCCTGGCGACCGCATTGCGCAGATGGTGTTCGTACCGGTCGTACAGGCGCGCTTCGAGATTGTTGATGACTTCACACAATCATCACGCGGGGCCGGTGGGTTTGGTCACACCGGTAGAAAGTAAACCATGATCCAACTGTAGCACGGTGGCCTTCGCCAAAATCTGTGGAGCTCCCAGCCGAAATATTCAAAGCCTACGATATTCGTGGGATTGTCGGTACATCGTTGACGCCCACGATCGTAACCCGGATCGGTCACGCGATTGGCAGTGAGGCACGTGCACGCAAGCAAGACACTGTCGCCGTCGGTCGTGACGGACGCCTGTCGGGCCCAACCCTTGTTAAGGCCCTGGCCCAAGGGCTCTCGCAATCCGGTTGTAATGTTATTGATATCGGTATGGTGCCAACACCGGTACTCTACTTCGCCACCCATCATCTCGGTACTCGGTGCGGTGTCAGCGTCACCGGCAGTCACAACCCACCCGAGTACAACGGCTTAAAAGTGGTGTTGGCCAGCGAAACCCTAGCCGCCGACGCGATCCAAGATCTGCGCCGAAGATCGTTGGAAAATGATCTGTCCTCGGGTGCGGGCCGTATCACCGAAACCGATGTCAGTGAAGCCTACCTCGATCGCATTACCACCGACATCAAACTTGCTCGTCCTATGAAGATAGTCGTGGACTGTGGCAATGGTGTCGCCGGTAAGATCGCGCCGGTGCTGCTACGACGACTAGGATGCGAAGTGCAGGAATTATTCTGCGACGTCGACGGTAATTTCCCCAACCATCATCCGGATCCCGGTCAACCACAAAACCTAGAAGACCTGATTACGGCCGTTAAGGAACGACCTGTCGACATGGGAATCGCGTTCGATGGTGACGGCGACCGCCTAGGTGTGGTCTCGCCGGATGGCAGTATCATCTGGCCAGATCGCCAGTTGATACTGTTCGCGCGCGATGTGCTTTTACGCAATCCTGGTGGCGAAATCATCTATGACGTCAAGTGCTCGCGTACGCTTGATGCTGCGATCAAACAGGCCGGCGGTAAATCAACAATGTGGAAGACCGGCCACTCGTTCATCAAAGCCAAACTCAGAGAATCGGGGGCTCTGCTCGCCGGTGAAATGAGCGGCCATATTTTTTTTAAAGAGCGCTGGTATGGATTCGATGACGCCATTTATGCTGCCGCTCGGTTGCTTGAACTCGTAGCCCAAGACACACGAACACCCACAGACATTTTTGCCGCGCTGCCAGATACGGTAAACACTCCGGAATTGCACCTACAGATGGCCGAAGGTGAACATCACGCGCTAATCAGCAAATTGGTAAAACAGGCCCAGTTCGACGGCGCCACTATCAGCACTATCGATGGACTGCGTGCAGACTTCACAGATGGATTCGGGCTTGTGCGTGCCTCAAACACACAGCCCGTGCTTGTATTCCGTTTCGAAGGTGCCGATGCAGCGGCGTTAAAGCGGATCCAAGAGGCGTTCAGAACACTACTTACCGAGTTGCGGCCCGATTTGTCCTTACCGTTTTAGCTGCGGCGCTACGCCCAGCAACCTTGAAATCCAGCCCCATCGCCATCACCTTTAAGCTACACCGATAGCTATCCCAATAACGCATCGAAGTAGCTTTGATGCATGTTAAATTCATTGATTGAAATGAATCCAGACCGGGTAACCGCACACAAACTCAGCAATTTGTTGCAGTCCATCATGCTGCTTGCCGGCATTAAAGGAATCATCTGGGCGCCATAATCGGTATTGTGTTTCTTCTGGTCAGCCCACGGGCATCACCGCGACTGGTGTTAAAGTTGTCTGGCGCGCACCCGCTGAACGTGGCTGAAGCACCTGGCCTGTACGCGCTCGTTAAGAGCTTAGCGCTGCGGGCAAGATTACCCACGCTTCCCCAACTCTATTACATACCCACCCAAGCCATGAATGCCTTCACAGTGGGGAACCGTCGGCAAGCAATGATTGCGGTTACCGATGGCCTCTTGCGGGGACTCACCCGTCGTGAATTGGCCGGCGTGTTGGCGCATGAAGTCAGTCACGTCGATAACAATGACACGTGGGTAATGACGTTGGCAGATGCGGTTAATCGCCTTACGAGTCTATTCTCGTTGTTTGGCCAACTTTTTTTCCTTATCAATCTGCCACTGGTTTTATTTGGCAAGAGCGGATTTTCTTGGTTGGCAATCTTATTATTGGTTTTTGCACCTACACTAAGTGTGCTTCTGCAATTGGCATTGTCCCGCACGCGGGAGTTTGACGCAGACCTAGGTGCTGCCCAGATTACCCACGACCCCTTAGGACTCGCCTCAGCGCTAAAGAAACTGCACAACTATCACAGCGGCTCACTCAGGCGCGTTCTTATGCCGGGTCGGCCAATACCGGACTCGTCGATGCTGCGCACACATCCGAAATCGGAAGAACGTATACGCAGGCTCGTCTCGCTGGCAGGGCGTGAGCCTCGTACAATAGAATCGTTTTCGCCCATCGCGGAAGATTTGGTCGTATTTCCGCCTCGACTGTCACTCGGCCCACAGCTCCCACAATTGTTTATGGGCTGACACGGACACTGACATATACGCCTCGGCCATTGCTAATTGACCGCGGGTGCGTGTCTTCTATGATTTAGCTAGACACAACCGGCGGTGGGACTTGTCAATGCGCGACCTTCATGACCTTGAACTACTAATCAAGTCACGCATACCAATAATCATTATTGAGTCGCAAGAAGAAGCGCGAGTGGTCGACATGTGCGCACGTATGGTTAGCCGGCTCGCCAAGCCATTATACAAGTGGACAGTTACCGAAGGTTTGCTAAGGCTGGAAACGGGCTACCAAGCGCAAAAGCACAACGCCAAGCCTTCCGAGCTGCTTGCCCAAATAAAAGCGACGACGAAAGCGGGCATTTACTTGTTGTTCGACTTTCACCCCTATCTCGAGGACCCCATCCACATCCGCTACCTAAAGGAGATCGCGCAGAGCTATAACGAATTGGGCCATACCTTGATGTTGATCAGCCACCGACTGGAGATACCAGCAGAGCTCAAAAAGTTTTGTGCCCGATTCGAGCTAACCCTACCGGATAGCAAGGCGCTCGAGCAGCTCGTCATCAGGGAGGCAAATAGCTGGTCACACGACAACCCGGGCCGCAAGGTGAAGACCGACCCGCAAACGCTGGGGCTGTTGGTTAACAATCTGTCGGGGCTCACCGAAGGCGATGCCAAACGGCTCATCCGTGGCGCCATTTACGATGACGGCGCTATCACCAATGACGACCTACCAAAGATCATGAAGGCCAAACACGGCTTGCTAAGTCAAGACGGCATCCTTTCATTCGAATACGACACGGCGAAATTCTCCGACGTCGGTGGCCTGGCTAATCTCAAAGGTTGGTTAAAGAAACGAAAAATCGCCTTCGACAACAACCGGGCCAGTGACCTGGATAAACCCAAAGGTATCGCCTTAGTTGGTGTCCAAGGCTGCGGCAAAAGCCTAGCCGCCAAGGCGGTCGCCGGACTGTGGGGCATACCCCTGTTGCGACTCGATTTGGCTGCGCTCTATAACAAATACATTGGTGAAACCGAACGTAATCTACGCGAAGCACTGAAGGCGGCGGAAGTCATGGCACCGTGTGTACTGTGGATCGACGAAATTGAGAAAGGCCTGGCAACCACGGACGTTGATAACGGCACTTCGCGTCGCGTACTCGGGTCATTCCTCACCTGGATGGCCGAAAACAAAGCACCGGTATTTATTGTCGCCACGAGCAATGATATCGAGGCCTTGCCCCCCGAAGTTGTGCGTAAAGGTCGCCTTGATGAGATTTTCTTTGTGGGCCTTCCTTCAAGGAAGACGCGTCAACGAATCTTCACGATACACCTAAAGAAACGTGGTCTCGATCCAGCGAGTTTTGACATCAAAAAACTAGCGAAGGCTTGTGAAAACTTTTCCGGGGCTGAAATCGAGCAAGCAGTCGTCTCTACGCTCTACTCAGCACGGACGAACAACGCCTCGCCCAATACCGAGCTTGTATTAGCTGAGATCACACAAACGCGGCCACTCGCAATAGTAATGGCGGAGAAGATCAATGCGCTACGCGCTTGGGCCGCGGATAGAACTGTGCCCGCTGACTAATCTGCTTAGTATCTGAGTTGGGAATTGAAGGTTCGAATAACTAAGTCTTGGGCAACGTGACGCCCACCTGACCCATGTACTTTCCATCGCGGTCCTTGTAGGAAGTAGCGCACGCTTCATCCCCTTCAAAGAAGATCACCTGCGCCACCCCTTCATTGGCGTAAATTTTGGCAGGCAATGGCGAAGTATTGGAAAACTCCAGCGTCGCATAACCCTCCCACTCAGGCTCAAACGGCGTCACGTTGACAATGATTCCGCAGCGGGCATACGTGCTCTTGCCCACACAAAGCGTGAGAACGTTACGTGGGATACGCAGATATTCGACTGTACGCGCTAAGGCAAAAGAATTAGGCGGGATAATGCACACCTCACCGCTAAAGTCGACAAAACTACTATTATCGAAATTCTTAGGGTCAACGATCGCGCTGTTGATGTTGGTGAATATCTTAAACTCGTCAGAGCAGCGAACATCGTAACCGTAACTGGATGCCCCAAACGACACAATGCGGCGATCGCCGGACTGCTTGATCTGATTGGGCTCAAACGGCTCAATCATGCCGTGTTCTTCGGCCATGCGCCGAATCCACTTGTCCGACTTAATGGTCATAGTTACCTATTCGAGTGGCAAGTCTCAAATAGCAAGCGAAGTGTCTTTTTCTTTCCTTGCTACTTGTTACTTCAGCCTTGCTACTGGAGTTCGCATTAGGTGTTCTGTATAACGATGTTCGGAAAGGCAGCCGATACATCCTTCTTTCGCAGCGATTGCTTGGCCGCTAGACGCCGCGCTATTTCGCGGAAGGTCTGAGCAATGCGACCATCTGGGTCAGCCACAACCGTGGGTCGGCCGTTGTCCGTACCTTCCCGTATACTGATGTCCAAGGGTATTGTACCCAGTAGTTCAACATCGTGCTGCTCGGCCATGCGCATCGCGCCACCTTGACCAAAGATATGCTCTTCATACCCGCATTGACTACATATGTGCGTGCTCATATTTTCAATGATACCAAGTACGGGCACCTCGACCTTTTCAAACATCTTTAGCCCTTTGCGCGCATCCAACAAAGCAATCTCCTGCGGCGTGGTCACGATCACAGCACCACTCACGGGGATCTTCTGTGCCAGGGTAAGCTGAATATCGCCAGTACCCGGTGGCAAATCAATGATCAGATAGTCGACACTGTCCCAACGTGTATCCTTCATCAGTTGTTCCAATGCTTGCGTAACCATGGGCCCGCGCCAGATCATGGGGGTCTCTTCTTCGATCAGAAAGCCGATAGACATCGTCTGTAGGTGGTAACTGTGGATAGGCTCTAACGAACGACCATCCTTGGACTCTGGCTTGGCCTTGACCCCCAACATGCGAGGTTGACTGGGCCCGTAAATGTCCGCGTCCAGAATCGCCGCATTCGCGCCTTCAGCAGAAAGGGCTAACGCCAAATTCACCGCCACCGTCGACTTGCCGACACCGCCCTTGCCAGATGCCACTGCGATCATATTCTTGACACCTTCGATCGGCTTCACCCCTTTCTGGACGACATGGGTAGCAATGTTTGACGACACATTGATGGTCACCGAATTCACGCCGGCGATGGCCTCTACCTTGGCCTTTAACTTGCCGGCTAACTCATCGTGCCAACCCTTGGCTGGGTAACCGAGAACCACGTCGGCGGTGACATTGCCATCATCGACGTCGATCTTTTTCACTGCCTTGGCAGTCACCACGTCTTGCTTCAGATAGGGGTCGACCACCTCTTTCAGGGCGGTTTCAACTTGTTGCTGGGAAACAGTCGCCATCAAACTCTCCACGTCCTAAGGTACGAATAGGCGGCGAAATGCTACACCGTACCCCCAAAAATGTCATGCGACCATCGCAACTTGAGGTTTAGTTGCCGCAAGCTGGACCACACGGTTAGCCCCGAACAGGTGGCCGCATCAGGGTAAAACTGGTACTTTCATGGCCATCGGCCGTTCCTCGATGTAGGGCGGCCGTTTCGATTGTATAGTAATTGCGATGAGCGCAAAAAAACGCAACATACTCGTCACCAGCGGTCTGCTTTATGCAAACGGACCGTTGCATCTGGGACACATGGTCGAATCTATTCAGACCGACATTTGGGTACGCTTCCAAAAAATGCGTGGCCACAACTGCATGTATGTGTGTGCGGAGGATGCCCACGGAACACCGATCATGGTGCGTGCACAAGACGAGAGCATCACCCCAGAAGAGCTAATAGCGCGTTTCGACATCGAGCACCGGGCTGATTTTGCAGACTTCACGATCGATTTCGATAACTACTACACAACACATTCTCCCGAAAATCGCGAGCTGACAGAATTGATCTACCAACGCCTGCGGGCAGGCGGTCATATTACATCGCGTGTCATCGAGCAGGCGTTTGACCCTATTAAAGAAATGTTTCTACCCGATCGCTTTATCAAGGGCGAATGCCCGCGCTGCGGCGCGCCGGACCAATACGGCGATGCATGCGAGGTGTGTGGCGCTACCTACGCGCCCACTGACTTGAAGAATCCAGTTTCGGTGCTGTCCGGCTCGAAACCGATTTATAAGGAATCAGAGCATTACTTCTTTAAGCTCCAAAATTTCGAACCCATGCTGCGCGCGTGGACACAAGACGGGCATGTACAACCAGAGGTAATTAACAAACTTGATGAATGGTTCAGCCAAGGATTGCGCGAATGGGATATCTCCCGCGATACACCGTACTTTGGGTTCGAGATTCCCGATGCACCCGGCAAGTATTTCTACGTTTGGATGGACGCCCCGATCGGCTATATGGCGAGCTTCAAGAATTTATGTAGCCGCACGGGTCTCGATTTCGGCGCCTATTGGGATAAAGACAGTAGTACCGAGGTCTACCACTTCATCGGCAAAGATATTCTTTACTTTCATACGTTGTTCTGGCCAGCCATGCTCGCCGGCGCCAACTTTCGCACCCCAAGCGCCGTGTTCGCTCATGGCTTTCTCACGGTAAACGGCCAGAAAATGTCCAAATCACGCGGCACGTTCATTACCGCCCGCACCTACCTGTCACATATGAATCCAGAGTACTTGCGCTACTATTACGCCGCCAAGTTGAACAGTCGGGTAGAGGATCTAGATCTCAATCTTGATGACTTCATGGCACGCGTTAACGCCGATCTCGTTGGCAAGCTGATCAACATCGCCAGCCGTTGTGCTGGATTCATTAATAAGCGCTTCGACGGGAGGCTTTCAGATATGCTACCCCAACCTGCGCTCTACGAACAATTCGCCGCTGCCTCCGACCGAATTGCCAAGAATTATGAAGCCCGCGAATTCAGTCGTGCCATGCGAGAAATCATGATACTCGCCGATCAGGCCAATCAATACATTAACGATCAAGCGCCCTGGGTAATTGCCAAACAGAGCGGCCACGAGACCGAGTTACAGGGCATATGCACGCAAGGACTAAACTTATTTCGGGTCCTGGTCGGCTACCTAAAGCCAGTACTGCCATTGACGGCCAAAAAGGCTGAAGCGTTTCTTAATGTCGAGCCGCTTGATTGGGAGACGCTCAAGACCCCAATAACAGGACACACCATCAATGCTTTCACCCATCTGTTAACTCGCGTCGAGCAAGAATCAATCGACGCCATGCTCACGGCGACGAGATTGGAGCAAGACACCATGAACAAAGACAAGCCAGCCACGGGCCCACTGGTCGATGAACCGATTGCCGAAGAGATCAGTATCGACGATTTCAAAAAAATCGATCTTCGCCTTGCCCGTATCGTCAAAGCGCGACAGGTGGATGGCTCAGAAAAATTGCTTGCGCTGACCCTGGATCTGGGTGGGGAAACCCGAAATGTATTCGCCGGCATTAAGGAAGCTTATAAGCCAGAGGATCTCGAGGGTCGCATGACGGTGATGGTGGCCAACCTCGCGCCGCGCAAAATGCGTTTTGGGGTTTCCGAGGGCATGGTGCTAGCGGCGGGGCCGGGCGGGAAAGAGTTATGGATCTTGTCGCCAGACGAAGGCGCGCTGCCCGGTTCGCGCGTGACGTGAAAGACCCATGGTGAATGTGCCCGTCGATAAACCCACGCTAGTCGACCAGGTCGACGCCTGGCTGCCGCAAACCCAGTGTACCAAGTGCGGTTATCCGCGCTGCCGGCTGTACGCGGAAGCCATCGTGCACGGGGAGAGCGACATTAATCAATGCCCGCCAGGCGGGGATGTAACAATCACGGCCTTGGCGGCCTTGCTCGATGTTCCAGCCAAACCACTCAACCGAGACTATGGCGAATACAAGCCGCCCGCTCTCGCCATGATAGACGAAGCCCGTTGCATCGGTTGTGCGCTTTGCCTGCCGGCGTGCCCAGTGGATGCGATCCTAGGTACTACGAAAAAGATGCACACCGTTATTGTTAACGAATGCACGGGTTGTGAACTATGCGTAGCACCATGCCCGGTGGATTGCATCGAATTGGTTGCGGTCGAAAACACCGCCGATTACCACGACCAGCCGTGGCCAGACTACTCGCGTGAACAAGCTGACCGTGCAAGATCACGTACACACGCACACTTACGTCGATTGGAACAACAGAACGCGTATTCTAGTGAACGCCATCGAGCGCGGCGCAATCAACCCAGTTTGGCACCAACGAAGGCGAAAATTCGCGACGAAATACATGCAGCGGTTCAGCGAGTGCGTACGCGCAAACTACGAG
The DNA here is from genome assembly GCA_964194625.1 of Acidiferrobacterales bacterium. Taxonomy (GTDB): domain Bacteria; phylum Pseudomonadota; class Gammaproteobacteria; order Acidiferrobacterales; family SPGG2; genus SPGG2. Next base: position 134,135 of record CAXMNC010000237.1, read on the forward strand.
ATGCATCAAGGGCCGGTCGTGAATGACATCGCACCATGAATGCTGCCCAACGTCGAGAAATCTTCAAACGACTCAAGCGTGCTAACCCTGCTCCAACCACCGAGCTTGAATACGGTTCGCCTTTTCAACTATTGGTAGCAGTTATCCTATCCGCCCAGGCTACTGACACCAGCGTCAATAAGGCAACCACCGAACTATTTAAGGTCGCGCGCACGCCCGAAAGTATCCTTAAGCTCGGTGTTCGCAACCTCAAGCGCTATATCAAAACCATTGGCCTCTACAACACCAAGGCCAGCAACATCATGAAGACCTGTCGAATCTTATTGGAAAAACACGGCGGCAAGGTCCCACGCACACGCCAAGAGCTGGAGGCGCTATCTGGCGTGGGCCGAAAAACGGCTAACGTTGTCCTCAATACTGCCTTTGGCGAACCAACGATCGCGGTTGATACACACATCTTTCGAGTCGCAAATCGCACTGGACTCGCACCCGGCAAAACACCCCGGGCAGTCGAAGATCGGCTGTTAGGAGTGGTGCCTAGACACTACCAGATGGGGGCGCATCACTGGTTGATTTTACACGGCCGCTATACGTGTATCGCGCGCCAACCCCACTGCGGCCAGTGTGTGATCTATGATTTATGTGAATATCAGGATAAATTAAGTCCATGAGTCAGCACTTTGTGGCGACCGGGCTCAGTCGAGGCACACGGACGTATCCAGAGCACGCCGCCGATGCAGTAAAAAAGGCGCTCGCGCGGGCAGGTCTTAGTCATGCCAATGGCGTACTCCTGTTTCTTACGCCGGATTATGCACCTAACCCTGAGCCAGCCCTACGCGCGGCGGCACGTGCCGCTGGCTGCACGCAAGTCGTCGGCTGCACCGGCGCCGGCGTATTCACCGATGAAGAATGGGTGTTAGACAGCCCTGGGGCAGCCGCCATGGTCTTCGGCGACCCCATCCGCCTGACGCTGCCCACGGCCAACGGATCCCCTGGGCAGGCCATTCTTAGTCTGTCGACACCCTCTGGGCTAACCGCTGACTGGCTGGACATCACCACCCCACGGATAGGGGCGGTTTCGGCTGACCTCGAAGGTGAGGGGCCGTTTAAGGTTTGGAGCGGTAGTCGCGTTGCTGATGGTGGTTGCGTTGAGGTCGTTATCGATGGAGCCGAAACCGCCATCAACACATCACAAGGAGTAAGGGCGCTAACATCTCCAATCGAGGTTGCCGAAGTCCACGGTTATGACGTACTTCGCCTGGGCAATTATCCAGCGCTCAATGTTCTCGTTAAGGCGCTACCGGTTGGCGTACGTGAAATGAAACGCATACCGTTACACCTCATCATGGGTGGCGTCACGTTCGGCGACCCCAGCACCGCGATTCGCGATGGCCGCTACCGCCTGAATCACATTGTGTCCGCAAACCTCAATGACCAGTCGATCACACTGTCACGTCCGCTGAATCGAGGCGAGCGTTTGTTCTGGGCGATGCGTGATGCACTTGCGGCTGAACGTGACATGCGCTCGGTGATAGAAAACACGCGCCGCGCACTCGCCGACCACCCGGACCTTGCCCTGCTGTTCCCTTGCATGGGTCGAGGACCTAATTTCTTTGGCAACCGAGATCGTGACCTGGAGCTCGTGAAGGAATACTTTCCTAAGCTACCCGTCATCGGCATCTATGGAAACGGCGAGATCGGGCCCTTGGACGAAACGAACCACTTGTATCAGTATTCGGTCGTGCTCGGCCTCGTCCGCGCTTGTAAACCTTAAGAGGACAACATGTCATTCGGGGGTGGGCGCGGTGAAATGCGCCAAGTGTTCTTTCGCGCTTGGCGCGCCTTTCGCCAAGAACACCCACTAGCCGGCATTGAGAAGATCGCGGTGGAAGTAGCATTGCGCCATCCCGAATATCATTCGGTGCTAGAGAATCCGCAGTCTTTTCAAGATCGGGACTATTTGCCAGACTTCGGCGAAACTAACCCCTTTTTACATATGGGTTTACACATCGCCATTGAGGAACAGATTACTAGCAACCGCCCGCCGGGGGTCATAGATATCTATCAAGCACTACGCGAGCGTTTCGATGATTCCCATATGGTTGAGCACCAGATGATGGACTGTTTGGCAGAAGCCTTGTGGCGGGCCCAGCGCGATGGATGTGAGCCATCAGAGGAAGACTATCTAGCGTGCTTGCGACGGCAGGCCGACTCTGAATAGATTGCCGGCCCATAAGCAGGAACTTTGACAGGCATCTCTAGTCACAAAGGGAATGCCATCTCACGATAGCCCGTTCCTTTTATAACAAACTTGTGGGAGTATCGTGCAAACTCTAAGCCGCTGTATTTAGGTACTGTTACATTGAGCCCCCTAACCACCGCCCCGCTGGACTCGTAGCTATGCAAGACATGGTAATACCAATAACAATTGCCAAGCGTTCGGAAGAGAGTCAAAGTTTTACACGTCACCTACACGCCCACGGCCTCGGACCCCTGCGCCGTGCGAACTTGAGCGAATTGCAGATCAACGTTGGCCGCCTATGCAATCAAGCATGTAACCACTGCCACGTGGATGCTGGCCCCAACCGCAAAGAGATTATGACGTGGGAAACGATGGAACGGATCCTGCGATGGGCAGAATCTGTTGCTATTGCCCGGGTCGATATCACGGGCGGCGCGCCGGAGATGAACCCAAACTTTCGGCGTTTTATCGCTGCTTTTATCGCAATGGAAGCTGAAGTTATCTCGCGCTGCAATCTCACGGTGCTTTTTGAGCCGGGCCAGGAAGACTTGGCCAGTTGGTATGCTGAGCGCCAGATAACATTAGCGTGTTCATTGCCTTGTTACAGTAAGAAAAACGTCGATGCACAGCGAGGCCGGGGAGTATTCGACAAAAGCATCGCGGCATTGCAACAATTGAACAAGCATGGCTACGGGATCAACGAGGTGCTTACCCTTGATCTTGTCTACAATCCCGGGGGCGCGAGCTTACCGCCACCCCAGCCCAAGCTCGAAGCAGAGTATAAACAACGTCTGTTCGATGACTTCGGAATCCGATTCAATCGCTTGTTGACGATCACCAATCTGCCAATCAATCGTTTCGCCCATTACCTGGACCGGACAGGGCAACGCCAGACGTACCAGAAGCTCCTTACCGACAACTTCAATACTGACACTGTGCCGGGCCTCATGTGTCGACACCTGCTAAGCGTCGATTGGCGCGCGCGTGTCTATGATTGTGATTTCAACCAGATGCTTGATCTGCCGCTCGGTACTCGACCACATCGTTATTTGTGGGAGATCGAAGTGAACGGCCTCACGGATAGTGCAATCAGCGTAGGCCCGCATTGCTTTGGATGCACGGCCGGTAGCGGTAGCAGTTGTGGTGGATCCTTGGTCTGAGAAACGAACTCGCGATTCAGTAGAGGCTATCGGCGTAATTTGTGGTGTTGCCAGCGAGGAGGTTGTAGAGAAACTTTCGCAACGGCTCGTATTGATGCGCGATGATCCAAAGATCGTCACCCGTATCGATATCTGTTAGTTTTGGTAACACCTCAAAAGTAATGCCGAGCTGTTGCCCGCGCAGCAAGGTGGTCTCGACGACCCGGCTTTCGCCCCACTCAATGTGTTCAAATAAGGCACCTGGTGCCTGCTGTAATCCAATGAAATAATAACCGCCGTCTTCGGTCGGCCCTATAACATTGTCCCCGCGCGCAAGTTTCTCGTGAGCGAGCTCAAGGATGGCTCCTTGGCAATGAGGTACGTCGCACCCCAAGACACCGGCAGCGCCACTTCGCTCAATGCCCTGACGCAGAGCCGTTAACATCCTGAGCCCCAGATCCCCGTCCGCCTGCGTTGCCAAATGGAGACGAAATTTCTCCGCCAAGCGACGAAAAAGCGGATGATCCGTGCCCGGCGCACCATAAAGATACACATCGCTGGGCCAGTTAGTCGCCGCCAATTTTGCCGTATCACGAATAAGAAACTCGGCGATTTGCGCCGCTTGTTTGGGGTTGTAGTCCGGCTGCAAGCGAGTTTTGACCTCGCCCGGAATCGGCTGTTTGGCAAGAAGAATTAGGTCGGGAGATTTCATCGTCTATCGCGCGTCTGCGTAAAGACGCGCCACAGTCTTGGGGGCAACACCCAACCAATAAAGCAAACGCAGGAACCACATAAGTATCACGGTTCGGATGATCCCATGCTGTCGCCAGCGGCGCGTAGATGCCCTCACCTGCTTGCGAATCAGGGCGGGAGGACCTACCCATCTTAAACGTTTGCAGAATTCCACGTCCTCCATCAGCGCCATGGACGCATAACCGTCAAGCATTCTGAAGACATCGCGCCGCACAAAGATCGCTTGATCACCAGTGGCGATACCAGTTAGAGCCGAGCGCATATTCATACACCCTTCGATGACGCGAAAGATTACAGCATCATCATCGAGGCGCATATCGAACCGCCCCCAAGATGCGCCTCGTTTAATCGCTTCACGGACACTGTCCATGGCTGAATCTGGCAAGCGGGCATCGACGTGCAAGAACAACAGGACATCGGATTGCGCCTGCAATGCACCTGCATTCATCTGTAGCGCCCGGGAACGAGGCGCTACCGTAAAGCCAAAGATAGATTTGGCTTGGCTTTTTTGTCCGATAAACCGACGAACGACGTCCCCGGTAGTGTCATCACTTCCACCGTCGACAATAATGACCTCATTGGGCATGTCGTATCGGTATAGGGCCTGTAGGCCAGCTTCGACCTGAATAGCCTCGTTGAGAACAGGCATGATGATGGCCACGGTAGGTTCTCGATCTCGCCTGTCGCCCACGTCAACCTCCATCAATCTAAAAAACCTGTGAACCTAGTTACTCCACGCTCCCATCTCAATGCCGTTGCTTTTGCGCCGCCAAGCGCATACGCAATGCGTTAAGCTTGATAAAACCATCCGCGTCACGCTGATCATAGGCCCCAGCATCTTCCTCAAAGGTAACAACGTCGGCATCGAATAAGCTGTCCTTTTCTGAACGCCTGCCAACGACCATTGTGTTCCCCTTGTAGAGCTTTAGGCGTACATGGCCATTGACGTACTCTTGGGACGCATCAATTGCTGACTGCAATATTTTGCGTTCGGGACTCCACCAGTAGCCATTGTAAATAATGCTGGCATAACGCGGCATTAATTCATCCTTTAGGTGCATCACTTCCCGATCAAGCGTGATCGATTCAATCGCTCGATGAGCCTTAAGCAGGATGGTGCCACCGGGCGTCTCGTAACAACCGCGTGACTTCATACCGACATAGCGATTCTCGACGATATCGATACGCCCGATCCCATTTCGTCCCGCCAAGTCATTGAGTGTGGTTAGTAACGAGGCCGGCGTCATCGATTCTCCATTGAGCGCTACCGCATTACCGCGTTCGAATGTTAGCTCAACGCACGTTGTTTGGTCGGGCGCAGTTTCTGGTGACACGGTTCGGGACCACATGCTATCGTCGGGTTCAATCCACGGGTCCTCAAGCACGCCACCTTCATACGAGATGTGTAACAGGGTGGCATCCATGGAGTAAGGTGATTCGTTGCCCCGCTTTTTTTCGACCGGGATACCGTGCTCTTGCGCATAGGCAAGCAGCTTCTCGCGTGATGTCAGATCCCATTCTCGCCAAGGTGCGATCACGTGTATATCGGGTTTCAGCGCATAAGCCCCAAGCTCAAAGCGCACTTGATCGTTACCCTTGCCGGTTGCGCCGTGGGCGATTGCATCAGCGCCTGTTTCGGTTGCAATTTCTATCAGACGCTTGGCGATCAACGGCCTCGCAATTGCCGTCCCCAGTAAGTACTCACCCTCATAGAGGGTATTGGCGCGGAACATGGGAAACACAAAATCACGTACAAATTCTTCCTTGAGGTCCTCGATATAGACTTCTTTTGCCCCGAAACGATGGGCCTTTTCTCGCGCGACCTCGATCTCCTCACCTTGTCCGATATCAGCGGTGAACGTGACTACCTCACAGCCGTAGGCATCCTGCAGCCATTTCAGTATGACTGACGTGTCGAGACCACCAGAGTACGCAAGAACGACTTTTTTGATCGCAGCCATGTTGACCAAGTTTCACATGTAGGTGATGGGAACGTGGAAACGATTATAGATGGGTATTCGAATCTTGTAACTTGCAAACCCACCAGGAGCGCCAGGTTCGCTTGAAATCGAGCCAGAACTGCCTTAGGCTAGATCCCTAACAATTCCACTCAACGATCCGTTCCGAGAGGAAAACAACCATGAAAAACCCGCTGGACTCCATTTGGGGTACGATCATTGCCGGTTTGGTCCTAATCGTCATCTTGTACTTTTTTGCAAGTGGATTTCTAAGAATGCCAGCAGAAACAGAATTTAGTCCGCGGGCGCTGGAACTAGCGCTCGACCGATGGCTGCACATTCTGGCAGGCATTACGTGGATCGGCTTGCTGTATTACTTTAACTTTGTACAAGTGCCGGGCCTAGGCCAAGCGAAAGCTGATGGTACGGCGGCTGGTATCACCAAACACATCGCGCCACGCGCATTGCTGTGGTTCCGCTGGGCGGCGGCCGCCACTTGGATTACTGGGGCGTATTACTTGATCCGCTTTCCGGGCCATAGTTTTATGGACGCCTTTACCTTGCAAGGCGGATCGGCCTATATCGGCATTGGTGCGTGGCTTGGCACCATCATGCTGTTCAACGTATGGGTACTGATCTGGCCTAACCAGAAAAAGGTCCTCGGTTTTGTCACCGCCAGTGATGAAGAAAAGGCTAAAGCGGCGCGCGTTGCGTTACTGGCTTCGCGTTCCAATACCATGCTTTCGATCCCAATGCTGTTTTTCATGATTGCCGGGGCTCACGCACATGGGGCAGGTGTCTTCGGATAACGACGACCGACCCTAAAGTTGTCAGCCCGGTCTATGAGCGGGCTTTCTGTTTGGACATCTGTATGTTTAGGATTTAGAATTTCTGCTGATCTTTGCGATCAACGATAGCGCCCTGCCTGCAGGGCGCTTTCGATTTCTTATGACACACGAACCGCTCATGCAAACCTACGCTCGGTCCCCGGTGTCCTTTGTGCGCGGCCAGGGCGCACGACTATGGGACAGTGACGATAGAGAGTACCTCGACGCGATTTCTGGCATCGCCGTGTGCGCGCTCGGACACTGTCATCCGGCCGTAACTAGAGCCCTGTGCGAACAGGCCAGCAAGCTTGTCCATACTTCCAACCTGTTCGGAATCACACTACAACAACAACTCGCCGAGCGTTTGTGTCAGCTCTCCCACATGAAGAGCGCGTTTTTCTGTAACTCCGGGGCTGAAGCCGTCGAAGCGGCTATAAAGCTTGCCCGTCTTTATGGTCACCGCCGCAAGATTCGCAATCCTTCGATTATCGTCGTAGAAGACAGTTTTCATGGCCGCACAATGGCGACGCTATCGGCGACTGGCAATCGCAAGGTTCACGCTGGATTTGAACCGCTAGTACAAGGCTTTCGTCGCGTCCCGTATGACGATCTCCAGGCAGTACGGCAGGTTGCACAGCATGCCAACGATGTCGTGGCGGTGCTGGTTGAACCTATCCTCGGCGAAGGGGGAATCGTAATTCCCCAGCCCGATTATCTAAACGGCCTACGTGCTCTGTGCGATGAACACCATTGGTTGCTTTTGCTCGACGAGGTACAAACGGGGTTGTGTCGAACCGGCAAGTGGTTTGCACATCAACACAACGGCATTCATCCCGATGTGATGAGTCTCGCCAAACCGCTTGGCAATGGCCTACCCATTGGTGCTTGCCTCGCACGTGGTGACGCGGCAGAAGTCTTCCAACCGGGCAATCATGGCTCTACGTTCGGTGGTAATCCACTGGCCTGTCGGGTTGCCTTGGCGGTCCTCGAGGTAATGGAGAGCGAAGGGCTTGCCGATCGTGCTGCAAATCTGGGCCAGCGAATGCTAAGTTCCTTAAGCGAAGCTTTGAACAACGTAGCCGGCGTCAGAGAGGTACGCGGCCAAGGCCTCATGTTGGCAGTCGAACTTGATAGGCCCTGCGGTAAACTCGTGACTGCTGCGCTTGAACGCGGCTTGCTGATTAACGTGACCGTAGAGAACGTGGTTCGCCTGTTACCACCCCTGATTATCACAGAAGAACAGGCTGATCAGATCTCCCGTACTGTTTCCGAACTCGTTAAGGAGTTCTTGGGGTCGGCGTGACGCTGCGACATTTTCTTAGCCTAAGGGACTTAAGCGGCGACGAGATCAGGCGCTTGGTGAAGCGCGCATGTGAGCTTAAAGAATACGTAAAACGTGGTGAACGTTACGAACCATTGCGCGGCAGAACCCTCGCTCTTATCTTCGAAATGTCGTCAACGCGCACGCGAGTCTCATTTGAAACCGGCATGAATCAACTAGGTGGCGGTAGTTTATTCTTATCGCCACGGGACTCGCACCTCGGCCGCGGAGAACCGATAGAAGATACGGCACGCGTATTGTCGCGCATGGTCGACGCAATCGCCATTCGTACCCATGCTCATACCAAACTTGAGACCTTCGCCACCCATTCGAATGTGCCAGTAATCAATGCGCTCACCGATAAGTGCCACCCTTGCCAACTCTTGGCCGATGTTCAGACCTACATCGAAAGACGTGGCGACATCAAAGGCAGTACGGTCGCTTGGATCGGTGATGGCAACAACGTGTGCCATTCTTGGATGAATGCGGCCGCCTTGCTTGACTTTCAGCTACATATCGCCGCACCCGCAGGCTATGAGCCCGATAGTGCCGTTCTCGATGCATGCCGTGGTCATGTCACTCTCAGCCAAGACCCGAATCGTGCGGCACACCACGCGGACATCGTGGTGACTGACGCCTGGGCAGGCATGGGTTACGAAAAAGAAAAGGCCAAACGCGAGCGGGATTTTGCGGGCTTCACAGTCGATGAAAACATCATGTCGTTAGCCAAACCGGATGCGATGTTTATGCATTGTCTGCCGGCCTATCGTGGTCATGAGGTAGCGGCCGAAGTAATCGACGGGCCTCAGAGCGTCGTCTGGGATGAGGCCGAAAACCGTTTACATTCGCAAAAAGCACTACTTGAACTGCTTCTTGCAGTTCGCTCTTAGGTGCGCCGCCGCCTTGCAGCCCCTTAGCCCGGCCGCGGCAGATCGTGGAAATGAGATTTGCTATTATCGGCGCTGATCTCCCAGCAGGAAGATATGTTGACCGAACTGCTCACCCTGGTTGATGTCGATTGTCGCTACGATGGCCATCCCGCTGTATGCGGCCTGACGATGCACGTGGCAGAGGGCAATCTTGTATCGTTGTTGGGTCCAAGCGGCTGTGGCAAGACTACGGTGTTGCGTGCGATCGCCGGGTTTCATCCACTTGCGACCGGCAAGATCTTAATCGGCGGGCGCGAGGTATCTCGACCCGGGTTCGCGTTGCCGCCGGAAAAGCGTCGTCTCGGTATGGTATTTCAAGACTACGCCCTGTTCCCCCACCTCGACGTCGCCCACAACGTAGGTTTTGGCCTACGTCGGACCGGGAACAGCGAAAAACGGACTGCGATCATGGATCTTTTGGACCGGGTTGGGCTCGGGGGCATGGAAAAACGCTACCCACATGAACTGTCGGGTGGACAGCAACAACGGGTTGCGCTTGCACGTGCGCTGGCACCGAAGCCCGATCTAATCCTCATGGACGAACCCTTTTCCAACTTGGATATCGAGCTGCGTGAACGCCTCAGCGCAGAGGTACGTGACGTTTTGAAACAACAAGGGACTACCGCGGTGCTAGTCACTCATGATCAAAACGAGGCATTCGCGCTAGCCGATAAGGTCGGCGTGATGCACGAGGGGCGAATCTTGCAATGGGATACGCCCTACAACCTCTATCACGAACCCGCATGTCGATTCGTCGCTGATTTCATCGGCCAAGGGGTGTTCCTCCCCGGCACGCTAATTGCCCCCGACACCGTACAAACAGAAATCGGTATCTGTCAGGGGAATCGCGCCTACCCCTGGGGCGCCGACGCGCCTGTCGAGGTTTTGTTTCGCCCCGACGATATCGTACCCGACCCCGATAGCCCGCTTAGAGCGAAGGTAACCCAAAAAGCGTTCAAGGGTGCCGAGATTTTATACACCTTACTATTGCCGACCGGGGGCCGAGTTTTGTCACTGTTTCCGAGCCATGCCGATGCCCCAATGGGTGCGAAACTAGGCATTCGCGTGCAGGCGGATCACCTGGTGGTGTTTCCACGTACGGCAAGTTCCTAACCAACCGGTAATGACCGCTCGTCCATCACCAGTTCATGCAGTGCGCGTAGGCTTAGTACACGGAACGTCGATTTTGGCCTAAACTACGCTTATCGTTAGGATCTCCTAGTTTTGGACAAAAAAATACTACGGCTACTGATTATCGATGACTCAGCGGATGACGCTGACATCCCGGTGAGTGTGTTGCGCAAGAATGGCTACATGCTTAAATCGCGACGCGTACAGGATTTGGCCGGCATGCAGTCAGCGCTAAACAAGTCGAAATGGGATCTGGTCGTATCTGAGTATCGCCTACCGCATTTGGGCGCAATGCTGGCGCTCGACACGGTTAAACATGTCAGCCCTGATCTCCCCTTCTTCGTTCTCACAAAAAAAATCAACGATGCCGATCTCATTGAAGTTATGCGTGCAGGCGCACGTGATGTAATTCTAAAGAGTGAACCTGCGCGAATCGTCCCTGCTATAGAGCGGGAGTTGGCAGTTGTTGAGGAGTGGGGCAACTACAAGAAAACCAGCGCCCTGCTCCAAGAAATCGAGAACAAACATCAAGCCATGATCGATGGGTCGATGGAGGCGATTTGCTATAGCCATGATGGCATGCACGTCGATGCGAATAGGGCCTTCCTAGATTTGTTTGGGTACGGCGGGCTGGAGGAACTGGAAGGGGTGCCGGTATTGGATCTTATCGACAAGAGCGACCATGGTAGATTCAAACGTCATTTGCGAAAAGCAGACAAGAACAACAAAAAATCAGCAGAACCCCAGGAGTTTCAAGCAAGAAAGAAAGATGGTTCTAAGGTAAAAATCTATGTCAGCGTATCGGTAATAAATATCGGCGGTGAAGATTGTACACAGATCGTCGTCGACGACGCCAGCAAACATAGTGGTAGTGGCAACGATTCTGGAGAAACCGGCCTGCGCGATCCGCTCACGGGCGTCTATAAACGAGATTACTTCCTGCAGGCACTTGCGAAAGCGGCCGGTCAAGTCAAAGGTGGTGGAAAAGCGAGCGCACTACTGTATGTAGAGCTAGATGGACTCAAGGCCATTAACGAGCGATTTGGCAAAGCGGCCGGTGACAGACTATTGCGCCAAGTCGCCGACTACTTTGGCGACACACTCGACAATGCCGTGTTATCGCGCTTCGGCGGTGATGAGTTCGCGGTTTTGTTACACGACAACAATCAGAAGAACGCAGAGGCAGTGGCCGAGAAGCTGAGGCAGTGCGTCAAAGACGCCTCGCGGGCCGCGATAGGTCAGGCCGAAGCAGCAGAGTGCACGCTCGGTCTGATTATGATCGACAGAACGGCGGCCAGCGTGGAAAAGATCCTGTCGCTGGCGTACGGCGCGTGTGAGCAAGCCAAGAAACAGGCCCGCAACCCAGCTGCAACGCGTGCACCTGAGGAAGAGACGAGGACACCACAAGTCGAATCGGGGTCTCGCAACCTTAATATGTGGCGGCCGCGCATCCAAAAGGCCCTAGACTACGGCGCTTTCCAGTTAGTGTATCAACCAGTTATCAATCTCATCGGTGATCCGTCGGAGTACTTCGAAGTCCTAATACGTTTGCCCGGTGATGACGATGAACTCATTTCTGCTGGAGAATTCATGCCTGCAGCCGAGCAGTCCGGCCAAATCCACGCAATTGACCAATGGGTAATCAAGCACGCGCTGACTGGTCTCGCCGATCTACACAAACGCGGCCAGAAAGCTTCTTTTTTTGTTAATCTGTCGCAACATGCGCCGCAGAACAAAGAACTCGTTCCACTGATTCGTCAATCACTCAGAGAAAACGGCGTAACCGGCGAATACTTGATACTTGAAATCGATGAATCCACGATCGGAAATGACTCGCAGGCGGCCGAGGAATTTATGCGTGATGTAACAAAGATGGGTTGTCGCATTTCACTCGACAATTTTGGCGCGCGCCTGGCTTCTTTAGGCCATTTGCGAAATCTGCCTATCGAGTTTCTGAAAATCGATGCCGCAGTAATAAGTGACGTCGCAACCGATAATATAAAACAGATGGTTCTAAAGACGATCGTGCAAATCGCAAAGCTTCTGAACAAGAAGACAATCGGTAAGTGTGTCGAGGATGAAGACACCCTTTCACTGCTGTACAGTTACGAGTTTGATTACCTCCAGGGAAATTACTTTCAGTACGCCAATGCCCAGCCGGAGTTCGCGTTCGCCGGCGAAACAACGCTGTCGTCTGATACAGACACACCGGGCAGTTCATGGCCACCAACTTCATAGTGGAGTTCTGCGAAGACCGTCACCAGTACAGATTCTCGTGAACATAACGGGAACCAAGCACACCAACAACTGTCCCTCAATGGAACAGGGCTCTCGTTCCGACGCCTGTATTCTTCGAAGAAAGCGGTAATGAATACGACCAAAAAATTGTCTGGACTCGCTCTTGCCACCGCCGCCGCCGGCCTTTTCGCCATGGCAACGCCGATAGCTGTCGCCGTAGAAAGTGAGGCCAAAGTAGAATGCTACGGCGTAAATAGCTGCAAGGGTAAAGGGTCATGCGCCAGTGCGAACAATGCTTGTAAGGCACAGAATGCGTGTAAAGGGGAGGGTTGGGTAGCCCTCAGCAAAGAGGGCTGCGAGGCGCTGGGCGGCAAGGTCGGTAAACCTTACGACCCGACAGCGTATCCAGAAAAGTATTCCTAGCTTGCAACCATCATCCGCCGGAGTGGCCGCTCCCTTATATCACAACCGGTCCTATCTCGGCTTCGGTCTTGGCCTTCGCACCACTCACTACGAAGCTGTGCTGTCGGATCGACCGCCGGTCGACTGGCTAGAGGTCTTGTCAGAGAACTATATGGTCCCTGGCGGGAAGCCCCTCTACTACCTCGACCGTGTTCGCGAACACTACCCAATGGTGATGCATGGCGTGTCGTTGTCGATCGGCAGCACGGATCCGTTGGACTGGAACTACCTCAAGCAATTGAAGGCCTTGGCGGAACGCGTCGAGCCCGAATGGGTCTCTGATCATTTATGTTGGACCGGTGTCGACGGCAAGAACATGCACGACCTATTGCCGCTGCCCTATACCGAGGAATCGATCGATCACGTTGCCGCGCGCATTGGCCAGGTTCAGGATTATCTCGGCTACCAGATTCTTATGGAAAATGTATCGTGTTATGTGGCCTACAAGCAATCGATGATGAGCGAGTGGGATTTTCTTAGCACGGTGGCAGAGCGTGCTGATTGTCTCATTTTGCTTGATATCAACAACGTATATGTTAGTGCCTTCAATCATCACTTCGATCCGCGACACTATATCGACGCCATACCAATAGAACGTGTACAGCAGTTTCATATCGCCGGCCACAACAACTGTGGAGATTACATCGTCGATACGCACGATCGAGCGATAATCGATGCAGTATGGGACCTCTACGCCTATGCGGTGCGTCGATTTGGGCGCGTATCGACCATGATCGAACGCGATGAGTCGATTCCCCGACTTGAAGAACTACTTATCGAGGTAGAAACATCGCGACGCATCGCAGAGGCAATCTATCGCAACGGAGTTTAACGCCGATCGTACTAGAACAAGTGGTTATCTTCGAGATCGAAGACAACGTCAGGTAGAATTAACTGTTTCAGGTCCATAGTAAGGACGTTATTGTGCGCCCAAGTCAGTATGCCCAATCACCTACCAGCGAGCGCCCCTGGACGGCGTTGGCGACGCTGCTCCCTTATCTCTGGGAGTTTCGTGGCCGGGTGCTCATCGCGCTTGCATTTCTCATCCTCGCAAAGCTTGCAAGCATAGGCATTCCGCTAATCATTAAAGAAATTGTTGATGCGCTAGATAAACCGAATGCGTTGCTTACGCTGCCTATTTTCTTTCTCATCGCCTATGGTGCCCTGCGTCTAGCTAATGCGCTCTTTGGGGAACTCCGCGACGCCGTATTTGCCAAGGTGACGCAGCGGTCGATCCGGCGTGTCGCGCTTCAAGTATTTCAACACCTGCACAAACTGGCTTTGCGGTTTCACCTAGACCGACAAACGGGTGGTATATCACGAGATATCGAACGTGGGACTGCTGGTATAGGCTTCTTATTGAACTTTACCGTATTCAACATCCTACCAACGTTGCTTGAGATTGGCCTTGTGGTCGGCATTCTACTCGCCAAACTCGACGCATGGTTCGCGATCATCACCTTCTTAACGCTTTCGATCTATATCTTATTCACGTTCTTCGTCACTGAATGGCGCATGAAATTCCGGCGCGCCATGAATGAAATGGACTCCAAAGCTAATACCGTCGCCATCGATAGTCTATTGAACTACGAAACCGTAAAATACTTCAACAACGAGGACTACGAAGCGCGACGCTACGACGACAACCTCCGATCATGGGAATCCGCCGCCATTCGCACGCAAACGTCGCTCGCTGCCCTCAACACCGGTCAAGGTGCCATCATTGCCACTGGCGTGACGTTGCTCATGGTGTTGGCAAGTCAGGGAGTAGTCAGGGGCACTATGACGCTGGGCGATCTGGTGATGGTCAATGCCTTCTTGATTCAACTCTATATGCCAATGCGTTTCCTGGGCACCGTGTATCGCGAAATCCGACATGCGCTTGCGGACATGGAGAAGATGTTTGGACTGCTAGACAGAAGGCTCGAGGTTGAGGACAAACCCAACGCCAAAGATCTTGTGGTTCAGCAAGGTCATATCCGTTTCGAGCATGTGGCCTTCGGTTACGACCCAGACCGACAAATTCTGTTCGACGTCGATTTCGCGATCCCAGCCCAGCGGAAGATTGCCGTGGTCGGTCACAGCGGGGCCGGAAAGTCTACGTTGGCACGTCTATTGTTCCGATTTTACGATGTGGGGGCTGGCCGTATCCTCATCGATGGCCAAGATATAAGCGATGTTACACAAGCCAGCCTACGCGCCAGTATCGGTATTGTGCCCCAAGATACTGTGTTGTTTAACGATACGATCTACTACAACATCGCCTACGGCCATCCGGATGCCACCCCTGAGCAGGTGATTCAGGCTGCTAGGCACGCGCATATTCATGAATTCATAGAATCCTTGCCCAGGGGGTACGAGACTACCGTCGGCGAACGCGGCCTCAAACTATCTGGCGGCGAAAAACAGCGTGTCGCGATTGCGCGTACCATCCTCAAGAATCCACGTATTCTGGTGTTTGACGAGGCGACCTCGGCGCTCGACTCTAAAACCGAAAAAGCGATCCAAACGCAGCTGCGTGAAGTTGCCGCCAACCATACAGCATTGGTAATCGCCCACCGTCTATCCACAGTCATGGATGCCGACCAAATCTTAGTGATGGACGGTGGTCACATTGTCGAACGCGGCACACACACTGAGCTTCTCAGGCGTGGCGACATCTACGCCCACATGTGGGCGTTGCAACAGCGTCAAGAACAAGAGCGGCTGCGCAAAGCGGTCGGTAACGGTCTCGGACCAGACGCATAATGCGGTACAGCCGCATTTAAGTACTGCCCCGCTGTCGGGGTAATGCCATTCCCCACCTCCGCGATGTCGCTAGCCCGATCTAGCTGGCGCCAAAGGCCATGTCGCCAGACAAAAGGCAGGCGCGCACCGATAGTTGGGACCAAATTACTAAACACCATTAGTACAATCACAAATCACGGGGTCTTCTTTTGGGGGGGCATAAGTCGAATGCGATTCCGAAACAATGGAGGAGACCATGTCCCAGAACAATTCCCATAACACTAAGCGTTTGCAGTTGTTCCCCTGGCCTTGTTTTTGCTCGGGTTCTCTACCCTTTCGCAGAGTCAGCTGTTTTTTCCCGATCGTCGGGAAGCTCTGATCGAACGCGGGCGCCTAATATTCTTTAACGAAACCTTCAACGGCAACGGTCGCACCTGCGGCACCTGCCACCGGGCAGAAAATAACATGACCCTAGACCCGGCCTTCATCGCCACGCTACCGGACAACGATCCCTTGTTCGTGGCTGAATTCAATCCGGCTCTGAAGGAAAACTTCGAGAACCCAAGATTGATGCGTGAGTTCGGATTGATTCTGGAGAACCAAGACGGTCTCGATCGCCCAGCGGACAACTTCAATATGCGCGGCGTCCCACACGTGCTCGCTCAGCGCACTTCAATAGCCAGTGCCGCCGGCCCGCGCACCGGCTGGGCCGGCGACGGCGCACCAGATGACGGCTCCGACTCACCGCCGTTAGATGGCTCGCTGCGCGCATTTGCCATCGGCGCAGTTAAACAACACTTTACCAAGACCCTGAGCCGCAAGGAGGGTGCTGACTTTCGATCCCCGACCGAGCACGAACTCGACGCCTTAGAGGCGTTTCAGCTTTCGTTAGGCAGACAGAAAGATCTGGTTCTGCCACTGACGCTCAAAGGTACGGTGGCAAAGCTCGGCCAGGATGTCTTTCTCAGCCCCGTTTCCGGTAAGTGTTTCGCCTGTCACTCAAATGCGGGTGCTAATGGGGATCCCACAATTTTTGGCGCCGCCGGCAATTTGAACTTCGACACCGGCGTCGAGGATCTTCCCGACCAGCCGGCAGATCTGACAGACGAGAAGATGCCACCCGACGATGGCTTTGGTAATCCGGGCAACGACACCTTTAATACACCCTCATTGGTTGAGGCGGCTGATACCGGCCCGTTCTTTCATAACAATGCAGTTGAGACCATCGAAGGCGCGGTCGCGTTTTACAATGATAAGGTGTTTACCGATTCCCCAGCCGGACAAGCGATAACTGGCACCACCGGCAGCGCCATCAACCTGAGCTCGACCCAAATTGTGGCAGTGGCCGCGTTCCTACGCGTCATCAATGCCCTCGAGAACATCAGGCAAAGCATTGAGCTGCTCGAAGCCAGTGGTCACTTCGGTTTCTTTGGCTTTCAGCGTGACCAGGTAAGGCTGGCGCAAGCCATTGCGGAGACCGAGGATGCTCGCGAGGTATTAGCCGGCGGTGGCTTGCACCCACGTGCAGTCGCCCACCTGAAAGAAGCAGAGCAGTTGACGCGACAGGCCGCGCGTAGTCTGTTCGGGCGACACATCTTTATCAACGAGGCGATTCGCGGAAGCCCGCGCCGTCATGATTGATGCGCAGCCGTAGCGATCCGGCGGTTTATTAGGCAGTCCGCTGTGGCGTCGGATTTGAGCGCCACAGCGGTCTCTGCTGGCAATAGGCGCAAGACATTCGCCCGAGACAAGTAGTACAATCACGGCGCGGACCCTCTCGCGAGGAAGCGAATAACCACAAAATGGAGGAGCTATGGTCAGTCACGTGTACGCTCAGGGAAACCCTGGGCCCTCCCCAATCACCCTAATCGGCATCCTGTTGTTGGGATTGCCGATATTGACTAGCTGTCAGTCGGTGCCACCGCCCGACCCAGGGCAAGCACTCATCGCCAAAGGTAGGGCCTTGTTCTTCGATGAGACCTTCGACGGAAACGGCCGAACGTGCGGCACCTGCCACCGTGAAGACAACAACTTCACGATAGACCCAGCCTTCATCGCCACGCTCCCCGACGATGATCCGTTGTTTGTTGCCGAGTTCAACCCCGCCCTCAAAACCCTGGAGCGGCCGAGGCTCATGCGTGAATTTGGGCTCATCCTCGAAAACCAAGATGGATTCGATGATCTAGAGAATAACTTCAATCTTCGCGGGGTACCTCACACGCTTGGCATGCGCGTTTCTATCGACAGTCGGCAAGGGCCACGCACGGGATGGTCTGGCGATGGCGCCCCGGGCGACGGCTCATTGCGTTCGTTTGCCACGGGCGCCGTGATCCAACACTTCACGCAGAGTTTGAAGCGCGTGCCGGGCGTCCATTTCCGGCTGCCGACCGACGAGGAGTTGGATGCCCTAGAGGCCTTCCAGCTATCGCTAGGGCGCCAGCAAGATCTAACGTTATCGCTCCCACTGAAGGGTACTGTTGCCAGGCGCGGACAGGAGATCTTTCTCGATAACGCGCTTGGCAAATGCAATGCCTGCCATTTCAACGCGGGCGCTAACGCGAACCCGAATATATTCGGTCCGGGTGTCGGTAACATGAACTTCAATACCGGGGTCGAAGATCTGCCTGACCAGCCAGCCGATCTTACCGGCGAATTCGTTCCGCCTGACGATGGGCTCGGCACCCCTGGCGATGGTACGTTTAATACACCGCCGCTGGTCGAAGCAGCCGACACCTCGGCGTTTTTTCATAACAACTCTATTGAAACGATCGAAGGCGCAGTTGCGTTCTACAATGGTGACGCATTCAACAACTCTCCCGCCGGCCAAGCCCTGGCGGGGGCAACCGGTGGTGGAATCAATCTAGACGGCACCCAGGTGGTTGAGGTGGCCGCCTTCCTGCGCGTGATCAATGCACTGGAAAACATACGAGCCAGCATTGAACTCATAGAACAGAGCAATCGATCTAGCGGCGCGAGGGCCAAGGAACTACTTGGGTTGGCGGTTGCCGACACTAAGGATGGTATTGGCGTCTTGATTGGTGGCGGCCTGCACCCGCAGGCGGTCGCCCATTTGAAGGAAGCCAAACATCTGGCCCAACGTGCAGCACGTAGTCTTTTTTCACGGCGTAGCCACGCAGCCGCGGCAATCCGCAAATTGGAGCAGGCACGGGCGGAGATGATCGAATGATGTCAGGTAGACTGGCAATGCGACGGAGGAAAACAGGTATGCGTACGATATCATTGGCAAGCTTGATGCTACTTTTGCTTGGCAGCATCTCATTTGCATACGCCCAGAAGGCAACCGAAATATTCATACCCATGGGCAAATCGCCCGGGCTCTCATACAAATATACCTATATGGGCAAGATCGAGAGCGTCAATAGACAGAAACGAACCATCAAGGCCGATGGCCGGAACATCAAAGTGAGCCGCGATACCAAGATCTGGCTAGATCGGACCGCCCTTGAGGCAGCCAACATCACCGGGCGTTTTGCTGATTTAAAATCGGGCCGCCAGGTAGAGATCAAATACGCCAACGCGGACCGTAGGCAAGTAGCGGAATGGATCAAGGTTAAGATTACCCAACCGTAATCGCGTTGGCCCCATTTACGGTTGGCCGGCTAGAATATTAAAGACATCAAAGAGTTAGACTTACAGCCCGACTGCAAACCGGTTTCGCCATTCTCACGATTCATGATCGCAGCTGGCCAAAGAGGCTTGAATCTTTGGCCGTGCGCCCCTATCTCTCGCTAGTATTCGGTCGTTCAGGAGCCTACCTAGATTATGAGCGTAGATACACAAAAAGAGATCCTTGGTTTTCAAACAGAGGTCAAGCAATTACTCGATATCGTTATCCGTTCCCTATACAGCAACAAAGAAATCTTCTTACGAGAGCTGATTTCGAATGCCTCGGACGCTGTCGACAAACTACGGTTTGGGGCACTAGCCAATGACGATCTATACGAAGGCGACACCGAATTGAAGATCCGAGTTGCCTTCAAAAAGAAGGCGCGCACGGTTACTGTTTCGGATAACGGCATTGGTATGTCCCGCTCAGAGGTTGTGGATAACATCGGCACCATCGCCAAATCCGGGACACAGGAATTCTTAAAGGCCCTGTCCGGCGATCAGGCTAAGGATGCCAAATTGATTGGCCAGTTTGGGGTAGGTTTCTATTCGGCTTTTGTCGTTGCCGATCGTGTGACGGTCGAGACCCGTCGGGCTGGGCTTGGGCCGGAACAGGGCGTACGGTGGGATTCCGAGGGCAAGGGGGAATATTCACTAGAAACGATAGAAAAAGCAGGCCGTGGGACCGATGTGATACTGCACCTTCGAAAGGGCGAAGACGAATTCCTCGACGGGTTGCGACTGAGATCGATCGTCCGCAAGTTTTCCGATCACATCAATCTTCCTATCGTGATGAAGGTTGAGGATAAGGACGAAGACGAAACCGTAAACCGTGCGTCCGCCTTGTGGGCACGACCGAAGAAGGAAATAAAGAAAGAAGAATACGAGGAATTCTACAAGCACGTCGGCCATGACTTCGAAGCACCGCTCGCTTATACACACAACCGTGTAGAAGGCAAGCAGGAGTACGTATCTCTACTGTACATCCCAGTACGCGCTCCGTTCGATCTTTGGGATCGCACCCAGCGGCGAGGCATCAAGCTTTATGTACGCCGTATATTCATCATGGATGATGCCGAACACCTCATGCCTGCCTACTTGCGATTTGTGCGTGGCGTGATCGATTCCAACGACTTACCGCTGAATATCTCGCGTGAGGTCCTCCAAAAGAGCAAAGCGATCGACCAGATCCGCGCCGCTTCCGTGAAGAAGGTGCTGGGATTATTGGAAAATATAAACAAGAAGGATCCTGAAAAATACGCCACCTTTTGGAAGGAATCCGGAAAGGTGTTGAAGGAAGGCGTGGTCGAAGATCCAGGCAATCGGGAGCGAATCGCCAAACTGCTGCGGTTTTCGTCTACACATACCGACAGCAAGACGCAGGATGTTTCTCTTGAGGATTACGTAAACCGCATGAAGAAAAATCAAAACGAGATCTATTACGTCACTGCGGACGGCTTCGCCGCGGCGAAGAATAGTTCGCACCTCGAGATCTTCCGCGATAAGGGTATCGAGGTACTCTTGCTATCAGATCGCATCGACGAATGGTTGGTCATGCATCTCACTGAATTCGATGAAAAGCCACTGCAATCAATAGCCAAGGGAGAGCTCGACCTCGGCGAATTAGAGGCCAAAACAGACAAGGAACAGCAAGAAAAGGCGGCAAAAGAACACAAGGAATTTGTCGATCGTGTCAAACAGGCACTGGGTGACAAGGTCAAGGATGTGCGTATAACCCATCGCCTAACCACTTCGCCGGCCTGTCTGGTCGCCGACACGCAGAATATGAGCGCAAATCTTGAACGTATACTCACATCTGTGGGGCAAGATGTGGCACTCGGGAAACCTATTCTTGAAATCAATCCAGGGCACCCCATCGTAAATCATCTTATGTCACAAGATGATAATGCGCGTTTCAAAGAGTGGAGTTACATGCTATTTGACCAAGCCCTGCTTAGCGAAGGTGGCCAGCTCGACGACCCAGCTGGGTTTGTTCACAGACTAAACGAGTTGTTTTTGCAACTCGCGGGTAAATGAGTGGGCTTGGGTGCGGGGAAACTGGCTTTCTTAAAAGCACCGCATTTAAAATGTCTTTGAATAGCGACGCTTGAAACGTAGCACCTTCTTTACGTAGTTGCGGGTCTCTATGTAAGGGGGTACGCCTTTATATTCCTTAACCGCGTTCTCGCCAGCATTGTAGGCAGCGACAACTAAATGGTACTTGTTATCAAAAAGCTGCATCAGTTCTTTTAGGTAGTGCACCCCAGCTCGCACGTTTTGGACGGGGTCATAGATGTCATCGACCCCATAACGTTCGGCGGTGGCAGGCATTAACTGCATGAGGCCCGACGCGCCCCTGCGTGAAGTGGCGTAGGGATTAAATGCAGATTCGGCGCGCATAACTGCTTTGACTAACGCTGCGTCCACACCATAAGCGCGTGCCGTTCGTCGAATAAGCCGATCATATGCCGATGGATTACCACGGTCGAACCGCTTACCTTGTTGCGCAATGACGGCAGCACCGCGGGCGTTGGCAGTTTTGCGCAGGAGCCGGTACTCGCTGCTGTTGACGGCATGGTCTGTCAACATCAAGGACCCGTCCGATGCACGGTAGACATACACAGCACTGTGGACCGGAATGCTGATCGTGCAAATGATGAGAACACCGACAATGATAGGGGTTCTCTTGAAGATGGCTAGAACTGCTCCGCCCATGAACCTGACCCTCTTGTGCCCCCACCATGCTAGGGCGCAGAGTTCTATATCTGCACAGGCCGTGCCATCCTTGAGGCCCATGGCTGAGTATTTACAAGCCATTGAATTTATTTGATTTTTTGTTTGAGCCGGGCAGAGATCTAAGGGGCCAGGTGGCGCCCAACCCAGCAGTTTTGGTCGCAATGTCTGACACCACGAGCCGATGGGTTGGCGACCTCGACGCGAGGGTGGCGATTTTTTGGCGGTGCACTTTTTCTACTTCTTCTTGGCCACGCGATAAATGTGGCAGCGCTCACCGTCTCGCTGGTGATAGTAAAGTGTCGTGCCATCCACGGTTAGGGTCGGCGCTTCGACAAATCCTGCGATGCTGTCAATGACGCGGGGTAATTCAAAGGGTTCATCACACAGACCTGACTTGGGCCGTCTCTACTCGGAGCGATTGGTAATCTCAATAAGATGATAGCCAAACTGCGTCTTGACCGGGCCATGTACTTGGCCGACCTCGGCATGAAATACAACGTCGTCGAATTCCTTGACCATCTGCCCCGGGTTAAATTCACCCAAATCACCACCCCGCTGGCCCGAAGGGCACTGCGAGTGATCTTTCGCAGCAGCAGCGAAATCAGTGCCCGCTTCAATTTGGGTCTTAAGTTCTTTGCAGGCCTCCTCAGTGGCCACCAAAATGTGGCGCGCGCAGGCTTTGGCCATAGCGTTCTCCGTCAGAGTCGATGCACACAGAATATGGTTGTCGTTCCAAGCACTCGTCGCTCACCGAGCGCTTAGTACGCCCAACAATAGGTAGGCTACCTCGGCCGACGTTGTGGACGTTCGGCGCGGGGGCGGGCTTGGTTGACCTTGATATTGCGGCCCTTGACATCCTTGCCGTCTAGGGCAGAGATGGCGTTTTCCGCCGCCCCTTGGACGGGCATTTCGACAAAACCAAAGCCTTTGGCCTGGCCGGAGAATTTGTCGGTAATGAGAGTAACCCGGTCGACTTCACCGTGTTCGGCAAATAATGTGCGCACCTCATCCTCGGTGACGCCGTAGGGGAGATTACCTATATATATGTTCATTATTGTGCTCTATCCATAGGTGTGTTGCCTGTCGTTAGACCCCCTCTAACCAACACACGAAAATTAGCGGGGCTATCTTTAGTTTAGCGCATCCGTGCCCATGTAGCCTACCCTTACGAATCGTTATTCGCCTTGCAATTCAACCAACAGATCTTTGGCGTCCACTTGGCTGCCCACCTTGGCTAGTAACCGAACGATTGTTCCCGGTCGTTCGGCATGAATGGCCACCTCCATCTTCATAGCCTCCAAGGTGAGAAGCAGATCACCCACACTGATTTCTTGACCTTCAGCCACCGCTACGCTCCCCACCACACCCGGCATAGGGGCGCCGATATGATGGGGGTTTTCATCTTCGGCCTTAGGGTGGGTTGGTACATCCTTTTTTGACTTATCATCAGCGACTTTGATTACCCGAGGTTGCCCATTGAGTTCAAAGAACACCCGGACCTCGCCCTTTTCATCGGGCTCACCAATCGCCTGACAACTAATCACCAGGCGCTTGCCCGGCTCAAGGTCCACCACCGTCTCTTGGCCAGGTGCCATACCGTAGAAAAATACGGGTGTCGATAAAACACTCACTGGGCCGAATTCTTGTCGATGCGCCACATAGTCACTAAACACGGCAGGATACATAAGACCTGATTGCAATTCTTCGTCGCTAATACGTCGACCAACACGCTTCTCGATACTCCGCCGTTCGCGATCAAAATCGACCGGTTTTAGTGTCGCCCCAGGTCGACCCTGCATCGGTGATTCGTTCTTTAAGACCTTTTTTTGCAACGCCTCGGGAAATCCGCCATAGGGCTGACCAAGCTCGCCGCGAAAAAACGCGATCACCGATTCGGGGAATGCGACCTCTCGGTCGGGATCTTCGACGTCCTCCCGGGTCAATCCGGCGCTTACCATAGCCAGCGCCATATCTCCGACTACCTTCGACGAAGGCGTCACCTTGACGATGTCGCCGAACATCATATTGACGTCGGCATAGGCACGTGCCACCTGATGCCAGCGGGCTTCGAGTCCGAGGGATCGAGCTTGTTCTTTGAGATTAGTGAACTGACCGCCCGGCATCTCGTGTAAGTAGACTTCGGAAGCACCGAAACGTAAGTCGCTCTCGAAGGCGGCATACTGCCCACGGACGAGCTCCCAGTAATCCGAAAAGGCACGGATCCGTTCCGGGTCGAGACCCGTATCGCGTTCGCCGCCCGCTAGGGATGCGACGATGGCACCAAGATTGGGCTGCGAAGTAAGGCCGGAGAGCGCGTCCATGGCCGCGTCCACCGCGTCAACACCACCTTCGACTGCAGCGAGCACACTGGCAACCGACGCGCCACTAGTATCGTGGGTATGAAAGTGTATCGGCAGGCCTGTCTCTTCCTTCAAGACTCGAACGAGTTCGCCTGCCGCTCGGGGTTTACACACCCCCGCCATATCTTTGATTCCAAGTACATGGGTACCGGCGGCCGCGAGTTCTTTGGCGCGTTCAACGTAGTACTTTAGATCATATTTTGGCCGCTTCGGATCGTGCATGTCGCCGGTATAACAAACTACTGCCTCGCAAAGTTTGTCCTGTTCGCACACCGCGTCGATAGCAACCCGCATTTGGTCTGTCCAATTCAGACAATCAAAGATGCGAAATACATCGATGCCACTGGCAGCCGCCTGACGTACAAACGCACGCACGACATTGTCAGCATAGTTCGTGTAGCCAACGCCATTGGATCCGCGAAACAACATTTGCAGCAATATATTCGGAATTCGAGCACGCAATTCACTCAACCGTTCCCAAGGGCATTCCTTCAAGAAACGCATCGCCACATCAAACGTGGCGCCACCCCAACACTCAAGACTAAACAGACCCGCCATATCGCGCGCATAAGCATCGGCAATGGCCGTCATATCGAAACTGCGCATACGCGTCGCCAGCAACGATTGATGCGCGTCACGCATCGCAGTGTCAGTGACCAGTACCTTTTTTTGTTCCAGCATCCAGTTGGCAAGTCCTTGCGGCCCGAGCTTTTGCAGTAGCTGGCGGCTACCGTCTGGCGGCGCATCGTGATGGGTGTCCGGTGGGGTCGGGGCTGGGCGTACCGCCGGTGTTGTTCGACCTCTAACGTCGGGGTGCCCGTTAACGGTTACGCTAGCGATGTGGTGGAGCAGTCGGGTGGCTCGATCCCGGCGTTTGGGGAAATGGAAGAGTTCGGGCGTCTCGTCGATAAAACGTGTTGTATAGTCGCCCGACCTGAACCGTGGGTGATTGATAAGGTTTTCGACAAATACGAGGTTGGTGGCAACCCCACGAATACGAAACTCTCGAAGTGCCCGATTCATGCGGGCTACCGCCTCCAGTGCCGTCGGCGCCCAGGCCGTGACTTTTTCCAACAGGCTGTCATAGAAACGCGTAATAACAGCACCCGAGTAAGCGGTGCCACCGTCTAGGCGGATACCAAATCCCGTTGCGCCACGATATGCGGTGATGCGCCCGTAGTCGGGCATGAAATTAGATTCTGGATCTTCGGTGGTGATTCGGCACTGCAGCGCGTGGCCGTTAAGATGGATATCCTCTTGACTGGGCACACCCGAGTCATCCTCACCAATGCGGGCCCCTTGGGCAATTCGAATTTGGGCTTTGACGATATCAATGCCCGTAACCTCTTCGGTGACCGTGTGCTCGACTTGAATGCGCGGGTTAACCTCGATGAAGTAGAACTTACCCGTATCCACATCGATGAGAAATTCAGCCGTGCCCGCGTTGGAATAGCCCGCCGCCCGGGCAAGATCAAGGGCCGCCTCGCACAATTCTGACCGGGTTGCGGAATCCAGGTAGGGAGCAGGGGCACGTTCGACCACTTTTTGGTTTCGGCGTTGCACCGAGCAATCTCGCTCGAACAGATGGACGATGTTTCCGTGGGTATCGCCTAAGAGCTGCACCTCGACGTGGCGAGCGTTAACGACGAGTTTCTCTAAGTAGACCTCGCCATTACCAAAGGCAGCTTTTGCTTCGCGACGGCCCGCCTCCACCTCCGCTGCCAGGGCCGCGACACCTTCGATGATGCGCATACCGCGTCCGCCGCCGCCCCAGCTCGCCTTGAGCATCACCGGAAAACCCACGTCCTCGGCGAGTCGGCGGATAGTCTTGACATCCTCAGGCAGGGGCCCAGTCGCAGGCATGACTGGCACGCCGGCGCCCTCAGCCACCGCACGCGCCGATATTTTGTTGCCTAGCCCCCGCATCACGGCCGCGGGCGGCCCCACCCACGTTAGGCCAGCAGCAATGACCGCTTCGGCAAACGCCGGTTTCTCCGATAAGAACCCGTAACCCGGGTGTAGGGCGTCGACACCCGCTAAGCGGGCAGTCTCAATAATGGAATCAATGTCAAGATAAGCTTTAACGGGCCCGAGGCCGCGGCCAACGGTGTAGGCTTCATCAGATTTAAAGCGGTGCAGTGAGAGTCGGTCTTCCTGCGCATAGATCGCAACCGTGGCAATGTCCAGCTCGTTAGCAGCGCGCATGATACGAATTGCGATCTCGCCGCGATTAGCAACTAAAAGTTTACGAATAGGTTTCATAGGTCAAACGTCCACGGCCGGTTTCGATTGAGTATCCGCAGAATCGACAGCAAGGTCTCCACGCTTTAACCTAAAGGCCGCCTGAACCGCTCTCACTGATACCCAAAGCAGCAATACCACTATCAGTACAGCCAAACTCGGCCTACCGGCGAACGCCTGGACCACGGCATCCAACGTAACCAAAGATATAAGTACCAACATGGCTATGGCAGCGAATCGATTCTTGAATATGAGTAACGGAACCGCCACCAACGCAAGCAGCAACGCATCCAACAGTAAAGCAACGTCGATAGATGCGGCCAAGATGACCTTGACTCCAGCGTAGAGCAAAACCAGTATAGACGCGCTACGGATGACACCCTCCGCATCCGAAACCGTCTCGATCTTTCGGAAAATATTCCGGAAGATGTTCCGCTTAGGGGCGGGATGGCTATCCAACTTTCTCTGTCCGGTTGAGCGACGAGGCCCTAACGCTCCCGATGAGGCGCCGGAGTAACTGCGCAGCAGTTGACCCGGTCGCCCTCGATGGGGATGTTGGCTTTCACGATCTATCGACTGCGTCTCGATGTTTTGCAATCTTGGTCGACGTTGTTCTACCGAGCGGGTACGTACGCCCACTTCTTCGTCATTACCTGTAGCCCAGGATAGGACTGCGCTGCGGAAGGAATCGCACCGCGCGCCGAGGTTTCCTGATTGCGCTGATTGTCCAGACACACCCTTTCAAAGTCGGCGTCTCCCAGACTGCGGGCGAGCTCCACGCAACACTCAGCGTCCGAGGTGGCCATACGATGAAGTGCTGAATCGATCTCGGCAATCTTCAATACGTCGTCCACGAAAATGGGCATAAATATATTGTTAGCGCGGGCAGCACTCACAGTATCTATAGCCCACGCCCTAGCGACCATTAGATTTACAATCGAAGCGGTGTCTCGCATCGACTGCCACGAAATCTGCCAAGTAGTGTTTGCTGCCCCTTCGTCTCCTTTGTGTCTGAATGCGAAGGTATGGCAAACCGTCTGGTCGATGATAACAAGCAATCGGCAAAGAAGTACGTTGACCTGTTCCCATAATGATCGCTCTGATGTGCCAGCGTTCGGCGGGACCAGTTGCTGGTCCGGAGCATCGATTACCTGGCTTTGCCGCTCGGACTCGATCCAATTGATCAGCTTGGCACGCGTCTCGACAGCCTCGTTAAGTAGGTTGGCCTCGACACGATCGCCGATCTTCTGGCACTGTGCTGCGCCCTCTTGCATCGTGGTCTGAATGTCCAGAAGAAGAGCGTGATCGATGTCGAGCGTCTCTGGAACCGTGCGACCGACTCTCGCAACTGCATCAGCGTAGGGTTTGTCCGGATCACCGAGGGTGATTATGTATCCAGCATCGAGCAGATGCTCAAGCATTCTGAAAAGTCTAGAGATATCCGGCAGATACTCGGCCGCGTATCGATCGTGGATAGCATCTTCCCCCCACCGAACCGCGACGAGGTCGTGCAAGAACAGTTGACTGACGACGGTCAGATGATTGCGCAAGACTTGATTGAGGAGCGTAGTAAGCGTGGTCGACGTCGTACTTAACATGGTCTGCTTCGTGAAAGCTGATTAGAGATACGTACTAGCACCCATGTTATAACACGGATCGGTTGGGCTCTATCACGGGTTTATGGCCTACAAACAACAGCTTGCTTTGGAATCGCCCCCTGGATGAGAGAATGATAGGCCGATTGCAGCGTGCCAATCTAACGCCTAGCTCACAGTAAAGTTGCGAGCGCAGCGTGTAATTTTTCCTGTGCAGCTATCTGTTAGCTTTGGTTGCCAAAAACTTAATTGATTCTTCATATTTTGCACCTGCATCAACTCTAGAAATTTCTTCTTTTTCCAGAAGAATAGTATTCGTATCACGAGTCGTCATTGTTCCATAGCCGAGCAACGAAACCCACTTTTCATCTTGGTCAGTGATCTCACCGATAAAGCATATATCGTCATCCATGTCTTCGGTGTGCAAATTTACGTAACCATATTGCGACTGAATTGATGAAAGAACTGTATCGATAGACGTAAGGTTAATATTTGGAAATTTCACCTCTGTAGCGCGGAACTTACCAAGCTCACTTATCGATGACCTGACATTTCCACCGGTACGAATTCTTGTAATGTTATGGCGAAAAAATACTGATACTCCGTTGTTCTCTCCGTCATCTGTTAAGAGACTCATGTATAAGAATTCGTCGTTAAAGTCGCCAACGACACCAGTCAGTGACTCTTCAGAAATCCGATCACGATAAACATCTACTGCTTCTCGTGATAATTTCAACTCGCTCAGTCTTTTATCGATTAATGCCATTTCTGGATTCCTGCAAAGCTAACTAGATATAGACGTACCAACATCCATGTTATAACACGGATCGGTGGGGCTCGATCATGTATCTATGCCTTACGAAGAGTGTGCGCAGCACGTTGTGTTTTTCGCCTCGGCAATCCGGTCGCTGCTCCCGGCGCGACTCTAACTCCCACATCCGTGTAGTCGTGCTCCCTGCATTGCTCTACCTTCCTACGTCCCTGTCGGTCGCCTACGGTCGAGCCGAGGATGCGTGCAGCCGAAGCGCGGCCCCGTCAGGGGGCCGGGTAGGGACCCCGGCGTCCGTCGTCGGCACAAGGAGGTGCCGTCGACGGACCCACTGAGGCAAGCGAAATCCGAGGTTCCCCGCCATGCATTGATGGCGGGGCGAAGACCGCGGGGCAAAATGGTTTTGGTGACTTTTGCCGAAACAAAAGTCACCCGCCGCACGGGGCCGGCGCCCCGTTAGTAAATCGCCAAAGGCGATACAACCCGTCGTGCGGGGGCGGAACCCCGCGTAATACACGTCGGCGGCGCCGACGCAATCTACCCAACCCAAACCCTGGCATTACGAAATATCCGCAACCAAGGCCCATCTTCGCCCCACTCATCGGAGTGCCAGGAGTTTGTCACCGTCCGAAACACCCGCTCCGGATGCGGCATCATGATCGTGAAACGACCGTCGGGCGTGGTTAGGCCAGCAATGCCGTAAGGCGACCCATTTGGGTTATAGGGATAGGATTCCGTGACCCCGCCTCGGTTGTCGACAAAGCACAACGCGACCAACCGATCGACGATCAGACATTGCGCATCATCAGAATGCACCAATTCCGCTCGACCCTCACCATGGGCAACGGCAATCGGTATCATCGATCCAGCCATACCGGTGAGAAAGATCGACGGGTTATCCGGCGTTTGCACGCGACATACACGAGCCTCAAATTGCTCCGAATGGTTACGAACAAAACGCGGCCATCGGTCTGCGCCCGGAATCAGCTCACGCAAGTTGGACATCATTTGGCAACCATTGCAGACGCCAAGCGCAAACGTGTCTTCGCGTTCGAAGAAACCTGCAAATTCCTCACGCACGTGGCTGTTAAAAAGAATGGACTTGGCCCAACCTTCACCAGCGCCAAGCACGTCGCCAAATGAAAAACCGCCGCAGGCTACCAATCCCCCAAAGTCCTTGAGCGTGACGCGCTTGCTTGCGATATCGCTCATGGTGGTATCTATCGCGGCAAATCCAGCGCGATCGAAAGCGGCCGCCATCTCTACGTGACCGTTAACGCCCTGCTCCCGGAGAATGGCGATGCGTGGTCGCGCACCATTAGCAATAAACGGTGCCGCAATATCTTCAGATGGATCGAATGAAAGCCGTGCGCCTAGACCCGGATCGGCGCCGTCCAGGATACGATCGTACTCCTCCTTCGCACACTTCGGATTGTCGCGCAATGTTTGCATGTGGAAAGTCGTTTCCGACCATGTCCGCTGCAGATTGACACGCGTGTCGCGGAATATAAGCCGCCGTTTGTGCGTAAACGTGATTGCGTCATCCCCGGTCAGGGTACCGATGACATGTGCGTGACGCCCGAGGCCCGCCTGTTTCAATGCACCGAAGATACCACGTTGGCGCTCACGCGGGACTTGTAACACAGCACCTAGTTCCTCGCTAAACAAGACGGCGACCGGATTCCGCCCCAATGTGGTCAAATCGATATGTACGCCCGTGTGCCCAGCGAATGCCATTTCGCAGACGGTTGCAAACAAACCGCCATCAGAACGATCATGATACGCAACTATAAAGCCAAGTTCGTTTAGGGCTTGAATCACGTGAAAGAAGAGTCGCAACACGCGGGGATCGTCCACATCCGGGCATTCTCGTCCCATTTGGTTGTAGACCTGGGCCAGGGCTGAACCCCCCAGTCGATTTTTCTTTTTGGCCAAGTCGATCAAGATCAAGTCGGTATCTCCCCGATCCGTACGCAATTGTGGCGTTAAGGTCTTGCGTACGTCCACGACCGGGCTGAACGCCGACACGATCAGAGACAGTGGTGCCGTAACTTGTTTGGCTTCGCCCTTTTCGTTTTCCCACACCGTTTTCATCGACAACGAGTCTTTGCCAACTGGGATAGAGATACCGAGGGCGGGACACAATTCGGCCGCGACCGCACGCACCGTATCATAGAGCGCGGCGTCCTCACCGGCGTGGCCGGCGGCCGCCATCCAGTTTGCTGAGAGTTTCACATCCAGCAGCTTTTCGATGCGTGCCGCCGCCAAGTTAGTCAACGCCTCGCCGAGGGCCATACGGCCACTCGCGGCCGGGTCAATCAGTGCCAGCGGCGTTCGCTCGCCGAGGGCCATGGCCTCACCGCAATATGTCTGGTAGCCACCTGCGGTCACCGCCACATCCGCCACCGGGACCTGCCAAGGGCCCACCATTTGGTCACGACACACCATCCCCGAAACAGTGCGATCACCAATTGTGATCAGAAAGGTCTTGTTGGCCACGGCTGGCAAACGTAGCACGCGATGGGCCGCTTCATCGAGATCAATACCGCGGGTCTTGAAAGGTGGCAATTTGCGTCGAATCCGTTTTACGTCGCGCAGCAACTTTGGTGGCTTGCCAAACAAAATGGATAATTCAAGGTCGATAGGTTTGCTTCGCGTATCGCCGTTAGATTTACCGTCACCAGTAGTCTCAAAGTAGCTATCGTTAAGCACTAGGTGTCGCTCAGTTGTCGTTTCACCAATGACAGCGTAGGGGCAACGCTCGCGCTCGCATAATTTGTGAAAGATTTCTAGGTCGTCCGCTTTGATCGCCAGCACATAGCGCTCTTGTGCTTCATTGCACCAGATCTCCATCGGCGACATAGCTGGTTGGTCATTGGGCACCGCACGTAAGTCAAACCGGCCCCCACGCCCGGCACCTTCGATCAGCTCGGGCAGCGCATTCGACAGACCACCAGCACCGACATCGTGAATCGACAAGATCGGGTTACCGTCGTTTAGCCACCAACATTGGTCGATGACCCCTTGGCAGCGGCGCTGTATCTCGGCGTTCCCGCGTTGGACCGAGGCAAAATCAAGATCTTCCACACTATGGCCACTAGCAAGACTGGAGGCGGCACCACCGCCAAGGCCGATTAACATCGCGGGCCCGCCAATGACTATCAATTTCGCACCGGCGGGGATGGGCGCTTTCGTTACGTGCCGCGCACATATGTTGCCAAGACCCCCCGCCAACATGATGGGTTTGTGATAACCACGGAGTTCGCCATCGATGCGTTGATTGAATGTGCGAAAGTATCCACCAATATTCGGGCGACCGAATTCGTTATTGAAAGCGGCACCGCCCACTGGTCCTGCGAGCATGATATCGAGCGCACTTGCGATTCGATCCGGTTTGCCAAAGTCCGTTTCCCAGGGTTGTTCGGCCCCTGGGATAAGCAGATTAGAAACGGAAAAACCTGTAATGCCTGCCTTTGGCTTAGCCCCACGCCCCGTCGCGCCCTCATCACGGATCTCACCGCCCGAACCGGTCGCCGCACCGGGATAAGGCGAGATCGCGGTAGGATGGTTGTGGGTCTCCACTTTCATCAAAATAGCAGTGTCATCCTCATGACATCCGTATTGCTGGCTAGTGGGATCAGGAAAAAAACGATCGATGCGAAAACCTTCAATGACCGCTGCATTGTCGGTGTACGCGACCAGCGTGCCGCGCGGGTTGCGCGTATGGGACTCCTTGATCATGGCGAACAGTGAAGGACCAGGCCGACGACCATTGATCAACCAGTCGGCGTTAAAGATTTTATGTCGGCAGTGTTCCGAGTTGGCCTGGGCAAACATCATGAGCTCTACATCCGTCGGATTGCGGGCCAGCCGCGTAAAGCTCTCCATCAAGTAGTCTATTTCGTCGGCAGACAATGCGAGGCCAAGGTCAGTGTTCGCCGCCTCGAGGGCCGATACGCCGTCGGTCAAAACGTCGATTACCCTAAGGGGTGTAGGTACGGCATCACTAAATAATTCGTCGACCTCATCAAACCCCGCCAACACACTTTCCGTCATGCGATCATGAATCAAAGGTAGTACACGTTGACGCTCCTCGGGAGTCAGCGACACTTGCTCTGCCTTTTCGAAGTACCAAGCGATACCACGTTCTATTCGTACGACGGAATCCAGACCACAGTGGCCGGCGATATCTGTCGCTTTACTGGCCCACGGAGAAATCGTCCCCAGTCGGGGAACGACCAATATCAAGTCACCTCGAGACACACTTGCGGGATGGCGCGGACCGTAGGTCAATAGTTGCTCCAATACAGACGTCTGCTCTGCGCTGAGGGGGCTGGGCGACGCAGCAAAATGCCAGTACTCGGCGCAAGCCTGCTTTAGATTGGGAATTACACCGGCAAACTCGCGCAAGAGCTTTTCAAGGCGAAACCCCGACAGCGCCGGCGCACCCCGCACCCGCAGAATATGGAAAGCCTCCTGGTTATCTTGAGGTTGGGCGGACGACTCAGGAGCTTTCATAAACTCGATAGCCTCTAGAATACGCGTGATAGGTTATGCCACGGCAAGCCACATTCCTGATCGGCGACGTGGATCCAGCGAGATGTACAGCCAAGCACTTGGCTTAGTGCTGTGCGCGCTAATGCAGGCGTGTTGTTCGTATCACTGAGATGCGCTGCCACCAGATGTTGTAGTTTTGTATGATCAAGTGCATCGAGTATCTTGGCTGCCGCCGCATTATCGAGATGGCCCTGTTCGCCTCCTATACGCGCCTTTAATGATTGCGGATAGGGCCCGCCCCACAACATACTGTGATCGTGATTACACTCGAGTATTAGTCCATGGCAACCGCTCAGGGTAGCTTCGATATGCGGCGTACTACGGCCAGTATCCGTCAATATCCCGAGACGTAAGTCGCCATTAGAGAATACGAACTGATTAGGTTCGAGTGCGTCGTGAGGGACGGGAAATGGTGTAACCAAGATCTCGTCAATGGCAAAAGTTTGATGCGGATCGAACAGCCTGGTCACCGGTAGCGGCCCGACCCGAGCTTTGATCATGCGGAACGTACCGGCGGTCATCCACAAGGGTAAGTTGAAACGGCGCGCCAACCAACCAACACCTTTCGCATGGTCACCATGCTCATGGGTCAGGACGATGGCCGTCAGGTCCCAAGCCTCTTTACCCAACCGCCGCAGCCGCGCCATAGTCTCTTTGAGTGAAAAGCCACAGTCGACCATGATGCAGGTCGCGCCGCACTCGACGAGAGTAGCATTACCCCGGCTACCGCTGCCGAGAGACGCAAATCGCATAGCAGGTCGCTTTGCGGTCAGCCGCTACCTACCTTTTCACTTTAGTTGCTCATAAAGCAGGCTAAGGATTTGTTCACTGGTCTTGGGTGCGCTGGGAGCCCCATTTTGATCGAATACTTCGATTGTAGTACCGTTTTCGACCGGCTTTAGTGCTACTTGATATTCTTCTGCGGCCTCCTTTTGTTTTTTCTTCTTTCTCTTTTTCTTTTTTGTGTCCTCGTCCGGATCTACATAGCGTATATAGTACGTCCACCTCGAGCGGTCGCGATCTTCAACCGTAAATCCGATGCGGTCTAACGACAAGCCAACCCGCCGCCATGCGCGTTCTTGGCTGTCGAATAAATTTAGGGCTGGAAATCCCGATTCACTACGCCCCATAGTCGCTTGCGCCGGCGGTGGCGCGGCATCTAGCACGGCAACCGCCCGCGGCGCCGTCACCCCAATGTGCAACATGAGTAGGCGCAGCATTTCCGCTTCGAGCTCGGGGTCCGACGGGCGCGGCTTCCATCGGAATAGGATGTCGCTCTCTTTTAGCGGGGCATTCGGATCCAGACCAGAAGCCACTACTATCTGTTGCATACCTCGATGGCTCAAGTAGACCTCCGTCGTCCCCGGTACCTCGCCGCGTTCGAGTCGGATACGATACTTGTCCATCAGACCCGAACCACTCCCGCCACTCAGCTTGCTGAGAAATCCCCCGATCCCGCTGCCAATGTTCGCCCTGTTCTCCGCCCAGTCACTCTCGAGGATCCCGGCCTCAGGGCGCTCTTTCGCCACCGTCAACCCAACACTGTCGATAAAGTCGCGCGTTTGCGGCCAGAGCTTCTCGGCCTCGGCCTTAACGACTAACCACCTCTGTGTGCCCGCACGTTCGAGTTTCACATTACCGAACGTCGGAAGCAGGCCCGCGAACTGCTCTTTGCTGCCTTGCTGTTGTTGT
This sequence comes from Acidiferrobacterales bacterium, assembly GCA_964194625.1. Classification (GTDB taxonomy): domain Bacteria; phylum Pseudomonadota; class Gammaproteobacteria; order Acidiferrobacterales; family SPGG2; genus SPGG2. Next base: position 169,439 of record CAXMNC010000237.1, read on the forward strand.
GCCTCGAACTCTGAATAGGTTGCCGTCCCGGACTGGACGCTAGAACTTTGGGGTAACGTGCTCAAACCCGGGGGAATCTCCAGCGGCGGCAACGTTCGCGCAGAGTCGTAGTCGACCTTCTTGCGACCTTTGTTACCCCCACATCCACTGGCAAGGGCAACTACCAATAGGCCGATCACTAAGCCGACAGCGCCGGTGTTTCTCATTGTATGAGGGTCACGAAAATCAAACGTATTGACTAGATAATCCCGGCATCGCGCAAAGCAGCGCGCACGGTTTCGTGGTGTTCGCTGGCAAGCGGCGTCAATGGTAGCCGGATGCCGCCTTCAATCATCCCCATTTCCTTCAAAGCCCATTTGACTGGAATAGGGTTGGACTCTGCGAATAACCCCTTGTGTGCACTCATCAACCGATCGTTGATGGCGCGCGCACCAGCTTCGTCGCCCTTGAGCGCAGCCTTACACATGTCGCTCATCTGGCGTGGCGCTACGTTGGCCGTCACCGATATGACGCCCTGTCCACCTGCTAGTATCAGGTCCAACGCAGTCGCATCGTCGCCCGAATATACTTCCATTGAGTCCCCGCAAGCTTGCGTAATCTTCGGAACACGCGAAATGTCCGCGCTCGCTTCCTTAACGCCCACTATATTGGGAATAGCGGCGAGCCGGATGATGGTATCCGGTAACATATCGCAAGCCGTGCGGCCCGGTACGTTATATAAGATCTGCGTGATAGGTACGGATTCGGCGACGGCTTTATAGTGCTGGTAAAGACCCTCTTGTGTCGGCTTATTATAGTAAGGTGTCACCAGCAGGCAGGCGTCGGCACGAGCCTCGCGCGCAAACCGTGTCAGCTCGATAGCCTCAGAGGTAGAGTTGGCACCGGTGCCCGCGATCACCGGGATTCGGCCACCGACGTGCTCCACGCAATGCCGGATAATCTCACAGTGCTCATCCACAGACACGGTAGCTGATTCGCCGGTCGTCCCTACCGCAATGATGGCATCTGTACCATTCTCGATATGAAAGTCGATTAGACGATGTAGGGCAGATACATCCAACGAACCGTCGTCCCGCATCGGCGTAACCAATGCAACCATACTACCTTTGAACATAGCGCGCGTGGCCTCGCGGATAACACTAATGTCCAAATAGTACTTTCCTGTCCACATGTTGACAAGTAAACACGCTCAAACCGCGGTTTTTCGGTCCGCCACCGGCGTTGCGGGGAGGTGCGTGCTCACCCAACGGCAAAGGGTACAATACACATCAGCCCCATCATGCCGACATTCGAAACCAATGATTAAATCGCTACAACGACTGTTATACGGGTTGATTCTTTGCGCGACTCTGCCGGGTTACGCGGCGGTCTGCGACGAGATGAAGACCGAGGGATCGATTCCATCCATTACGCTGAAGGAAATTGCAGGCGGCCTAAGGAAGCCCGTCCAGCTGACACATGCTGGTGACGGGAGCCGTCGATTGTTTGTGGTTGAGCAACAAGGGATTATCCGCATCATAAAAAATGGAGTCTTGGATTCGGCCCCGTTTCTGGATATTCGTGACCGCGTAAGTAGTGGTGGTGAAAAGGGCCTGCTCAGCGTCGCGTTTCACCCAAGGTATAAGAACAACGGTTTGCTCTATGTTAACTACACCACTCGACAGAATGGCCTACTTAACTACATCACTCGACAGAATGGCCTACAAACCATAATCGCCGAATTCAAGCGCACTAGCGTCAATCGCGCCAATCCAGCGAGGGAGAGAGTTCTGCTAAAGGTCCGCCAGCCTTGGGGCAACCACAATGGCGGCCAACTTGCCTTTGGTCCAGATAGATACTTATACGTCGGTATGGGCGATGGTGGCGCGGCTAACGACCCCGATGATAACGGACAGCGGTTGACAACATTGTTGGGCGCGATGCTACGCATCGATGTAGACAAAAAAGCGTCCAGTCGATCGTACGGCATCCCCTCGGACAATCCGTTCGTGGGACAAGCAAACGCCCGCGACGAGATTTGGGTCTACGGATTACGAAACCCATGGCGGTTTTCCTTCGACGCGGCAAATGGGGTTTTGTATCTTGCCGATGTCGGCCAGAATCGATTCGAGGAAATCGACATCATCGAGAAAGGCCATAACTATGGCTGGAATATTATGGAGGGAAACATCTGCACCCCCGATGTGAACCGCCAATGCGACCGATCAGGTCTCACCTCTCCAATTTTTGTCTATCCACAGCCAGAGGGGTTTTCTATAACCGGCGGTTTTGTCTATCGAGGTACGAAAATCCCTGCCCTTTGCGGTACCTATATCTATGGCGACTATGTGACAAAAAAAATATGGGGACTGCGCTATGACGGTAAGAAAGTTACTAATCAACGGCAACTCGTAAAATCACGCTATTCGATCAGCAGTTTTGGTCAAGACGAGGCTCTAGAGCTCTACGTTGTCGACCACGGCGGAAAGATCCTAAAGATTGTCGCTGCCGAAAACTAACGACATTTCTTTGAGCTCACTCGAGAAGACATGGATTCGGTTGTATACCGTTGTACCTTCATCGTCTCCGACCAATGATCCGAAGACAGTCCTGCTTTGCACTTAAGTTGTTGCACAAATTGCTGCGGATCCGGCAACGCTTCCCAAACACTGGGCAGATAGGTTGCGCGAGAAGCTCCGTCTTCTAGAATCACACCATCAATACCGGGACGCAATCGTCGCACCAGCTCATCCTCGGAGGCACACTCAATAGTCTCCGGCGAGCTTAAGACAGAGATATGAATGTGCAGATTCTCGAACTCTTCCTGCGTCAAGGCACTAAAACGTGGATCATCAAACGCAGCGGCACGGGCATTCTTTACCACATCAATAGCAAGCGCCCGTTTTATCGCTAATGAACCAATACAACCACGAAGCTGGTCGCGTACGTTTATCGTTACAAAACTGGCACCGGAGTCTCTCAACACCCGCGAATAAACGGCGAGATCAACCTCGAGCTGGGTACCCTTCAGACCCATCTCAATAGAATCGGCGGCGAGCTCCAGGAGATCATGTTGATCACCGCTCGACAGAGTTTCAGCCAGATTCTTCAAACACGTAGGCCCCATAGCCGACAACCTGGTCACGCGGCCCAGCGGTATCACCAGAATTTCGCAGATCGATCGTTGTCACGCTCATTCCCCGTTTACGCGCTACATGAAGTAGGCCGTTTATCGGCATCCGGCCACAGGCATGTTCGTACAGAATGTCCTCGGCCCGCAGTTGTTCGATCGCCCGCGACGTGGCGTTATCCAAGCGACAGGCGCTTTCGTAGGAATGGTAGTGGCTGAGATCGGAGCTTATGACGATCAATGTCTCGGGCCCACCCCACAGCCGCTCTAGCACCTCGCCGACGTCGCTTGGTGATGCTTGACCTACCGCCAGCGGTACCAGCGTAAACTCCGCAAGTACGGTTTGCAGAAACGGCAGATGCACTTCCAGGCTGTGCTCTGACTCATGGGCAGCATCCATCACTTCCACTTGCGGCAGATCCGCAATCATGGCCACTGCCTTCTTGTCGACAGGTATGTTACCGAGTGGTGTTGCCAGGCTGTCAACACTGGGTAATGCAAGGCTCGCGACGGCAACCCGATGTGCCGGTCCGAGCAAGATGACGCGCGTGATCGTGTCGCGTGCCGGGGCGATACGGGCGTAGGCGCTTGCCGCCACCGGACCCGAATAAACGAACCCGGCGTGCGGCGCGATGAGCGCCTTCGGGACTGGTCCGCTGGTCTTTGCAGCGCCGAGATACTCGTCTATTGTCGCCTTTAGCTCGGCGGGATTGGCAGGGTAAAACGTGCCTGCGACGGCTGGATTGCGCACCGTGATCATCGTCTTCTCCGTCCTCTACCTTGCGACTAAAGAACCTGTTTTGCAAGCGATAGGTGTATAATCCAGCTGTTACCTCTTCGAGTGGGCGCCGACGCCTCATCGTCGATGAATCACCAAGATATAGGCCCAACAGTACCGGGCAAATACTGGCACAAGCTAGCGGACGGCCGTATTCAGTGCGATCTGTGCCCACGTTACTGCAAGTTGCGCGACGGTCAACGGGGTCTTTGCTTCGTACGTGCTCACCAAGACGCACAGATCGTCCTCACCTCCTATGGGCGCTCGAGCGGGTTCTGCGTCGACCCTATCGAAAAGAAACCGCTTAACCACTACTTGCCTGGCACACCGATTCTTTCTTTTGGTACGGCTGGCTGTAATCTCGCGTGCAAGTTTTGTCAGAACTGGGACATCAGTAAGTCGCGCGAGATCGACACCCTAGCGGATCACGCAACCCCGGCAACCATCGCCAAGGCCGCCCAACAGCTTGGCTGTCGCAGTGTTGCTTATACCTATAATGATCCCGTTATCTTTCTGGAATATGCGGTCGACGTGGCAGCCGCTTGTCACGAGCACAACGTCAAATCGATTGCAGTCACCGCTGGATATATTACCGACGTGGCACGTGCAGAGTTCTACCAAGCGATGGATGCGGCCAACGTCGATCTCAAGGCATTCACGGAGGGGTTTTATTACAAGATTTGCGGCGGCCATTTGCAACCGGTGCTCGACACGCTGAAATATCTCAAACACGAGACAGACGTCTGGTTTGAGATTACCACGCTACTAATTCCGGGAGAGAACGACTCGGACAGGGAGCTTGAGGAAATGACGCAGTGGGTAGTGGAGAACGTCGGCCCGGATGTACCTTGGCACTTCACCGCCTTTCACCCCGATTGGAAGATGATGGACAAGACCCGCACACCACCCAGTACGCTCACTCGCGCCCGTCGGATCGCCGCCAAGAATGGGGTGCGCTATGCCTACACGGGCAACGTACACGATGAGGCCGGTGGCAGCACTTACTGCCATCAATGCGGTAAGAAGTTGATTGGTCGAGACTGGTATGTCATCACCGCATGGAATCTCACTGAAGACGGGCATTGCCCTAATTGTGATACGAAGCTAGCGGGCGTATTAGAGGCCAAGCCAGGTAGCTGGGGCGCCCGGCGGCTACCGGTGCGACTCAAAGACTTTGCAGCTTAGGATTGGGGGTACGCCACCTAAAAGGTTGCAGAAGTTTACGGCAGAAATTATGGCCACAAACAAGAAAATCTTCGTTCTCGACACAAACGTCCTGATCCATGATCCAACCGCACCGCTGCGGTTTGGAAGGCATGATGTCGTACTGCCGATCGCGGTACTCGAAGAATTGGACACCGCGAAGGTTGGGGTATCAGAAGTTGCGCGCAACGTGCGCGAGGTCAGTCGCATCCTAGACGGCTTAATCGAGCGGTCGGATGTCGATACCTCGCAGGGGGTAGCGCTACCATCTGTGGACGGCGCCGCGGGTGGGCGTTTGTACTTCTATTCACAGGCTATAAAGAGCGCGTTGCCCGAGGAGCTTGCGCGAAACAGCTGTGACAATACCCTCCTGGGCATTACGCTTGATCTCAGCAAAACCCACCGCGACAGCGAAGTAACACTGATCTCAAAAGATATAAATCTACGAATCAAGGCTCACGCACTTAATATTCGGGCCGAGGACTACACGAACGACCAAGTGCTGGACGACACTGAGTTGCTCTATACCGGCATGGCCGAATTTGATCGCAAGTTTTGGGACAAGCTAGATGGGGCGAACCAGGGAAAAGGGTCGGCTGATGCTTACACAATACCCGCTATGCATGTGAACGCTTACTATCCGAATCAGTTTCTGTATCCCGTCGAAAACACCGCGCCCACCTTCATGGTGCGGCATTGTGCCGACGGTGCTGTTCTGGAGGTCATTAAAGACTATACACAAGCTCCGAATAGTGTCTGGGGAATACATGCGCGCAACCGTGAACAGAACTTTGCACTTAACCTGCTAGTCAACCCTGACATCGATTTTGTTACCCTACTTGGACAAGCTGGCACCGGCAAAACACTTCTGACGTTGGCATCGGCGCTAGTTCAGACACTGGAGGAAAAGCGTTATTCGGAGATTGTTATGACCCGCGCCACCCTCCCAGTGGGCGAAGACATCGGATTTCTCCCCGGCACGGAAGAAGAAAAAATGGGACCATGGATGGGAGCACTCGAGGACAACCTAGACGTGTTGCATGAAACTGGCGGGCATGATCATGGTGCCTGGGGTCGAGCCGTTACCCATGAATTCGTTCGTAATCGTATCCACATAAAATCGTTGAACTTCATGCGCGGTCGTACATTCCTTAAGAAATTCATCATTATCGACGAAGCGCAGAACCTAAGCCCGCATCAGGTCAAGACACTGATCACTCGCGCTGGGCCGGGAAGCAAAATTGTCTGTCTAGGCAATATCGCACAGATCGACACGCCCTACCTGACGGAGACAACATCGGGGCTCACGTGCGCAGTAGATCGATTCAAGGGTTGGGCACACAGCGGCCACATAACTCTGCAACGCGGGGAACGCTCGCGCCTGGCCGATTATGCTAGCGAGATGCTTTGACGTTACAGACTTAGCCATGCGCCTGCGATAGCCGTCTTTCGCAATGCTGGTGGGCAAATGCCGCCTATTGATAGCCCGACACCGGCGCAAAGCACCACTGTGCGCCATGCGCCTGAAAGTGGGTAAGTTGAATGGCACAGTAGCGCTCGCTACCGTTGCCCGGGGATGTTGGGGTTAGAAACCCTCTATCTTCAACTTCAGATCGGTTGGGCTGGTGGCGTACTGCAATGCGGTCTCGTCGTCAATCATACCCTTTTTAAAGAGATCGAAAAGACAGGTATCAAAACTCAACATGCCCTCGGCGACCGTGCCCTTCTTGATGAGATCGGATAGATCTTTGACCTTAAGGGGATCGAGAATCACTTCACGTGCTAGCGCCGACGCGGTCATGACCTCACAGGCGACAATACGACCTTTGTTGTCCTTGCGCGGTAGCAGGCGCTGACCGACTATGCCGTGCAGATTCTGCGCGAGTTTTCCGCGAATACTTGCCTGCGCCTCAGGCGGAAAGGCGGTAATAATACGCGGGATACTTTCTGCTACTGCCGGTGCATGCATCGTCGACAACACTAAATGCCCCGTCTCAGCCGCGGTCAATGCCGTCTCGATCGTTTCCGGGTCACGCATTTCACCCAAGAGAATGACATCTGGATCTTCACGCATCGCCGCGCGCATGGCATCGGCAAAGGTATTGGTATCCATACCTATTTCACGCTGGGTGATGATGGAACGTCGCTCGGTGAACAAAAACTCGATCGGATCTTCAATGGTAATGATGTGACGGGCTTGGGCCAGATTGATCTCGTTCGCCAACGATGCCAGGGTCGTTGACTTACCGGAGCCGGTAGCGCCCGTTACAATAATCAGGCCGCGTTCCATTTTTGTAAAATCACTGACGATGTCCGGCAGCATCAGTTCAGCCGGCCGTGGAATCTCGGTGTTGATTACACGCAACACTATGGCGACGCTGCCGCGTTGATGAAAAACGTTAGCGCGCACCCGGCCGATATCCTTGAACCCGAAGGAAAGATCTACTTGGTGCTCCCTCTCGAACTCGGCGATGTGCCGCGCCGACATCATATTGCGCGCGATCTGATCCAATAGATCCGGGGGAAAGGCTGGAATCTCGCGCACCGCCCGCAGGATGCCGTCAATACGCAAGATCGGATGGTTGCGCGCACGCAAATGGATATCCGAGGCCTTGTGCCGGACCGCCAGCATCAGGACCTGGCCAAGTAGGCGAAGTGGATCGGTGGTGCCTGTCGACCCTGCCGGGGCGTTGTCGACGACGGCTCTGCTTGTGGCTTCAGTCATTTGTCCTTAACTATAGTCCATCGGCAAGCGGGTGTAACAGCGCGCTATCCAGTGTCCCGCCTTTATACTAAACCATTATTTTGGCTTAGCAAATAGTCGCGGCGTTCCCTGCTACCGCGGGCAACTAGGCTAAAAAAAGCCCGGCCGCCAGCGGCCGGGCTACACAGGCAAGTTTTTCGCTCAGCCCTATCGTGTCTGAAATTTCCAATTGCCCTGAACGCTCAGGATGCTCACATCCGCTTCATACTCACCCACAAGATTGCCACGTAGGAAATCCTCGTTAGTAGGGGTTACTATCTTATTTATGTCGGCGTCATCGATTTTGACGAATGCGTACGAGATATCGAAGCTCAGCCGATCGTCTTTCTTATAACTCACACCAAACGTCAACCAGGTACGATCTTCGTCGGGTAAGCGTGCCGTTCTCGCTTCGGCACCCGGGGTGGGCGATTCATCAAACGCGATACCAAATCGATAGCTCAGGCGAGTATTTCGCATATAGGTGGCGCCAAACGAATACCGCCAGACATCGTCTAGATCCAAAGTAATCACCGAGTCCGGCAGGCCCGAGTTAAACTTAATCCGCAATTCGGGAAGCCGGCCCCAACGCGTCTGCGTGACATCACCGCCCACTTTGAGTTTACTTGGTGGTGCACGCTTATCGATGTCGTGGCAGGAAACGTGAGGTCGGTTTCGGTGCCTGTATCAACGAAGACGCCTGCTAACGGCGCGGGCACCCCTTTGAATTTGGCGTCACCGTGCAGGCTGTGACGCATGGCCGAACGATGGGCCACACCGACCCGGGTATTCTTCACCGACATTGAACAAGGCCCCCAACGTTGAATCCAACGCTCGACGTACCCGCACCTAGGTCCGATTCGCCGTCAAGTGTCTGCGATAACCCAGCCCCACCAAGAATGACACCAAAATCCACCGCGTTCGTGAGTCTCGCATCGACCATCTGCACATTGATGCCACCGCCAATGGACACCCGCTCGCTAAGCTTGTAACCGAGACCTGGGTTGATATTGATCGTTTCGATCTCTGATAAGAGTGCGTGATAGCGGCCAACCCAATTGTCGTCATACTCCGTGGTCAACCCAAAGGGCGCGTTGAGACCTATCCCAAATGTCAGGTTATTATCGATCGGCTGCACGTAATAAACATTAGGGACAAGCGCGTCTTCACCGGCATCGCCACCTGTGAGTGCACAATTGCCATTTGGAGCCGTCGCTACACACGGTGCCGCAAAGGGGAGCACGGTACTCGAGCCCTAATTGGTAAACTTAGTAGAAGGAAAGATAAGATGACCACCGGCAACAAGTTGATTGTCTTATAGGCGGGTCAGACCGGCGGGGTTATACCACACCGTGCTAGCATCTTCGGCAATCGCCGCACCTCCGGCAAAGGCGTTGCCCAACCCAGCCGGACTATTTTCTGCTACCTGGAAAAAGGCGGCGAAAGTCGAACTAGAAAAAAGCGCAAGCGTGGCAGCAAGCACAAAAGAAAGTCGTGTAGTGATTGAATGCTTCACATCTCTTCCCAGGCCTCTACGGTTGGGCTAGGGAGGGGTAAAGCGAACACAATGAATGGGTGGCAAATGCGTTGAAACGTTGGTCCAGTGATCGCCGCCGTCTTCGCTTATCCATAACGAGCCAGAGGTGGAGCCGAAAGCGAGGCTATCACCCGTTCCGTCGACATCGAACGCGTGACGATAGACGAGATCATAGGCATGTTTTTGTGGCAGGCCTTCTCGCAGTACATCAAAGCTCTTGCCGCCATCACGCGTACGGGTCACCACAACTTTGCCGTCTACCGGAAAGCGTTTCTCATCCTTAATCGCTGGCACGAACCAAGCGGTGTCCGCATTACCCGGATGCACTACGACTGCGAAACCGAATCCAGACGGTGACACGTCGCTAATCGCTCGCCATGAGTGACAATTGTCGGTACTAAGATAAATGCCGCCATGGTGCTGACACCAAAAAATATCAGGCTTAGCAGGGCACTGGGCGATACGGTGGGTATCCTGAATGTTCGGATCGCCCGCGACATCGGCGGGCATGTAGGGTGCCTGCATACCTTGACCACCAAGCTCCCAGCTTTCACCGCCGTCTGTGGTCCGCCATACGCCGCCACACGAAATACCAACAGTCACCGATTGCGCATCGCGTGGATCCACACAAATGGAGTGGATGCCTGGATAGTCTGCCCCGCCGCCAAACCACTGCTTACGCTCATCGCGATTCCATAACGACTCGACAAACGTCCATGACGCACCACTGTCCTTGGAATAGAACAGGCCACCAGGAATGGTGCCACACCAGAGCACGCCAGCGTTACTTTGCTCCAAAGACCAGATACGCTGCAGATTCCACGGAATTGGTGTTTTGCGCATGGGATCCAGATCTTCGACGCCTTCGGGTTTAGGCGGATAGGTCGGTACTTCAGACTCTTCCCAGGTGGCACCACCATCGTGCGAACGATGGAGTTTCGCGCCAAAGTGTCCGTGCTCAAGCGCTGCGTAAAGGAACCCATCGTGCGCGCCAGGCAGCACCATTGAGATATTGTCCCCGAGAAACGCGGTTCGAGTGATTGACCATTCTGACCTTGCCCGTTCCACCGTGAACAGGCCTTTTCGTGTTGCAACAAGAACAACCCCGCTCATGTGTCACCTCTTCGAGGTCTAGCCACCCGATAACGCCTGCATGACATAGACCGTGCCGCTTGCCGACACACGATCGCTAAGACCCCTTGGATCGCGGATTTGCATATCATCGACAAAAATCACCATGTGTTTGCGAACCCCGCCTTGATCGTCGAGGATGTAGCTGCGCATAAGCGGTCGGTGAACAAACACTTGCTCCAAGATCTCACGTACGGTCTGCCCTGGTACTTCCATGGATGGACATGCGATGTGACGTTGGATGTTATCGGTGAAGGTCACCCGCGCCATGTCAATCACTCCAGCCAATCGAAAGTTCGTGTTACTGCTTTGCGCCACTGACTATATAAGTGCTCGCGCTGATCCTTGGGCAAGACTGGTTGCCACACCTTGTCTTGATGCCAATGCTTACGTAAACCATCCTCGTCTTGCCAAAATCCGGCCGCCAAGCCTGCCGCATACGCTGCACCGAGTGACGTGGTTTCGGGCACACTCGGTCGAACCGTCGGAATTCCCAGGATGTCGGCTTGAAACTGCATCAATAGTTCGTTAGCAACCATACCGCCATCGACCTTGAGGATAGAAATTTGCGTATCCGTGTCCTTTTGCATCGCTTCCACAATCTCTCGGGTTTGATAGGCAGCGGCCTCCAGGGTGGCTCGGGCAATATGGCCTTTGTTGATATAACGGGTCATGCCGACAATGACACCGCGCGCATCGTCTTTCCAATAGGGGGCGTACAGACCGGAGAAAGCCGGCACAAAATAAATCCCGCCATTGTCGTGCACCGAACGCGCCAAGCCTTCCACATCAGGAGCATGCTCGATAATCCCAAGGTTATCCCTTAGCCACTGCACCAAGGCACCGGCGATAGCGATTGAGCCTTCAAGCGCATAGACTGTTCGTTGCTCTCCGATCCGATACGCGACCGTCGTAATTAGACCATGCTTAGAGTGCACCACCGCCTTGCCAGTATTGACGAGCAAGAAACAACCCGTGCCATAGGTATTTTTAGCCTCACCCGACGAAAAGCAGGTTTGCCCAAAAAGCGCTGCCTGTTGATCGCCAAGATCACCGGCAACCGCGACGCCGCTTAGCGCGTGCGTAGCCTGACCATATTCTTCGCTTGAGGATTTGATCTCCGGCAACATCTTCGGGGGCACATCCATGGCATCGAGCAATTCGGCGTCCCACTGCAGTGTGCTCAGATTCATCAACATGGTACGACTGGCATTGGTGACATCGGTTACATGCACACCACCCGAAGGGCCGCCCGTCAAATTCCAAATCAACCAGGTGTCCATATTGCCAAACAATAATTCGCCTGCCTCCGCCCGCGCCCGCGCACCGTCGACATTGTCGAGAATCCATTTGATCTTAGGCCCAGAAAAATAAGTCGCCAGGGGTAGACCGGTCTTTAGTCTAAATCGATCTTGGCCGCCTTGTTCGGCAAGCTCGCGGCAGATATCGCTGGTACGCGTATCCTGCCAAACAAGTGCATTGCTAATCGGTTTGCCTGTTGCGCGCTCCCACACCACGGTGGTCTCGCGTTGATTAGTGATGCCGATTGCGGCTATTTCATCGGATTTTATCGCCGCTTTCGCGAGTGTGGCATTGATTACCTCTTGCGTTCGCACCCAGATTTCAGTGGCATCGTGTTCCACCCAACCAGGTTGCGGAAAGATCTGCTCATGCTCCTTCTGGGAGGAAGCGACAGGATTACTGGCATGATCAAAGATGATGAAACGAGTACTGGTCGTTCCCTGATCAATTGCGCCTACATACTTCGACATGCTGTGTCCCTACGAGTGACTCGCACAATCATGTCAGTGGCATAACACCCAGTCCGGGCGCATTTGAGGTCGAGAGATATCCGTCCCGCAAGACGAAACCCCCTTTGACCACATCGCGCGCCAGATCGAGGCTGCCGTCGAGATCCAGATAGCGTGTAGCCGGCGACGCCAGCGCCGCATGCAGGGCTGCCGTGATGCTGATGATACTCTCATCCATACAGCCCCACATAAGTTCTATGCCAGCCGTCTGTGCGATCGCCGCTATCCGTAGCGCCGGAAACACACCGCCGGATTTCATAAGTTTAATATTAAAGATGCCACAGGCGCGTGGTGGTGTGATCAGATCAAGCGCGTCTTCTTCACTGAGCAAACTCTCATCGGCGACCACCCGTTGCCGAACTTCCACTGGCAGTGCGCGCAGCTCATCGAGTTTGGCGACGTCCATCGGTTGCTCCAAAAACTCGACGTCTAACTCGCGAGTGTGCTCAACAAACTGTACGACCTCCGCCGGACTGTAACCCTGGTTGGGATCGACTCGAATCTTTACATGCGAGCCGATCTTGCCCCTAAGGGCACGCAGGCGATCGAGATCCTCCTCAAGCGAGTGACCAAGCTTCACCTTCAATACATGGAATCCACGTTCGAGATATTCCTCGGCTTCGGTTAGTGTCGCTTCGACCGGTTTGATGCCAATGGTGATAGAGGTAGGTAGTTTTTCGTGGGCACGACCAAGTATGTCTACGAGTGGCAACCCCAAGAGCTGGGCGAACAGATCGTGCAATGCGATATCCACGGCCGCACGCGCGGCCGGGGCTTGGGGCATTCGTTTGCCCAATTCACGGCATAGTGCCGGTAGTTCACGTACATCGCATCCAATTAACCAAGTAAGTGCCTCCTCGGCCAATGCTGCCTGGCACGCCTCGACGGTCTCGCCGGTGACATGGGGCTCGGGTGACGCAGCGCCAAGGCCAGTGTAACCACCATTCGTACGCAGTTCGACGATACTGTTCTCGGCTGCGTCGACTGAACGAAAAGCTATCGTATAAGGCCGAACCAGTTCGAAGTGCTCGACCCAGGTTCTAACTGCGGTGATTTTCACTGACGCTCCTTGTCGATGAACTGGCACACCACCGTAACCAACTCCGCTACACCGCCCTCAAGTGGCATAACGATAGGAATACCGAGCTCCGTCCGTAACGTGGCTTGCTGCGTTCGTAGCGCCTCGGTATCTAGCCCTTCTCCGTGCAACGCAACCGCTAACGTGCGCGCACCGTAGAATTCGATCAACGCTATTTCGTCCTTTACCGGCGGCAGCCGCAGGCCCTGTTCTTCGTAACCCTCGAAGAACTCACGGCCAGGTGCGTGCTGCAGAATCACACCGCGCGCAGCACCCGACAATAAGAACTCTGCACCACAGGGTCCGCTCGGGTTCCGCAGCGAAGACTGTCCTTCCAATATCATGACATCCGGTCGGACCTCGCGATCACAAGATACAATCGCGTGCTCCAGCTCGCCGCTGACATAGTCGTTTACGATGGAATCAAGCACAAACCCGTAGCGTGCGCCTTGCATCCAACCGGTTTGGCCCGTGTAGATCATTTCGGCTTTGATATCGGCGGCGTTTAGGGCATCGACGAGTAATCGCGTTGTCGTACGCTTGCCGATGGCACAGTCCACGCCTAAGACTGCGATCCTTGGTGCCCGCACATTAAAAATTTCGCCGGTCCAGAAATGCAACTCGTCCTTAGGTGGTGGCTTTCGCAAATCAATAATTGTCGTACCGTGTTCGCGAACCGTTGCTACGATCTCTGGGATGTTGCACACATAATCGTGCAGACCGTTGACGATAAACATCCGCGCGCGCGCCGCCTGCAGCAACAAATCACGTATCTCATCGTCGAACCGGCCACCAGCGGTCGCCATACCGACGACACAATGCGTTGGTCGTTCAGGACTGCACGCAAGCGCATCATCCAACGAACCGACGATAGGGATATCACGATGTACGCCGTCCAAGACTTCACCGGCATCCTGGCCGGCGCACTCCGGATCAACCACCGCTACGATTTGAAACCGCGACGACGACCGTACCAATCCATGCGCGGTCTTTGCGTTTGGCGTTCGATAACGACCATTTGCTAACACCACTGCAGTATCTTTCATAGCGCCCTTGTCCGGGGCCCGGCGTGTGAGAATGCCGGGCGTTTGTTGTCAGTCTGCGCACACTGGCTGGTCCTAAACGCACACCGAGGTATGGTGGCAGCGTTATACGTTTAGAATTGATTTAGCTTAACAAAAATTCCGTACCACAACCCTATGCTTGCCACCCTGTCATGAACTTTCTACCAATATTTCTACGTGTACGAGCGCGGCCATGTCTGATGGTGGGGGGGCGAGGTGGCCGCCCGCAAGGTTTCGCTGCTTCGACGAGCCGGTGCAAATGTGAGCGTGGTGTCGCCGACGTTATGTAAGTCACTTGCAAGCGAGGCGGCGAATTCAGCCCCGACGATCTAACGGACGCGGTGCTAGTCATCGCCGCCACCGATGAAAACATGGAATGTCTTCTGATACGCCGGCAGCACTTATAGAACAGGGTACTACACTGCGCCAGCAGGTTTTTGTTGGCACCCTAGAAATGCTACCGAAAACGATAAGCGCTGCCGATATGCGTGCACCGACGTTAGTAACCGTTGGTGATGTTGTTCGCTTACAACAAAAACTCGCTTGGTTTCGGCCCGGGCAATAAGCAGCAAAACTAAACGCACGTCGATGGTTTTGGCAGGCCCGCGTATTTACCAGCCTGTTTAATCGGCCCATAGGGAAATAATGCGTACAGGTATCTGCTGTTGCCCTTATCAGCGCCGAGCGTTTTACGAATCTCTCGCGTTAGAACACGCACAGTCGGAGAAATCTTGTACTCCTCATAATAGCTGCGCATAAGCTTGATCACTTCCCAGTGATTATCGGTGAGTTCACAGTCGTCATTGGCGGCCATCCTCTCGGCAATCTCGGGGCTCCAATCGTCCATATTCTTGATATATCCTTCGTCATCGGTCTCAAGAATCTTTCCGTTAACTTCAAGCATGATGCTGTCATCCTCACCAACTTACTGCTACTTGCCCAGCCGTCAAAGCCAAGACTGAACCTTGTCATGGCTAACGGCGAGATCAACGAATCCACCGTAATCCACTACTCGGATGCCATCGATGAGTTTCGCCTCATCGAGCCCGCGAGCCTTCAGATCCGGTCCCAGCACGCAAAATTCGTATTGCTTGCTTGCCTGCCTTATTTTTGACTCCAGCGAGCTGCCGGTGATTGCTGCGTAAACCGCATCTTCGATAAGCAGAATCGTGCTGCCCTGTTTCGCGAGACGCAGACAAGTATCAAGACTGCTTTTCTCGTAGGGCGATTTGTTGACGGTATGCAGCACTTGTGCTTACTCAGTAGTTTAGTATGACGTCTTGCTGTTCCATCAGTTCCGTTAGCTCAGCGCCATTAATCATCTTGACCGGCACAATCAGATCATGCTCGCTCAATCCACGCTCTTCCATAGACTCGGTTTCGACGTAGAGTTTTTCTACGCCGTATGAAGCCAGCGCGCGGTAGGTCGGGGAAAAGTTCTTAATACTCGAATCAGTGGTATCTTGGCCTTTCTTAAGTTGATAAACGCCATCATCAAGGTACACAACACTGAGGTCTTGTTCAAAGGCGGCACCAATAAGGACTACGTCTAGGCCTTCAAGCGCGTAGATCGTGCCATAGGGCGCCCTACGATTTATGCACATAAACCGTTTCGTTACTCTGCTTGAACTTCCATCACCCATGGCCATTTCTTTAATCGCCAAAAGTAATCACACGGTCCGCCTGAATGCCAACCTCGATTAGTTGCCCCAAACCAGAGATACGGAAGCCAGGCGCAATGTTATTCGCGTCTTTCCCGTGACGCTTGGCCTCACCAACATCAACAATCCCACGACGCTGCGCCGCAGCCACACACACCACTAAATCGAGTTCGTGTTTCGCTGCTAGCTCGCTCCAACGATTGGTTATACGCCGATCGTCTTGCGGCGGCGTCGTTAGCCTGGTGCCATTGTTCACACCATCGTGGTAGAAGAAAATGCGCACGATCTCGTGGCCTCTTTCCAACGCTGCCTTAGAAAACTGGTATGCAGTATCTGACGCCTGATGGGTGTAGGGACCAGCGCTCACTATGATTCCGAATTTCATCAAGTACTCCCACGAGCCTAAAATTGCCCCGCCGTATCCTTGAGTCGATTGTTTTGGTTTCGCGAGAACTGGAGGCCTGCCAGCGCCAGCCTTTAATTCGGCGGATAGAAGATGTCGGGGTCTGTCTGGTCCTTGGCCTGTTGTTGGGCAAGCCTGGCTTGATCCAATGCCTCCTTCACCAACTCCATGGCCAGCGTTTTTTTACCTGCCTCGTGGGCAAGCTTGCTTTGTCTTAAGAACGCTTGCGTATCGCGCCAGAGAAAACCCATTTGCTTGGCAAGTTTGATTTCATTCGCGGCTTGGGCGTACAAATTGTCGAACGTGCTCGATCTCTTCCCCGCCGAACCGCACCCAGCTATCACGAGTGTCAGTATCACCATAAATGACAGTCTTTTCATGTTCTATGTTCTTCCGCTCGGCATCACTTAAGCCTTCTTTACCAGAAACAAGAACTCCCCATCAACCTCATTGGATTCGATCAGCGCATTGCCGGTCTGCCGCGCAAACGCCTCAAAATCTTTGATCGAGCCAGGATCCGTAGCCACCACGTGTAGTATCTGCCCGCTACTCATACTGTTTAGTGCCTTCTTGGCGCGCAGGATCGGGAGTGGGCAGTTTAATCCACGTGCGTCGAGTTCTAGATCTGCCATTTAACCTCCAATCTTACAAGCGACATTCCGCGAGCCTATTGCCTTGATTCCTAGACCCACAAATCAGTTGCAACAGACCCCTGCATCAAGTCTTGAGAATTAGTATATTACTAAATTCAGATGTTGCGAATGGGGGCGATAACCGTATATTTGGGCCTAATGACTCACCGTTGCTAAGCCCCAGGCATCCGGAACTTTACCACATGTGATGCGATCGAAGTTTTCTATGACGCGGCCTACAATAGCAGGCACCATGATGTGCGCGCAGCGCGGATTGACGGTTGTCCTGATCACCCTACTGGCACTGCCAATCGTATATGCCGGTACCCAGGAACTGCCCGATCTCGGCGACGAATCGGCCGTCGTGATGTCTCCTCACGAGGAGCGCAAGCTCGGCGAAAAGCTGATGCGGCAAATTCGGGCGAGCCTGCGATTGGTCGATGACCCAGAAGTCAACGATTACGTACAGTTTCTCGCGCATAGGCTTGTTGCCAACAGCGATAGTGCGCGGTCAGATTTTTTCTTCTTCGTTATCGATGATCCAAGTATCAACGCATTCGCTCTTCCCGGTGGCTTCATCGGAATACACACTGGTCTCATCCTTACGGCGCAGAGTGAGTCCGAGGTGGCAGCCGTGTTGGCACACGAGACGGCGCACATCAGTCAGCGCCATTTAGTGCGGATGTTCGCTGAAAGTAAGCGAAGCTCAAAACAACTCATCGGTGCTCTACTTGCCGCGATTGTGCTGGCGAACGCCGGTGAAACTCAAGGCAGCGCCGCTACGTTGGCAGTGGCCCAAGCTGGGCTCGTTCAGAAACAACTCAACTTCACACGCAGCCACGAGGAAGAAGCCGACCGCGTAGGTATTCGTATACTTGCAGACTCGGGGTTTGATCCTCGTGCCATGCCAGCCTTTTTTGAACGTCTGCAGACCTGGAATCGACTCAACGAAACGTCGCTGCCCGAGTTTCTGCGTACACATCCGATTACAACTCGTCGAATCGCCGAATCCAGCGCCCGTGCGGATGAATACCCGTACAAGCAGGTCCCGGACAGTGCAGAATTCCATCGCGTTCGTGCGAAGCTACGTGCTAGTGAGCGTGGAAACGTTGCCACCATTGTGGAGATTTTCAAGGAAAACCTGGCTCAAGGAAAATACCGCAATGTCCACGCCGAACGCTATGGTTATGCACTGGCTTTGTTGCGATTCAAACAGTATGACGAAGCTCGCGACCAGATCGCCAAACTGCTACGCCAAGACCCTGACAGCGTTGCATATCGGATTTTGCAAGCAGAGATCGAAATAGCAGCTGGGCAGTACAGGGAAGCTCTGCACGTCTACGCTGTGGCCGCCGCGAGGTTTCCTAGGAGTCATCCGCTACAGCGATACCATGCCGCCGCGCTACTCAAGACTGGCCATGCACAAGAAGCCCGGGTGCTGTTGAAACAAGCGGTGAAGGACCAACCCGACGACCCCACATTGCAAAAGATGCTGGCCACCGCTGCCGGAGAAGCCGGCGAACGCATGGAGGCCCATCAGGCATTAGCTACCTACTACTATTTGAATGGTGACTTGAAAGCTGCTGTCGAACAATTCACGATCGCCCAGCGGTTTACCGGCGACAGCTTCTATTTGAAATCTAGCCTGGAGGCGCACATCAAAGAGATCAAGAAGGAACTCGCGGAAGAGAAAGAGAATTAATGTCCGTCGCCAAGGCTTGTCATCGCCTATGAGATCGCTATTCTAGTAGTATCGTTGTAAATCATAACATTAGAGCTATTGCAGTTAGAGAAAGATAAATGCATAGAACCAACTTTATCATCATTAGTGTGAGCGTTTGTATTTTCTCACTTGTTAGTCTCGGTTTCACTCCATTCGCGAAGGCGGTCGGTGAAATGCCGAGTAAGGAAGTGTGTGCACAGAAAAATAACTCCGCCGCGGTGACTGGCAGTTGCGTCGCTACTGACAAACGAAAGGGCAATTGCATGGCTTGCCACAAATTTAAGGGCCTAAAAGAGGCACGCCTGCAGTCCAGTACGATCGCATCGCCGCTAATCGCCATGAAAGCACGTTTCCCAGACAGGAAAAAGCTACGAATGCTGATCTGGGATGCGGCCGAGTTTAATCCACGCTCGAATATGCCGCCGTTCGGTAAGCATAAGATACTCAGCGAGAAAGAAATCGATCTCATCGTTGAATGGCTGTACTCCTTGTAACCATTGCAAACAGCCAAGATGGATGGCTACCTCTAGACGCAGAATCTTTCTAAAGGGCACCCCGACGGCAGGGATAGCAGCCGCCATAGGCGGTGGCTTGCCGGCGCGCATTCTAGCCGCTGAATGGCCGGGAAATGCCTTTAACGCCGACAATTTGATTCGATCGCCGTTATTGTGGACGACAATCCACAGCCTTTCGTAATAAGAATGAGTTTTACCGGTGCCGAACCTTATATGAGTGCTAGCGTAAAAGTGAGCAAGACCTCCTAGATACAAGGGATCGTTCGATCGCAAGGAAAACTCTATCGAACCACCCAAATCGTTCGCGTGGTTGAAGGCGAGTGAATTACAGATCCGAATGGCAGGCACACAAGGCTGAGCGATAAGGTGACAAGGCTAACGAAAATGAGAAATAGACGACACGGAAAGGTAATCGAAGTGTTATGCTTAGTCAGTCACCCGATGGAGACCGGGCAGCGCGTGGACGGAAGACCAACAGGAAGATTCCGGCTCACTACATCCAAAAAATGGTTTTCAAGCTAAACGGCCAACAGGTTGCCGTTGCCGATACGGGTAGCGGTGTCTCGAGGCGACCATTGATTGCGGTTCGCTTGAAGGGCGTTAGGACAGGTGACACGATAAGCGTGAATTGGACCGATAATATGAGCGAAAGTGGTAGTGCGCACACGACCATCGCTTAGGAAACACCGGTATTTCTTGTTGGGGGAAACGTGATTAAAAAACCGATTATTGCTCTCGCTGTGTTTGGATTAATTGCGGGCGCCACACAACTGGCCAACGCTGATCCGGCCGCGGATCTTAAAGCGTTTCAGCGTTATTTCAAGGAAAAGTTCCCCGCCGTGCCGTTCGACGATTTCGCTAACAGCCTCTATGCGCTACCAGTCGCCAAAGATCTTCGCAAAGCGTGGGAGCAGGCAATGGAATCCCCGCCCTATAAGGCTGAGCTCGAAAAAGGGAAGATCTTCTGGCAAGAGAACAACCTAGCAAGTTGCTTTAAGAACGGTGGCCGAAATATCGCCCAACACTATCCATATTGGGACAAGAAAACGAATATGGTGCGCACCATCGTGCTCGACATCAATGAGTGCCTAAAACGCAAAGGCAAAGAACCAATCAAGGATTTAAAGCAGGGCACAATGGCCCAGGTCGTGGCGTATATGAAATCACTGTCTCGCGGTCAGCGAATCAGACTAAATATCTCTAGCCCTGGGGCAATCGAGGCCTATGAGGAAGGCCAACGATTTTACTGGGCGAGACGTGGCCAACTCAATCTTTCCTGCGCAAGTTGTCACGTCGATTTTGCCGGTAAGTCTATCGGTGGCAATCTAATTAGTCCGGGGCTCGGCCATGGCGTTGGGTTCCCAGCCCACCGCGCCAAATGGGACGGGCTGGGCACGCTCCACCGTCGTTATGCAGGCTGCAATAGCCAAGTTCGAGCGGCACCGTTCAAACCGCAGAGCCGACAATACCGACACTTGGAATTTTACGAAACCTATATGCAAACCGGGTTGCCATTGACGGCTCCCAGTCAGCGTTTCTAATACCCCCTCCCCCTGGCCGGCAACTCGGTCGCTGCTCCCGGCAACTGCTCCTGCGTTGCTCTAACTTCCGACATCCCTGTCGGTCGCCGGCGCGACTCTAACTCCTACATCCGTGTAGTCGTGCTCCATGCGTTGCCCTAACTTCCTATGTCTGACCGCCAGGGACGGTGGAAATGCAAAGGATTGTCAGGAACAATCCTTGCCCTGTAGGTCGCCCCTCCCACACGGGGCGGGGACATTCACCTCCCCCACTTGTTGGGGGAGGCGTGGAGGGGGCAACTAACCCTGACCGTCCGTACATATCGACCTGCGGTTGTGTTAAGTGTCGTTTAGAGACCAGGTTCTCAACACCTGGTAACTCGCCCCGGCCGGCAGCGTTCGCGATTCGACGAGTACAAAACTGTCGATCGGCCAGAGTATGGGATCGATACTACGATGAGCGATAGGCTTGTGCATCTTACGGGCAAGGGTGACATGCACACGATATTCGCGTCGCTCTGGTTTAAAGCCACACGTAGATAAACCGTCGTTTAAACTGCTTAGCAGCTGTACCAGGGGCGACGGCAGTCGAGATGCCTTTACCCATAGAATGCGCGGCTTTCGCCAATAACCAACTTCGTCCATATGCAACGTGAACGACGGTGCCTTCATTTGCGAGGCGACATGCTCCACACACGATCGCGCGTGTTTATCCACTGCGCCAAGAAACGCTAGCGTCACATGAAGATTGTCACGGCCTACCCAGCGGCCAGTACTATCATCCCGGGCAAGCGTGGCCAAGCGTTCGCGCGTGTCCTCGTCGGGCCACAAGGCAAAAAACAGCCGCTGGTTTTCCTCCTCACCCATCGCCCCATCTTACCTATTTGCTAACGACTAAAGCCATCGTGCATACGGCGCAAAAAGAAAAGGGAGGCCATCGCCTCCCTTTAATTAACCAACTGACCCAGCAGTCTAGCGAAGGGTGTGGTGGGAATTATCAGCAATGCGATCGCCCACCAGCCATTTACTTAACGTAACCAGGGGCATGAGCGCGACTCGAACAACTCTGCGCAATTGTTGGCGTTGGCTAATATAGTCCGCAATCGGTGGGCTGTACCGATAGTAGAGCTCAACGAAGCGACGCCCGATGCGGTTGGGTAACAGATAACCATCTCTGAAGGCGCGCAGATAGCGGATTTCCTCTGCCATGGGCGTGCCATAGGCGGCGGTGGCGATGAAGCAACCGCTGCTGCCACTACTACTTGACTTGAAGTCCACAACGATACGCAAATCGTTGGAGGTAGTAACACCCACATCCTCTGCATCCATTGCAGTGAACGTCACAGTATATACACCCAAGGGGCCAGCATTGGGCCAATCGAAAACACCTGTGGCAGGCGTAAACGTGGCACCGGCCGGCATACCGGTGGTGCTTAAGCTAGGCGTTGTGCCGTTGGCGTCAGTGGCCGTGACGGTGAATGACAAATTCGCCCCGATGAAGACGAACTGATCGGCAATAGAAAGCGTTGGTGCCACATTACGGATCGTGACAACCACGGTATCCATGTTCGTCAGGCCGCCATCATCGGTGACTGTCAATTTGAAGGTCAGCATCGTTCCCGTGGCCGCATTATCAGGGGCGGGGAAGGTTGGCATGGCGATGTTGGGGTCCGACAGCGTGACAGGAGGAACGAATGTCTGGCTCCAGCTATAGCTAGCAATGGTCGCCAGGCCATTGGCGGTACTGGCGGACCCATCCAGGGTGACGAGCGCTCCGGGATCGACCATCTGGGGCGTACCGGCGTTGGCCGTCGGTGCTATCGCATTGCTCACCGATTGAACGGCCGCCCCGGCATCGACAATGCCGGCGCCGCAAGTCGAGGTGGAGCAATCGAAACCAGTGCCGGTGGGGAACGCGCGTGCGTTAGCTTGCAGCTCGTTCAGTACCCGCGTGGGCGTCAGCGCACTGTTGATAGAGAGCATGAGCGAAACAATCCCGGAGACGTGCGGGGTTGCCATGCTCGTGCCCTGATAAAACGCGTAGGTATCGCCAGCGGGACTGGCATCCGGTGTCATCAAACCAGTATTGATGGTGGACAACACGCCGTTGCTAGAGATTATCGTTTCTCCGCCAGGGGCGGCAATCTCTACGACGCTGCCGAAGTCCGTATAAAATGCGCGCCCGCCAGCCCGATTGGTGGCGGCAACCGTAATAACCCCATCACAGTTGCCCGGCGACGACAACGACGCATCAGAACCATCATTACCGGCGGCAATCACGACAACAGTCCCCGCCGCCGTGATCGTATCGATCGCCGTTTGCGCAGTAATGCTACACGGCCCAAGACCACCTAGGCTGAGGTTCAAGACATGGGCTGCGTTCGCGTTGTTCGGGACACCAGCCACAGGATTGCCGGCCGCCCACATCATCGCGTCGACAATATCTGAAGTAAAACCACCACACTTGCCAAGCACACGCACGGGCAGAATCTTAGACATCCAGTTAACCCCCGCCCCGCCAACTCCGTTGTCGGTCGTCGCGCCAACGGTACCCATGACGTGCGAGCCGTGCCAACTGCTGTCGGAGGCACCCGAGCCGGGGAAACATTCGTTCGCAACCACCCAGTCACCGGGATCCGACGGATCAGCGTCACGGCCATCTCCATCGTTGGCGATGACGATGTTAGACACAAAGTCATACCCGCCCAGGAGTCGAGCGCTGGCAAGATCAGCGTGCGTGGCTAAGATGCCGGTATCGATGACCGCGATAACGATGCCGCCGGCACCGGTGGTGATGTCCCAGGCAGTCGGTAAATTGGCGCCACCCGGTTCGCCATCCACCACGGGATCGTGGTAGTGCCACTGTTCGGGATAGCGAAGATCGGTAGGCACCAGTAATGGGCGCATGATTCGATCGGGCTCGGCATACTCGACATTGGGATCACCGCTGAGTCTTTCGGCTATCGCGGCGGCTTCGACAACCGTCATGCGATAGGGCAGCTTGAGAACCTGGGTGCCGATCGCCATCGCCCGCAAAGGCAATAAGGTGGCGCCTGCGGCATTGCTTAGGGCCTGCGCCCGACCGGGGCCCAGGGTGACCGTTTGGGCACCGGCGTCTTGATCTCGCAGCTTGACGATTAATTGATCGGTGTGACTCGTTAACGATTGTTGGGGTATCGGTTGAAGGCCGCCCGCTTGCACGATCGGCGACGACACCGAAAAAACCAGCAGCAGGACTAGGCTAAAAAAATCGACGGTTCTTGGTAACTCTGTTGACATAGCGCACTAATTTATCTTCTGATGCTGCAACATCCGGTCCTGCTCTACGTAGACCACATCCTTTCTTCTTGTCAAGCGTTCGACAACCTTCTTTAACTCTTCGGGACTGTAGATTCCCCGGCATTCAAAAACATGCCCACCGACAGACATCGGCCGCAGGTATATGAGTGTGGTACCCGCATCCTCTGAGAGTTTACTGACAAAGGCTGCGGTAGATGGCCCCCGCACACTGTCC